>NZ_JAJOZB010000001.1:2067750-2393000 GCF_023701745.1 Streptomyces sp. RKAG293 | reverse complement strand
TGACGGCACGCGGTTTCGCACCCGGCGACCGGCTCGCGCTCATGCTGCAGAACGTCCCGCAGTTCGTGATCACGCTGCTCGGCGCGTGGAAGGCCGGCGGCACGGTCGTGCCGGTCAACCCGATGTACAAGACGCATGAGCTCGCCCACATCCTCGCCGACGCCGGGGTCCGGGCGATCGTCTGCTCCGACCGCGCCTGGGACGGCTACGTCCGGCAGACCGTGGCCGGATCGGAGGTCTCGATCGCGCTCGTCACCAGCGAGCTGGACCTGCAGACCCGCGACGACCCCCGCGTACTGCCCGGCGACCGGTTCCCCGCCACCGACGCCGAGGACCTGCTTACCGCGGCCCGCACCGCGGCCCGCGCGGCCGCGGGACCGCCGCCCACCGCGGCCCCCGAGCGCCACGGTACCGCGCTGATCAGCTACACCTCCGGCACCACCGGCGCCCCCAAGGGCGCGATGAACACCCACGGGAACATCTCCTACAACGCCGACCGGCAGCGCAGCATGCTCGCCCTGCCCGACGGCTCGGTGATCTTCGCGATGGCGCCGCTGTTCCACATCACCGGCATGGTCGCCCAGCTCTCCTCGGCCATCGCCAACGGCGCCACCCTGGCGCTCACCAACCGCTTCGAGGCGGGCGTCGTCCTGGAGGCGTTCCAGGAGTACCGCCCCGCCTACACCGTCGGCCCCGCCACCGCCTTCATGGCGCTGATGGCCCGCCCGGAGGCCACCCGGGAGCACTTCGCGTCGTTCCACTACATCTACTCCGGCGGCGCCCCGCTGCCGCCCGCCGTCGTCGAGGGCTTCCGCGAGCGGTTCGGGCCCTACATACGCAACGGCTACGGCCTGACCGAGTGCACCGCGCCCTGCGCGAGCGTCCCGGCCGGCCAGGAGGCACCCGTCGACCCGGAGTCCGGCACCCTGTCCGTCGGCGTCCCGGGTCCCGACACGGTGGTGCGGATCCTCGACGAACTCGGCGCGGACGTACCGTTCGGCACGCACGGCGAGATCGGCGTCCGCGGCCCGATGGTGGTCCCCGGCTACTGGAACCGCCCCGAGGAGTCGGCGGCGGCCCTGCCCGGCGGCGAACTGCGCACCGGCGACATCGGCTTCATGGACGAGGCCGGCTGGCTGTACGTCGTCGACCGCAAGAAGGACATGATCAACGCGTCCGGCTTCAAGGTCTGGCCGCGCGAGGTCGAGGACGTGCTCTACACCCACCCCGCCGTACGCGAGGCCGCCGTCGTCGGCATCCCCGACGCGTACCGGGGCGAGAGCGTCAAGGCGTACGTCAGCCTGCGGCCGGACAGCCCCGCGGAACCCGCGGACCTCATCGCGTACTGCAAGGAGCGGCTCGCCGCCTACAAGTACCCGCGCGAGGTGGAGATCCTCGAGGAGCTGCCCAAGACCACGAGCGGCAAGATCCTCCGGCGCGAACTGAAGGCCCGCGCCGGATAGGGTCCATACCGGTCGGAATGTCGACCGGCGCATCGGTGCGGAGAAAGGGCAGGCCATGGCACGCAGCACGACCACCAAGGCAACCGCGGTACCTGAGCGGCTGCTCGCCGAGGCCACCCGCCTCTTCGCCGAGCGCGGCTACGACCGCACCTCGGTGCAGGAGATCGTCGAGGCGGCCGGGGTGACGAAGGGCGCGCTCTACCACTACTTCGGCTCCAAGGACGATCTCCTGCATGAGATCTACGCCCGCGTCCTGCGGCTGCAGACCGAGCGTCTCGACTCCATCGCCGCCCAGGCCGCCCCGGTGCCCACCCGGCTGGCCGAGGCCGCCGCCGACGTCGTCGTCACCAGCATCGAGAACCTGGACGACACCAAGATCTTCTTCCGGTCGATGCACCAGCTGAGCCCGGAGAAGCAGAAGGCGGTACGCGCCGAGCGCCGCCGCTACCACGAGAAGTTCCGGGCCCTGATCGAGGAGGGCCAGCGCGAGGGGATCTTCCGCGTCGAACTGCGGCCCGACCTCGTCGTCGACTACTTCTTCGGCTCGGTGCACCACCTCGGCACCTGGTACCGCGCGGACGGCCCGCTGTCCGCCACCACGGTCGCCGAGGACTTCGCAGACATGCTGCTGCACTCGGTGCGGCAGCCCCGATAACTGGAGGTACCCGGTGAAGGCATGGCGCGTGCACGAGAACGGGGAGCCGCGCGAGGCGATGCGCCTCGACGAGGTACCGGACCCGCAGCCCGGCCCAGGTGAGGTGCTGGTGCGGGTACGCGCCGCGAACATCAACTTCCCCGACGCCCTGTTGTGCCGCGGCCAGTACCAGATACGTCCCCCGCTGCCGTTCACCCCGGGCGTCGAACTGTGCGGCGAGATCCTCGACCTCGGCGAGGGCGTGACGGGCCTCGACCTCGGCGCCCGCATCATCTCCCCGGCATCCCTGCCGCACGGCGCCTTCGCGGAACTCGCCGTCATCAGCGCCGCGACCGTACTGCCCGCCCCCGACGCCCTCGACGACGCCGAGGCCGCGGCCCTGCACATCGGCTACCAGACCGGCCTGTTCGGACTCCACCGCCGCGCCGCCCTCCAGCCCGGCGAGACCCTCCTGGTGCACGCCGCCGCCGGCGGCGTCGGCAGCGCCGCCATCCAGCTCGGCAAGGCCGCCGGCGCCACCGTCATCGGCGTCACCGGCGGCCCCGACAAGGCGAAGGTCGCCCGCGACCTGGGCGCCGACATCGTCGTCGACCGGTACAGCGAGGACTTCGTGGCCGTCGTCAAGGAAGCCACCAACGGCCGCGGCGCGAACGTCGTCTACGACCCGGTCGGCGGCGACGCCTACACCAGGTCGACGAAGTGCATCGCCTTCGAGGGCCGCATCGTCATCGTCGGCTTCACCAGCGGCACGGTCCCGACCCCCGGCCTCAATCACGCCCTCGTCAAGAACTACTCGATCCTCGGCCTGCACTGGGGCCTCTACAACACCAAGGACCCCCAAGCCGTCCTCCAGGCCCACGAAACCCTCACCCGCCTCGCCACCGAGGGAAGCGTGAAGCCGTACATCAGCGAACGGGTCCCCCTGGCGGGCGCGGCGGAAGCCGTCCAACGAGTAGCCGACGGCAAGACCACGGGCCGAGTGGTCGTCGTCAACGACTGACCCGCCCACGGGCGCGCAACGGTCCCGCCCACGTCGGGCGGGGCCTTCTGCGCCCCCGCTACCGGGCGCCGTGGCCCGCCGCCGCTGCTTCGATACGCCGGGCGAGCTCGATGTCCGGACCTCCGCCAGGTCCTGGCCGATCGGATCAGCCTGCCACGGCAGCATCACCAGGTGGCGCAAAGGCTGTGGCAGGCTTGGCCGATCTTGTCGCTGCTGCCAACCGGAGGCCCTCGGTGAGCGAATGGACGATCTACGGAGCCCGCACCGTCTACAGCAGCCCCTGGGTTGAGCTGGATCTGGTGGACCTCCAGCCTCCCGGCCAGGCCCGATACGAGCACCACCTCATCAAGCTGGCCCCCGTCGCTGCCACGGTTCTGCACAACGACCGTGGCGAGGTGCTGCTGATGTGGCGCCACCGCTTCGCCACGGATACGTGGAACTGGGAGATCCCCAGCGGCATCGTCGAAGACGGTGAGACGCTCTCTGAGGCCGCGGCCCGGGAAGTACTTGAGGAGACCGGCTACCAGGTGGCCGCCACCGCACTGGAACCGTTGGCGTACAACCAACCCATCGGGGGAATGTGCAACGCCGAGCACACCGTGTTCCTCGCCCGCGATCCCGTGCGCGTCGCCGACCCGGTCGACACCCACGAGGCCGACCGCATCGAGTGGTTCCCGCTCACCGCGGTGCAGCAGATGATCGACGACCGTCAGATCGTCGCCGGCGTCGCGGTCACCGGCCTGTTGCAGCTGCTCGCCCGCCGCTAGCCGGCCGTTATCGCCGGGCGCGCCTGGACCTCGACGAGCTCCCGCAGATCGAGGACGGCGGCCGTCAGCTTGCTGCGCGCCGGTAGGACGTTGAGCAGGTCCCGTGCCCGGTTCACGACGATGCCGGTGAGATGTTCTGCAGGCAGGCTGGTGAGCAGCCGCTCCGTCTCCTGGCACGCGACAGCCACCTCACCCACTCCGACGAGGCACGTCGCCTCATCCATGGTGATCAGCGCCTGGTCGAGGTGTTCGTCCGCCGAGTACAGGTCGTGGGCGGTCTGCAGCGAAGCCTGCGCCCGGCGGGTGTCGCCGATCGTGGTCCACATGCTGCCCTCGTGCCAGACCAGTTGGCGGCGGGTGTAGCCGTAGGCAGTGTCCGACGTGTCGGCCGAGCTCAGCCGGTCGAAGGCCGTGTGTGCCAGGCGCATCGCGTCCTGGGCTTCGTGGTGCCGGCCCATGCGGGCGAGCGCCCGGGCTTCGAGGGAGGGCGCCCAGGCGGATGTGGCGCAAGGAATCGCCCCGGCCAGAAGGCGGGCACGCTCGGCAAGGGACTGCGCGGCGGCGGGTGACCCGTAGTAGAAGGGGATGACGGCTTCGCGGGCGAACAGCCATGCGCGCAGCGCCCGGTCGCTGGTCTCGTCTGCGGCCAGCTGCGCGACACGGAACCACTGTCGCGCTTCACGGGGTTCGCCCAGTGCCACGAGTGCGATGCCCGCAGTGCCGGCGAGTTGAGCGGCGACGCGGCACAAGCGGATGCGGGAGTCCGCGGGTTGCCGACGGTTGAGGAGCGCCCGGATCTCGGCGAAGTCCGCGACGCTGTCCTGCAGCAGCGTCGCGGGTGGGGCGACCTGGTAGGCGTACCCGTACTCAACGGCTTGCCGCTCCCACTGATCGAGGACCGTCTCGGACAGCGGGGATTCCAGGGTGCTGGCCATGCTTCGACGGGCGGCGCCGAGGGCCCCGAGTGTCTTGCCTTCCAGAGGGCCGGGGCCGATCTCACCGAGCTCCGGCGGGGGTTCCTCGGCAGCGGCTGGGCGGGGTGCTACTGAGGGTTGAGCGCTAGCCGCCTGGGCGCCCGGTGTGAAGTCGCGACCGTACCCGAGTCGGTCGGGGCGGGTGGCGTAGTGGCGGCACAGATGCTCAAGGTTCGGGTCGCAGGGGCGGCCGCGCCCGGTCTCCCAGGCTGACAGCTGCTGCACGGTAACGCTGGCTCCTACCGCCTCGAGGTCAGCGCGGGTCGCTTCCAGGGTCGCCCCACGTGCAAGGCGGTGGGCTTGGAGGAGCGAGCAGGCGCAGGCGTGGGCGATGGCCTCGGCCAACTGCCAGACCGTCCACTGCTCGGCGTTCGCACGATGGATGAGCGTCCGGGCGATGTCCTTCTTGGAGTCGGAGCGTGGCACAGAGCGCCTCCAGATGGTGCTGTATCCCCACCGTAGAGGCACTCCCCGTGACACGGGCAGTGTTTTCATAGGAGGCCTATGACGGGCACTCGTGGATCAACAGCGGCACTATGAGACAGCCCCGTCTTCATGATCCGGCTGTCATTGATTGGTCGGAAGCAGCCGGGCCACGCTCCATCCATGACTTCCGCAGAGTCAAGCACCGACCCGTCCGTCCCCGACCCGGAACGGCTGGCGATCAACCAGCTACAGGGGTTGAACTGCGCGCTCTGCAAGGCGCGTCTGTACCGTGCCCGGTCGCTCGGTCCCGTGCCCATGGGCACGGGCGTACATGCCGACTACGTCGAGCTGTACGCGTGCGAGCCGTCCTGCGGGGCGACCGTCGTTGCTGAGCCGCACGACTGGTGTCACTACTGCCACGACCCGATCCTCGCCCCGGCCGCAGTTCCCATCGGGTACCGAGCCGGGGCTTCCGGACCCGGCCGGCTCCTCTACGCGGACGCCAAGTGCCGTATTGCGTACCGGGTGATCCCGCTCGACCAACACCCTGACGGCACCGACGGCAGGCCCCGATACCGTGACAGGGAACCCTTCGCGCCGCCCTCCCGCTGACCCCCCGCTGCCGTCGAACCGGGTCGAGCCGGGCGGGCTCGAACGTGAGGGGCCGGGATCGCAGGCGTGGGGGTTCGAAATGCTGCCGTGTATTTGTGGGCCGCCAGGCCCGTAAATATACGATTTCGAACCCTCGCGCCGGAGAGCCCGGCCCCGACCCACGACGGCGCCGCGGGCTTACCCCAACCGCTACACGTACTTCTTCAGTTCACGGCGCGCGAGTGAGCGCTTATGCACCTCGTCCGGCCCGTCCGCCAACCGCAACGTCCGCGCCGCCGCCCACAGTTCCGCCAGCGGGAAGTCCTGACCCACGCCACCCGCCCCGTGCACCTGGATCGCCCGGTCGATGATCGACTGCACCGCGGCCGGCGTGGCGATCTTGATCGACTGGATCTCGGTGTGGGCGCCCCGGTTGCCGGCCGTGTCCATCAGCCAGGCCGTCTTCAGCACCAGCAGCCGCAGCAGTTCGATCTCGACCCGTGCCTCCGCGATCCACTCCTGGACCACGCCCTGCTCGGCGATCGGCTTGCCGAACGCCACCCGGTCCGTCGCCCGCCGGCACATGAGCTCGAGCGCGCGCTCCGCCATGCCGATCAGGCGCATGCAGTGGTGGATGCGCCCAGGACCGAGCCGGGCCTGGGCGATGGCGAAGCCGCCGCCCTCCTCGCCGATCAGGTTCTCGGCCGGCACCCGGACGTCGGTGAAGACCACCTCGGCGTGGCCGCCGTGGTCGCCGTCGTCGTAGCCGAACACCCGCATGCCGCGGCGTACTTCGACGCCGGGGGTGTCACGCGGCACGAGAATCTGGCTCTGCTGGCGGTGGCGTTCCGCGGACGGGTCGCTCTTGCCCATCACGATCATGATCGCGCACTTGGGGTTCATCGCCCCGGAGATGTACCACTTGCGGCCGTTGATGAGGTACGAGTCGCCGTCACGCGCGATCCGCGTCTCGATGTTGGTGGCGTCGGACGAGGCGACGTCCGGTTCCGTCATCGCGAACGCGGAGCGGATCTCACCGGCGAGCAGCGGCTCCAGCCACTGCTTGCGCTGCTGCTCGGTGCCGAACTCGCTCAGCACCTCCATGTTCCCGGTGTCGGGCGCGGCGCAGTTCAGGGCGGGCGGCGCCAGGTGCGGGCTGCGGCCGGTGATCTCGGCCAGGGGCGCGTACTGCAGGTTCGTCAGCCCGGCCCCGCGCTCGCCGGGCAGGAAGAGGTTCCACAGCCCCTGCCGCTTGGCCTCCGCCTTCAGGTCCTCCACGACGGGCGGCGCGGACCAGCGGGCGTCGCCCTCGGCCTGCTCGCGCTGGAGGGCGAAGACCGGCTCGGCCGGGTAGACGTGCTCCGCCATGAACGCGGTCAGTCGCGTCCGCAGTTCCTCGGTACGGGCGTCGTAGGCGAAATCCATCAGTCCTCAGTCCTCCTGGGGCTGGAGCCGGAGCTTGAGCAGCCCGCGGTCGATGAACGCGGGGACCAGCGAGCCGATCCGGTCGAAACCGGCGCCGACGGTCTGGCCCAGCGTGTAGCGGTAGTGGATGCCCTCGAGGATCACGGCGAGCTTGAAGTACGCGAAGGCCGTGTACCAGTCGATGGCGGAGGTGTCGCGGCCGGAGCGCTCGGCGTACCGCTCGACCAGTTCGCGGGCGCTGGGGTGGCCGGGCGCGTCGCCGGTGGTGGACACGGGCGCGTCGGGGACGGTCTCCTGCTCGCTGTACATGACCAGCAGGCCGAGGTCGGTGAGCGGATCGCCCAGCGTCGACATCTCCCAGTCCAGGACGGCCCTGACCTGGTCGTCGTCGCCGACGAGCACGTTGTCGAGCCGGTAGTCGCCGTGCACGACGGTGGGCGCCGGCGAGGCGGGCAGCGCCTTGCCGAGTGCGGCGTGCAGTTCCGCGATACCGGGCAGCTCCCGGCTGCCGGACGCCTCCAGCTGCTTGCCCCAGCGGCGCAACTGCCGCTCCAGGAACCCCTCGGGACGTCCGAAGCCGTCGAGACCGGCTGCCGCCGGGTCCACCGCGTGCAGGTCCACCAGGGTGTCGACGAGCCCCAGCACGACGGCGCGGGTGCGCTCCGGGCCGATCACGGCGAGCTGCGCGGAGGTGCGGTACGGGGTGCCGTCCACGAAGTCCATGACGTAGAACGGCGCGCCGATCACCTCGGGGTCCTCGCACAGCAGCACCGTGCCGGGCACCGGAACCGGGGTGTCGCTCAGCGCGCTGATCACCCGGTGCTCGCGCGTCATGTCGTGCGCGGTGGCCAGGACGTGCCCGAGCGGCGGCCGCCGCACCACCCACCGCGAGACGCCGTCGGTGACGGCGTACGTCAGGTTGGACCGGCCGCCCTCGATCAGCCGGGCGCGCAGGGTGCCGCGCACCAGTCCCGGCCGCTGCCGGTCCAGGTGCTCGCGCAGCCGACCGAGGTCGAGCCCCGGCGGATTGCCCGCCGCATTGCCCGCCTGGCCGCCCGCCGTATCGGCCGGGGGATTGCCCGGTGGATTGCCCGTACCGTCGCCCGGTGGATTGTCCGTACCGCTCATCGTCTGCTCCTCACCACCCGGCACACCTTGGTCCTGGCGTTCCTGCCATCATGCCGACCAGTCGGTATGTCGTCCAGTAGGGATCCGGAATCCGGTGTTGTGGGCCGGTTCCGGCTGGGAGACTGGCGGTCCGTCCATGCCCTTCGAGGAGCCTAGATGTACATCCCCGCCGCCGCCCTGGACTCGCTCCACGGACTCGCCCACGGGGACGCCTTCGGCGACCGCTGGTTCTCGGTGCTCCGGCTCGCCGGTCCAGAGGCGCTGGAGAAACGCGTTCTGCCGCCGCAGGACACCTGGTTGTGGAGCGACGACACCGCGCAGGCGCTCGCGCTCTTCCGGGAGCTGGCGGAGAGCGGCGGTGCGGTCGACCAGGACCGGCTGGCGCGCCGCCTCGCCGACGAGTACGCCGCCGACGACCACCGCGGCTACGGTCCCTCGATGCACGACGTGCTCCGCCGGATCGGTGCGGGGGAGCGGTGGCAGGAAGTGGTGAGCGAGCAGTTCGAGGGCCAGGGCTCCTGGGGGAACGGGGCCGCCATGCGGGTGGCCCCGCTCGGCGCCTGGCACAGCGGCGACCTGGACGCGGTCGCCGAACTGGCCGCCCACCAGGCCGCCGTCTCCCACCACCACCCCGAGGCCGTCGCCGGAGCCGTGGCGGTCGCGGTCGCCGCCGCGCTCGCGGCCCGCGGCCGGGGCGGCCCCGCCCCCGCCCGTGCCGACTTCCTCAGCTCCGTCGCGGACCGGCTCGACGTCTCCGACGTCCGCTCCGGCCTGCGCACCGCCTCCCGGATGTCCGAGTACGCCTCGGTCCGCCATGCCGCCGAGGTGCTCGGCTCGGGGTACCGGGTGTCGGCCCCCGACACGGTGCCGTTCGCGCTGTGGTGCGCGGGCAACCACCCCGACGACCTCCAGGAGTGCCTGTGGGCCACCGTCGCCGGCCGTGGCGACATGGACACCACCTGCGCCATCGCGGGCGGTGTGGTCGCCGCCCGCACCGGGGTCGCGGCCCTGCCGGCGGCCTGGCACGCGGCCAGGGAGGCGCTCCCGGCATGGGTTGACGCGGACTCGGCCCCCGCCTAGCCTCTGGACTTATGGGTGAACGGTATTCACATACACAGACGGCAGCGGCGAACGCCGGGGGACTGAGGGACGCCGGGGCACTGACGGTGACGGAGGTCAGGCTCACCCCGATCCTGATCGCCGACCCGCCGCTGCTCAACGCCCAGGGCGTGCACCAGCCCTTCACCCCGCGCCTGATCATCGAGGTGGTCACCGCCGACGGCACGGTCGGCATCGGCGAGACGTACGGCGACAGCCGGTACCTGGAGCTTGCCGCGCCCCTGGGCAAGGCACTGCCCGGCCATGCGGTCAGCGATCTGAACGGGCTGTTCACGCTCGCCGAGCAGGTCTGCGGCGACCCCGGCGACGTCTCCGACTCCGTCGACGTGGGCGGGCTGCGCGGGGTGCAGACCGCCGACAAGCTGCGGCTCTCCGTCATCTCCGGGTTCGAGGTCGCCTGCCTCGACGCGCTCGGCAAGATCCTCGGCCTGCCCGTGCACACCCTGCTCGGCGGCAAGGTCCGCGACACCGTCGAGTACAGCGCGTACCTCTTCTACCGCTGGGCGCACCACCCCGGCGCGGACACGCCTCGGGACGACTGGGGCGCCGCGCTCGACCCGGCCGGCGTCGTCGCCCAGGCCCGCCGCTTCGCCGACACGTACGGGTTCGCCTCCTTCAAGCTGAAGGGCGGCGTCTTCCCGCCCGACGAGGAGATCGCCGCCGTCAGGGCGCTGGCCGAGGAGTTCCCCGGTCAGCCGCTGCGGCTGGACCCCAACGGCGCCTGGTCCGTGGAGACGTCGCTGCGGGTCGCCGCCGAACTCGGCGACGTCCTCGAGTACCTGGAGGACCCGGCCAGCACCACCGCCCGCATGGCGGAGGTCGCGGCCGGCACCGAGGTGCCGCTGGCCACCAACATGTGCGTGACGACCTTCCCGGAGATCCGGGAGGCCTTCGCGACGGGCGCCGTCCAGGTCGTCCTGTCCGACCACCACTACTGGGGCGGGCTGCGCAACACCCGTGAACTGGCCGCGATCTGCCGTACCTTCGGCGTCGGCCTGTCCATGCACTCCAACACCCACCTGGGGATCAGCCTCGCCGCCATGACCCACGTGGCCGCGACCGTCCCCAACCTCGACTACGCCTGCGACTCGCACTACCCCTGGCAGACCGACGACGTCATCACGTCCCGGCACGTCTTCACCGACGGCCGGCTCACCGTCTCCGACGCGCCCGGCCTCGGCGTCGAACTCGACCGCGACGCCCTCAGGGTCCTCCACCAGCGGTGGCTGGACGACGACGGCACGATGCGGGACCGCGACGACGCGGCAGCCATGCGCCTGGCCGACCCGGGGTGGCAGACGCCGACGGTGCCGCGCTGGTGACTTTGCCGCCGGGCGGCGGCTCGCGGCCCGACAAGCCCCGCTGAGGCCCGTCCGGCCGATCACGCGCGGGCCCCACCCGGAACGGCGGCTCCCGGTGTCGCGGAGGACCGGTCACCGCCGTGAACAGGTGCTGGGGGAGCCTCACGTTCTGCCGCGGCGGGGCCGCCGCCCGGCCGCAGGCCGACAGGACCGGGCGCCATGATCCGCCGGAAGGGCATTACGCGTGGCAGGCCACCGGCACGCCGCCGTTCATCTCCGCCATGTCGGCGAACGCCGCCGCCACGTCCAGCGGGGCGCCCGGCGCGATGCCGTCGAGTTCGGCGTAGACCCGGTGCAGGTTGGCGACCAGCCGCTCGGACTCGCGGAGTTGGGCGAAGGCGCCGAGGTCGGCGGCGCGGGCGGTCTGCAGCGGGGTGTGGCCGGCGGCGCGGCCGGTCTCCGCGAGACAGCCGAGGTTGCGCAGGTACCGCTCCATGGTGTCGTAGACGCCGGGGTCGGTGACCGGGCCGTGCCCGGGGACGACGATCTCGGCGTCCAGCGACCGCAGCAGGTCCAGCGCGCGCAGCGACCCGGTCAGCGACCCCATCAGGATGAACGGCGTGCCGCCGTTGAAGACCAGGTCACCGGTGAAGACGATGCGCTGGCGCGGCAGCCACACGATGGTGTCGCCCGGCGTGTGCGCCACCCCCGGGTGGAACAGCCGCACCTCCGAGTCGGCCGTGTGCAGCCGCATCGATTCGGAGTACGTGATAGTGGGCGCGGTGATCTCGATGTCGCCGTAGTCGACGTCGGGCCAGACACCGTGCAGCTGGCGGCCGGCGGCGAGCAGTTCCCGGCGGCACGCGGTGTGCCCGACGACGGCCGAGCCGCCCGCCGCGAACAGGCCGTTGCCGTAGGTGTGGTCGCCGTGGTGGTGGGTGTTGACGACGTACTGCGGGTGCGGCGCGCCCGCCGTGGCGATGGCGTCCCGCAGCAGCCGGGCGCGGCGTTCGGTGGCGGCGGTGTCCACGAGCAGGGTGCTCGCGCCGTCACTGACGAAGCCCGCGTTGCTCAGGCACCAGCCGCCGTCGGGCTGGCAGAACGCATGGACGTCCGGAGCCAGTTCCATGAGATACGGCTCCGTGCCGGTCGTGTCGACAATCGCCGTCGTGCCCATGCGTGCCCTCCCCAGAACTGTCCTCTGAACGCCGTCTCGCCCTACAGAACGAGCGAGAGCAGCAGGACGAAGCCTAGGGCCACCACAGAGATCACTGTCTCCATCGTCGACCAGGACTTGAGGGTCTGCGGGACATCCATCCCGAAGTACTCCTTCACGAGCCAGAACCCGGCGTCGTTGACATGCGAGAAGAACAGCGAGCCCGCTCCGACGGCGAGTACCAGCAGCGCCGCATGAGTTGTCGACATGTCGGCCGCGAGTGGTGCCACCAGGCCGGCCGCGGAGATCGTCGCGACGGTCGCGGAGCCGGTGGCGACCCGGATGAGGACGGCGATCAGCCAGGCGAGCAGCAGCGGTGAGATGTTCCAGCTGTCCGACCAGTTGAGGATCATGTTGCCGACCCCGGCGTCGATCAGCGTCTGCTTGAACCCGCCGCCCGCACCGACGATGAGCAGGATCCCGGCGATCGGGGCGAGCGACTTCTCGACGGTCGACGAGATCCGTTCCTTGGTGAACCCGGCCGCGCGGCCCATGGTGAACATGGCCAGGACGACGGCGGCGAGCAGCGCGATCAGCGGTGTGCCGACCACGTCGAAGATCCGGAAGACCAGGCTCTGCTTGTCGTCGACGATGACGTCCACCAGCGCCTTGGCGAGCATCAGTGCCACCGGCAGCAGCATCGTGCACACCGTCGCGGCGAAGCTGGGGCGGTGCTCCAGCTTGTCCGAGGCGCGGGCCGGGGTGAGGTTCTCCGGCGGGTCGACCTTCACCCAGCGGTCGGCCACCCGGCCGAAGAGCGGCCCCGCGATGGCGAGGGTGGGCAGCGCGACGAGGACGCCGAGCGCCAGGGTGGTGCCGAGGTCGGCGTGGATGGCGTCGATGGCGGCGAGCGGACCGGGGTGCGGCGGCACCAGGCCGTGCATGACGGAGAGCCCGGCCAGTGCCGGTATGCCGACCCGCATCAGCGAGTAGTTGCCGCGCCGGGCGACCAGCAGCACCACCGGGATCAGCAGCACGATGCCGACCTCGAAGAAGAGCGGCAGCCCGATCAGGCCCGCGATCCCCGCCATCGCCCACGGCATCCGGCGCTCGCTGGTGCGGGCCAGGATGGTGTCGACGATCTGGTCGGCGCCGCCCGAGTCCGCCAGCAGCTTGCCGAGGACGGCGCCGAGCGCGATGAGCACGCCGACCCCCGCGACCGTCGAGCCGAGGCCCGTCGTGAAGCTCGTGACGGCCTTCGCCAGCGGTGCGCCCGCCACCGCGCCGAGCACGAGCGAGCCGATGGTGAGGGCGAGGAAGGCGTGCACCTTCCAGCGGGTGATCAGGACGATGATGACGGCGATGCCGACGAGTGCGGCGATGCCGACCTGGGTGTCACCGGCGGAGGTGATGGGCGGCGCGGTCGTCGCGGCCAGCAACTCGACGCTGAGTGCAGACACGTTCGTACTCCAGGGGGACGGCGGCGGATGTGGGGGTCAGCGGGGGGTGTTGGGGTCAGCGGGGGAGCGCGGCGTACGCGCGCTCGGCGATCTGCTGCGGGCCGCCGTCGATCGTGACGACGGCACCGGCGGTGCCGATTTCGTCCTCGCCCAACGGTTCGAGGGCGTCGAGTTGCGAGCGCAGCAGGCCGGGCGGCATGAAGTGCTGCATGCGGGCCGCGAGCCGCGCGGCGATCACCTCGGGCGGCCCGTCCAGGTGCAGGAAGAACAGCCGGGGGGCGGCGGCGCGGAGCCGGTCGCGGTAGCGGCGGCGCAGGGCGGAACAGCTGACCACACCGCCCAGCCCCTCGCGTTCGGCGACCCAGGCGGCGATGGCGTCCAGCCACGGCTCGCGGTCGGTGTCGTCCAGCGGATGGCCGGCCGACATCTTGGCGATGTTCGCCGGCGGGTGGAAGTCGTCCGCCTCGGCGTAGGGGACCCCCAGCCGTTCGGCGAGCAGGCCGCCGACCGTGGACTTGCCCGATCCGGACACGCCCATGACGACGACGACCGGAGGGATCGGCTGGTGCTGCGGCTGGTGCTGTGGCTGGTGCTGCGCAGGTTCGGCAGTCATGCGCTCGTACCTCCTTGTGCAAGCGGCTGGCACCAATAAACGCCATAGGTACTACTTATTCAAGAGTTCGCTCTGAAAACGTCATACCAAGGTGGTGGCACATAGGCTGTCACCCATGCCTCAGCAGGGAGAGAGCGGCGGCCTGCACGCCCGCGTACTGGCCGAACTCGGGCCCGCCATCGCCTCGGGCGGCTACCCGCCCGGCACGGTGCTGCGCATCGACGAACTCGAAGTGCGGTACGGGGTGTCACGCACCGTCGTCCGCGAGGCCGTCCGCGTCCTGGAGGCCATGCACCTGGTCGAGACCCGCCGCCGGGTCGGCGTCACGGTGCGGCGCACCGAGGAGTGGAACGTCTTCGACCCGGCGGTCATCCGCTGGCGGCTGGCCGGTGCGGACCGCCCCCGCCAGCTGCGCTCGCTGACGATGCTGCGCACCGCCGTCGAGCCGGTGGCCGCCGGGCTCGCCGCCCAGGCCGCCACGCCGGGCCAGTGCCGGGAACTGACGGTGCTCGCGTCCGATATGGCCGCGGCCGGCCGCGCCGCGGACCTGGGCGAGTACCTGGTGCACGACGTCGCGTTCCACCGCGTCATGCTCCAGGCCTCGGGCAACGAGATGTTCGCCCGGCTCGGCGACGTCGTGGCCGAGGTGCTGACCGGCCGCACCGAACACCATGTGATGTTCACGGCCCCCGACCCCGAGGCGGTCACCCTGCACGTACGGGTCGCCGAGGCGGTCCGGGCGCGGGACGCGGCGGGCGCGGAGAGCCTGATGCGGGAGATCTGCGTGGGCGCGCTGCGCGAACTGGACATCCTGGCGCCGTAGAGCCGGCCGCACGGCCCGTCACATCCTGGCGCCGGAGGGCCGGCCGTACGGCGCTCCGCGGGCCGTGGCCGGAAAACCGGGTGACCCGGTCGGCCGGCGGTGATCCACTGGGGCGTATGCCCGCTCGACCGCCCGCGTCCCCCGCCGCCCCGCCGCAGCCGTTCCGCTGGAACCTCGCCACGTCCGCGGGTGCCGGACCGGACCGGCTCGGCGCGCTCACCGAGGGCGCGCCGCCGATCCGGCTCCGCTATCTGCCGTCGCTCACCGAATGCGCCGCGAAGGTGCTGGCCCGCTCCGACGGCGCCGACCTGTGCTTCGTCGGACGGTCGCTGGACAGCATGTACGACCTGCTGACCGGTGCGTTCGAGGGCTCGTCGTGGGAGGGCCGGCTGCTGCGGCTGCCGGTCTCGTGCACCAGCGACCGGGGCTGGACGCCCGCGATGCGGGCGCGCTTCCGCGAGCATCTCGCCGCGGCGGGGCTCGACCCGTACGCGCTGGCCCGCCGCAAGCGGCCGGTCGCCCTCGTGGACGTCGTGTACCGGGGCAACACCTTCGACACCCTGCACCGCGCGCTCGCCGGCTGGATCGAGGAGAGCCGCGAGCCGTGGCCGGTGATCCGTCGCAAGCTGCGCTACGTGGGCGTCACCCAGCGGGGCAGGACCAGCCCGGGGCACTGGCGCTGGCAGCAGGACGCGTCACGCCCGTGGGTGCGGACGCTGCCCGCCGGCCATGTGGTCAATGTGTCGCTCGACCCCGGGACCTGGTCGTGGTTCGGCGACCACCAGCCCAAGGTGCACAGCTCGTTCCCGGCCGTCCGCTGGTTCGACGAGGACGCCGGGGAGCCCTGGTACCACCCGTCGCTCCCGGCCGCGCTCGCCGAATCGCTGGCGCTGGTCGAGGCGGGCCGCACCCGCGCGGTACGTGACGACCTGGTCCGCGCGCTGGGGCGGGAGCCCGGGTTCGCGCGGCGTGAGGTGCGGGCGCTCGCGGCGGCGCTGCGCCGCCGCTGACGCGGGCGGGTCGCTCTGCCGGCCTCGGCACCGTCAGGCGTTGTTCTCCATCGCCGGGCGGAGCCGTCCCAGCAGGGCGTAGAGCGTCGCGCTCTCGTCCTCGTCCAGGGCGTCGAGCGCGCCGTGCGTCGCCTGCATCTCCTCGCGCACGCGCCGGATGGTGTCGCGGCCCTCGTCGGTCGCCACGACGTTCTTGACCCGCCGGTCGGCGGGGTCCGCCTCGCGGCGGACGAGCGACCGCGCCTCCAGCCGGTCCACGATCCCGGTGACGTTCGACGCGTCGCACACCAGCAGCGCCGCGAGACCGCGCATCGGCAGCGGCCCGTCGAGCTGGGCGAGGACCTTGGCCTGGGTGGAGGTGAGGCCGTGGTGGGCGGCGGCGGCCGCGAAATCCCGCCACTGGGCGGTGCCGATGGCGGCCAGCAGCTCCAGGAGCTCGAGCTTGGTCGGGACGTTCGTGGTGGCGCTCATGGGTGGAGTGTACTCAAAATGCTTGACGACATCAATCATTAACTTGACGTCCTTAACTATTGAGGTCTACCGTCTGTCGAGTTGCTTGACGACATCAAGCATCCAAGTTGTGAAGCATTGGTGTGAAGCAATGAGAAGGACCCGCCAGCCATGAGCCAAGCCACCACCGCACCCGCCGAAGCGGGGCACCGGAACGAGACGGTCATCGTCTTCGCCCTGAGCCTCGCCGCCATGGTCGTGTCGATGATGCAGACCCTGCCCGTCCCGATCCTGGGCCTGATCCGCAACGACCTCGGCACCTCGACCGCCAACGTCAGCTGGGTGACCACCGCGACCCTGCTGTCCGCCGCGGTCTTCACCCCGCTGCTGGGCCGCTTCGGCGACCAGCACGGCAAGAAGCCGACCCTGGTGGCCGTACTGGGCGTCATGGTCGTGGGTTCCGTCATCGCCGCCCTGGCGACCTCCCTGCCGCTGCTCATCCTCGGCCGGGTGCTCCAGGGCGCCGCCACCGCGATCTTCCCGCTGGCGCTGTCGGTCCTGCGCGAAGAGGTCCGCCCGCAGAAGCTGCCCGGTGCGATGGCGCTGGTCAGCGGCACCCTCGCCTTCGGCAGTGGCCTCGCACTGGTCGCCACCGGCCTGCTCACCTCGGGCCCCGACGCCGACTACCGCAACGCGTTCTGGATGGCGACCGGCTTCGCCGTCCTCGCCCTGGTCGCGGTCGTCACCATGGTCCCCGCGACCCGGCACAAGACCGGCGGCCGCACCGACATCCTCGGCGCGCTCACCCTCGGCATCGCCCTCCTGCTGCTCCTGCTGCCCATCTCGCAGGGCCACGAATGGGGCTGGGCCTCCGGCCGCACGCTGGGCAGCTTCGCCGGCGCCGTCGTCATGGGCGCCGTCTGGGTGCTGACCGAGCTCAAGGTCCGCGAGCCGCTGGTCGACATGCGGATGTTCGTCCACCGCCCGGTGCTGATGGCCAACCTCGCCGGGATCCTCGTCGGCTTCGGCATGTTCGCGAACTTCCTGGGCGTCTCCTACCTCGTCCAGATGCCCAAGGCGCTCACCGGCTACGGCTTCGACGCGTCCATCCTCCGGGCCTCCGTCGAGTTCCTGCTCCCCGGCGCGATCGTCTCGCTGCTCGCCTCGCCCATCGGCGGCCGTCTCGTCCGGCACCGCGGCCCGCGGGTCGTGCTCGGCCTGGCCGCCGTGCTCGGCGCCGCCGGCTTCGGCTGGCTGGCCCTCGACCACAGCCACACCGCCTCGGTGATCGGCGCCGGCCTCATCGTCGGTGCGGCCGTCAGCTTCGGCTACGCGGCCATGCCCGCCGTCATCATGGAGAGCGTCCCGCACCACCAGAGCGGCATCGCCAACGGCATCAACTCGATCTCCCGCTCCACCGGCAGCGCGATCGGCAGCGCCGTGGTCACCACGATCCTGGCGTCGAAGACCATCGGGCACCTGCCCGCCGGAGCACCGCCGCTGCCCGCCGAATCCGGCTTCAGCCTCACCTTCGGTATCGCGGCCGTCTCCTTCGCGCTGGTCGGGCTGGTCAGCTGGCTCGGCTTGCGGACCCACCACGGACCCCGGACCGTCGAGGTGACGGCTTCCGCCGCCGGTACCGTCCCGTCCCCCCTCAAGGCGGCCGAGCAGCCCGACGCGACCGACAAGGCCGGCGTCGTCTGATCCCCGCCCGATCCCCCCACGGCGTACAGGAGCCATCACCATGAAGGCCGTCAGTTACCGCAGCTACGGAGGGCCCGAGGCCCTGGAGTACGGCGACCGCCCCGACCCCAAGGTCGGACCGGACACCGTCCTGATCAAGGTCAGGGCCGCGGCCGTCAACCCCGTCGACTGGAAGGCGCAGGCCGGCTACCTGGACTCGATGCTCGACGCGGTCTACCCCGTCATTCCCGGCTGGGACGTCTCCGGCGTCGTCGTCAGGACCGGTCCCGACGCCCCCGAGTTCGAGGAGGGCGACGAGGTCATCGGCTATGTGCGCGAGGACTTCCTGTCCCGTGGCACGTTCGCCGAGTACGTCGGCGCCCCGGTCCGCACGCTGGCCCGCAAGCCGTCCAACCTCAGCTTCGAGCAGGCCGCGGGCCTTCCGCTGGCGGGCCTCACCGCCTACCAGACGCTCCTCGGCGAGCTGAACGTCGGCAAGGGCGACACGGTCCTCATCCACGCCGCGGCGGGCGGGGTCGGCTCCATGGCCGTCCAGCTCGCCAAGCACGTCGGCGCCCGGGTGATCGGCACCGCGGGCGAGCACAACCACGAGTACCTGCGCGGGCTGGGCGCGGAACCGGTGACCTACGGGGACGGCCTCGCCGACCGCGTACGGGCGCTGGCCCCCGACGGCGTGCACGCCGTACTGGACCTGGTCGGCGGCGACGCCCTGACCGTCTCCCCGGGCCTGCTCGCCGACGCCGACAGCGGCCGGCTGGTCTCCATCGCCGACCCGGCGGTGCTGGGCATGGGCGGCCGGTTCCAGTGGGTCCGCCCGGACGCCGCGGACCTCTCGGCGCTCAGCGACCTCGCCGAGGCCGGTGTCATCACCGTGGAGGTCGCCGCCACGTTCCCGCTGGAGCGGACGGCGGACGCACAGCGGCTCAACGCCGAGGGCCACACCCGCGGCAAGATCGTCGTCACCATGTGACCCGTCCGGCCCCGGGCCCGGACATCACCTTGTGGCCCGTCCGATCCCCGGCGGCCGGGTTGTCACCACAGCACGGCCGCACCGAGGCCCGGACGTCACCACAGCACGGCCGCCGCGAAGCCCGGTGGTCACCACAGCACGGCCGCCGCGAAGCCCGGTGGTCACCACAGGACGGCCGCGCCGAAGACGGCCAGCGCCACCGTGCACCCCACCACCGCCGCGGCCGCCCGTGACGTCATCACGGGCGGCCGCGGCGCGTCCATGAGGCGGATCCTGCGCTGGGCGACGAGCAGGAAGGCGAGCCAGACCAGGGCGCCGAGCGCCACTCCCACGATCCCCACGCCCGACAGCCCCCGGTGGACCGCCTGCCGGCCCGCGAGCACCGCGGCGACCGCGCACGACAGGGTCGTCCGCCGCCAGGCCAGCCGGGTCCGCTCCGGCTGCAGACCGGGATCGCGGTCCCGCACTCCCACCGGCGGCTCGGACACCGCCTAACCCGCCCGGCCCAGCAGCACGATCGCCACCATGACCACCGCGATGCCCGCGACGAGCACGGCCAGCAGCGTCGGGAAGCGGGAGAGCGGCAGGTCCTCGTTCCGGCGCATGGCCCGCTCGCACCGCACCCAGTAGTTGACGGCCCGCACCGCGCACATCGCGCCGCCCGCCAGCAGCGCCAGCGCCAGAACGACCCGGACGGTCCGCGGCAGGTCCGGCAGGAACTGGTCCACCGCGAAGCCGCCGCCGATCAGCGCCAGCGCGGTCCTGATCCAGGCCAGGAACGTGCGCTCGTTGGCCAGCGAGAACCGGTAGTCGGGCGTCTCGCCCTCCGCCTGCACCCGGGCCGGCGAGAACCACAGCCCGACCGCCGACACCCCGGCCCGCAGCCTGCCGGGCAGCGCCCGTACGAAGACGATCACCCGGTCACTGTACGTCCGGACCCGGTGCCGGACCCGGACGCCGGGTGTCCGGCCGGTGTCCGGCGGGGGTGAGTGCGGTGGTGAGTGCGGGGTGCGTGCGGTGGCAGGGGCTTTCACCAGCACGTTCTTCAGCCAGGACGGCTACGCCACAGGAGGCCGCCCACGCCACTCGCGCAGCCTGTGGAACGCGTCGAGGCCGTCCGGGACCCACTCCCATTCGGACAGCCGCCGTTCCAGTTCACCGTCGGTCAGGAAGGTGTGCCAGGCGACCTCCTCGACCTGCGGGGAGACCGGGAGTTCGCACCGCACCTCGTACACCTGGGACCACCAGGAGTGCCCGTCCCGCTCGTAGAGGAACTTGAACAGCGGTACGGGCCGCGCGAGTCCCGACACCCCCAGCTCCTCCTCGGCCTCCCGCAGCGCCGCCTCGTCGTAGGTCTCGCCCGCTCCGACGACCCCGCCCACGAACATGTCGTACAGCGAGGGGAAGACCAGCTTCACCGCGGTGCGGCGGTGCACGAACGTCCGGCCCTCGCCGTCCTTCACCAGCACGAACGCGCAGCGGTGCCGCAGCCCGCGGGCGTACGCCTCGGCCCGCCGCTCCTGGCCGACGACCTCGTCGTTCTCGTCGACGATGTCCAGCAGCTCGTCCGCGGAGCGCGGTCGCGCGGGTGCGCCGGTCTCCGGGTCGAGGCGTTCCACGACGCGGAACCGCTGGGCGACGACCAGCGTCCCGTCGCTGACGGTGAACTCCGGGTCGCCGATCGACTCGCGCATCTCCGGGCTGTGCCAGAACCCCTCATGGTTCGCCCGCCACTCGGCGACGGTGCGATCGCCCTCGCCCTCGTCCACCGCGTGCGCCAGATCGACCTCGGCGAGCGGCAGCACGCGGACCTCCGTGGTCTCCAGCACGGCCACCGGCCGGTCCGCCGAATCGATCAGCGCGGACCGTTCACCGACGACGGGCAGCGCCTCCCCGCAGTACTCGTAGTCCACGACGAGCCCGGTCGTGGAGGTCTTCTCCCCGGACAGGACCGCGCCGACCAGCCGGTCGCGCAGCGGACCGGGGAAGGCGAGTTCGAACGGCGGGAGATCATCGTAGGAGCCCATGGACCCAGCCTAGATCGTGGCATCGAAGGCTGGGTCGTGGCGTTGAAGGCTAGGCCATGGCGTCAAAGGCGTTTCCTAGGACGGCTCCTGGCCCGCGACGGAACCCGCCCCGGGACCCGTTCCGGCGCCCGCCCCGGCACCCGCCCGGCGGTCGCGCACCACGACGGTGGCCATCGCGACGACGACACCGGCGACGGCGTAAGCCGCCAGCACCCACAGCGGGCCGGAGGTCGCGCTGCCGCCGAAGTACACGGTGTTGCGGACCGCCGTGGTGCCCGCGCCCGGCGGCAGGGACTGCCCGATCGCGCTCCAGAACCGCGGCAGCAGCGACGCCGGATAGACGCCGCCCGCGCTCGGGTTGCCCATCACGACGAAGAGCAGGATCGACAGCCCGATGCCGATGATCCCGCAGAGCGTCTGCAGAGCCGTGGTGACGGCGGCGGCCGCGAAGACCACCAGCGCGCCGATCGCCCACAGCGCCACGAAATGGCCGGTCAGTGCCGAGAACACCGGATCCACGATGATCGCCCCGCCGAGTCCTGAGACCACCGCGAAGAGCGCGAGAGTGCCGAGCCGGATCGCCGTACGGTGCCGGTTGACCGGCCGGGCGCCGCCCGCCACACCCAGGATCGACGCGGTCAGATAGCCGCCCACCACCCAGCCGATGACCAGGTAGAACGAGCTCAGGCCGCGGCCGTCCTCCTTGTTGGGGGCCTTGATGTCGGTGACCGTCACCTGCCGGTGCTGGGTCTTCTCGACGCTCTGCGCGATCTGCGCGGCGGTCTGCGACACCGAGGGGCCGCCCGCGGAGGCCACCAGCAGTGCATCGGTCTTGCCCGCCGGGTTGATGAGGATCGCGGCGTCCACCGTACGGTTCATGATCTGCCGTCGCGCCTCGGCCTCGTCGGCCACCACGACCGCCTTCACCGGCTCGCCCGGCAGCCCGTTGAGCTGTGCGGCCACCTTGCCCGCCACCTGCGCGGGCGCCACGACGGCGGCCGGAATCCGGTGCGGGGTGGGGGAGTGGAACGCGCCCAGGTACGAGACGATGAAGGCCAGCTGGATCAGCAGACCTCCGACGACCAGCAGGAAAGCCCGGAAACTGATCGCGTCCCGCAGCTCGGCCGCGAACCCGCCCGATCCGTCCGGCAGCGCCGGAACACCCCGTGAGGCGCCGGAATCCGGGGTGGCAGAACCGGAATCCTGGGCGGTGGAACCGGAATCCTGGGTGGTGGAAGGTGTTGCGTCCGGCGGCGGAGGGGTCGTCCCAGCAGAGCTCATGCACGAACGTTAGGCGGCCTACGCTTCCGACGCGAGAGGGGGTGCTCCGTACGGGCCCCTTGCCGGGTGGCCACCGCACGCGAAATGCTGCGCGCGGCCACCACTGCCCAGCACCGACCAGGAGTGACCGTCATGCCGGCACCGTTCGACGTCCTGCGTATCGCCAACTGCTCGGGCTTCTACGGCGACCGGCTGTCCGCCGCCCGCGAGATGGTCGAAGGCGGTCCGATCGACGTATTGACCGGTGACTACCTCGCCGAACTGACGATGCTGATCCTGTGGAAGGCGCGGCAGCGCGACCCCGACGCCGGCTACGCCGTCTCGTTCCTCGCCCAGATGCACGAGGTGCTCGGCAGCTGTCTGGAACGCGGCATCAAGGTCGTCGTCAACGCCGGCGGTCTCAACCCGGCCGGACTCGCCGCCAAACTCGGCGAACTGGCCGCGCTCGGCGGCCTCCACCCCACCATCGCCCACCTGGAGGGCGACGACCTCCTCGACCGTCTCCCCGAGCTGCGCGAGAAGGGCCACGGGTTCGCCAACCTGTCCACCGGCCGGCTGCTCGCCGACTCCGGGATCGAGCCCGTCACCGCCAACGCGTACCTCGGCGGCTGGGGCATCGCCCGCGCACTGCGCGCCGGCGCCGACGTGGTCATCTGCGGCCGGGTCACCGACGCCGCGCTCGTCACCGGGCCGGCCGCCTGGGCCTTCGACTGGGCGCTCGACGACTGGGACCGGCTCGCTGGGGCGGTCGCCGCGGGCCACATCATCGAATGCGGCGCCCAGGCCACCGGCGGCAACTTCTCCTTCTTCACCGAGATCGAGTACCCCGTGCACCCCGGCTTCCCCATCGCCGAGATGCACCCCGACGGCTCCTGCGTCATCACCAAGCACGAGGGAACCGGCGGCGCGGTCACCGTCGACACCGTCACGGCCCAACTGCTGTACGAGATCGAGCGACCCGAGTACCTGAACGCCGACGTCGTCGCCCGCTTCGACACCCTGCGACTGGAGCAGGAGGGACCCGACCGGGTCCGGGTCACCGGCACCCGCGGCGAGCCCGCGCCCGACACCCTCAAGGTCTGCCTCAACTACCTCGGCGGCTTCCGCAACAGCGCCACCTTCGTGCTGACCGGCCTCGACATCGAGGCCAAGGCGCGGTTCGCGGAGGCGTCCCTGCTCGACGCGACGGGCGGCGGCGACCGCTTCGACGAGTTCGACCTGCGGATGGAACGGCCGGCGGCCGACACCGCCCGGCTGACCCTGACCGTCAAGGACCCCGACCGCGACAAGGTCGGCCGCGCGCTGTTCACCGCGGTCGCGGGCACGGCGCTGGCGAGCTACCCCGGCTTCTACCTGGAGCAGGCGTCCCCCGGCCCACCGAGTACGGGGTGTACTGGCCCGCGCTGGTCGCCGCCGACGAGGTGCCGGCCCAGGTCGTGCTGGCCGACGGCACCAGGCTGGACGTGCCGAGGCCGCCGACGGTGGCGCGCGTGCGACAGGAGCGGCCGGCCGCCGGCTCCGAGCCACGTCCGGCCATGGCGTCCGGCCCCACCGTCCGGGCACCGCTGGGCCGGCTGGTCGGCGCCCGCTCCGGCGACAAGGGCGGCGACGCCAACATCGGCCTGTGGGCCCGCACTGACGAGGCGTACGCGTGGCTCCACGCCCACCTCGGCGTCGACGAGCTGCGGCTGCTGCTCCCGGAGGCCGCCGAGCTGGAGGTCGTCCGCTACGAACTGCCCAATCTGCGCGCCCTCAACTTCGTCCTGCACGGCCTGCTCGGCGAGGGCGTCGCCGCCTCCACCCGCCCCGACCCGCAGGCCAAGAGCCTGGGCGAGTACCTGCGGGCCCGCCCGGTCGACATCCCCATGGATCTTTTGCCTGGCCTGTAGACATCTTTGCCCGGCGCGGAGATCTCTTTGCCCAAGTGCTGACGGTCGTCTGCGTACCGTGGGAAGCGGCCCACCGCAAGAGGCGGGTGGGCGTTCCGAGGGGGGCATTCCGATGGACCAGTCGATTCTGCACAAGGCGATCTTCCTGCTGCGCGACTGCCACGAGTCCGAGCAGCAGGTGGTCACCCGGCTCAAGGACTACTTCCCCGACCTCGACCTGAGCGCCCGCGAGCGCTACACCAGCGAGGCGATGGACCTGGTCCACGGAGTGCACCCGGGCATGTGAGGCACCGGGCATACGGGGTGCCGAGGCGTCCGCGGACCGGTGCGCGATGATCGGGGCATGAGCAACCTCGATGTGAAGCCCGCACCGACCGTGTGCGGCGGCCGCGACGACGTCTCGGCCGAGCCCGTCCGCGAGCTCCTCGCCGCCCGCACCGTCACCCTCGGCGAGAGCACCCAGGTGCGGCGCCTCCTGCCGAACCTGGGCCGCCGGATGGTCGGCGCCTGGTGCTTCGTCGACCACTACGGCCCCGACGACATCGCGCGCGAGTCCGGGATGCAGGTCCCGCCGCACCCGCACATGGGCCTGCAGACGGTGAGCTGGCTGCACGACGGCGAGGTGCTGCACCGCGACAGCCTCGGCACCCTGCAGACCGTACGCCCCCGCGAGCTGGGACTGATGACCTCCGGCCGGGCCATCTCGCACTCCGAGGAATCGCCGCGCGACCACCCCCGGCTCCTGCACGGCGCCCAGCTCTGGGTCGCCCTCCCGGAGGCCCACCGGAACACCGCGCCGGCCTTCGAGCACCACGCCGACCTGCCGGTCGTCACCGGAGGCGGCGGTCTGCAGGCCACCGTCATCATGGGCGAACTGGACGGCGCCGTCTCACCCGGCACCACCCACACCCCGCTCGTCGGCGCCGACCTCGCCCTGGCAGCGGGCACCGACACCCGCCTGCCGCTCCGCCCCGACTTCGAGTACGCGGCCCTGACGATGTCCGGCGAGGCCGAGGTCGACGGCGTACGCCTCGCCCCCGGCTCGATGCTCTACCTCGGCTGCGGCCGCCGCGACCTCGCGATCCGCGCCGACGTGGACAGCGGCCTGATGCTGCTGGGCGGCGAGCCCTTCGACGAGAAGATCGTCATGTGGTGGAACTTCGTCGGACGGTCCAACGACGACATCGCACAGGCCCGTTCGGACTGGATGAGCGGCTCCCGTTTCGGGGATGTGAAGGGCTATGACGGCGCCCCGCTGCCCGCGCCGGAGCTTCCGGCGACGCGGCTCAAGCCACGCGGGCGCGCCCGCTAGACGGCCTTTCGGTCGTCCAGCGAGCGGGCCGGGCGTGGGGCGGTGACCGTCAGGCGGTGGGGCGGGGCACGATGTGGCCCGTTACCTCGCCGAAGCCGATGCGGGTTCCGTTCGGGCCCGGTGCGGTGGCGGTGATGACGACCTCGTCGCCGTCGTCGAGGAACGTGCGCTCGCTGCCGTCCGCCAGTTTCAGCGGCTCCTGGCCGTTCCACGTCAGTTCGATGAGCGCGCCGCGCGTCTCGCGCTCGGGACCGCTGATGGTGCCGGAGGCGAAGAGGTCACCGGTCCGCAGGGACGCGCCGTTGGCGGTCATGTGCGCGAGCATCTGCGCGAAGGTCCAGTACATGGCGGCGAACGGCGGGCGCGAGACGACATGGCCGTTGAGCCGGACCTCGAAGGCGATGTCGAAGCCGGACGGCTCGGCCGCGGCGTCCCGGTCGTCGAGGTACGGGAGCGGCTCGACGTCGCGCTCCGGCGGGGTGGTGCGGGCCTGCGCGAGGGCGTCCAGCGGGACGATCCACGGCGAGACCGACGTGGCGAAGGACTTGCCGAGGAACGGGCCCAGCGGCACGTACTCCCACGCCTGGAGGTCGCGGGCGGACCAGTCGTTGACGAGGCAGACGCCGAAGACGTGCTCGGCGGCGTCGGCCAGCGCGACCGGGCTGCCCAGCTCGGACGGCGTGCCGACGACGAAGCCCAGCTCCGCCTCGATGTCCAGGCGGCGGGACGGGCCGAAGTCCGGAACCGGGTCGGCCGGGGCCTTGCGCTGCCCGGACGGGCGGGTGATCGGCGTACCGGAGACGACGATCGTGCCGGAACGGCCGTGATAGCCGATCGGCAGGTGCTTCCAGTTGGGCGTCAGCGGCTCGGAGCCGGGCCGGAAGATCCGGCCGAGGTTCGTCGCGTGGTGCTCGGACGCGTAGAAGTCGACGTAGTCGGCCACCTCGAACGGCAGGTGGAGGGTGACATCGGCGCGCGGCACCAGGCACGGCTCGACGGCCGCACGGAGGGCCTCGTCCGTCAGCCACCGGGTGATCGCGGCGCGCACCGCGGTCCAGACCGGCCGGCCGGCGGCCAGCAGCGGGTTCAGCGAGGGCGCGTCGAGCGTGGCGAATCCGGGTTCGGCGAGGGCACCGACGCTGCGGGCCGCCGCGCCCGCGTCGAGAACGTGGCCACCGATGGCGACACCGATCCGGCGCTGATCCGGCCGGTCGGCGGTGGTGAAGACGCCGTACGGCAGGTTGTCTACGCCGAACGGAGAGTCGTCCGGGACGGTGAGCGGGCTGCTGGCGCTCAACTGGCCTCCAGGGAGAGAACGAACGTGCCGAGACTATCTCCCGTCTCCAGGGCTCCCGTCTCAAGGGCCGGACGCGGGTCGGACGCGGGTCGGACGCGGGTCCGGCGGGGCCCTGCACCCGCACCATGGCGACGGTACGTGCCGGTCCGGACACCGACGGTAGATCCAGGGGGCGCCGACGGCCTCGAGTTTGGTGGTGCTACACGTGCGTACGTAGAGTTCCGCCTGACTCGGGTGGACTCGGGGCGGAACAGACAATCCAGAAGGCAGTAACGGCATGACAGCGAGTGATCAGACGGAAACCCGGCGCGACGATTCGACGGGCATCGACCCGGCGCGCCTGGAGCTCTGCCTGAGCGTGCTCGCGGAGCTCGACGAGCTCGACGTCGACCACCCCGACGCCATCGCCGTACGGCGCGCCACCGCCGGCATCTACCGGACGGTGAAGCAGCGCCGCCGCCAGGAGCGCCGCGCCTCGAAGACGGCGAACGACAAGGCCGTCACCGAGGCCACGGCCACCGGCGCGGCCGACCGCATCGACGACGAGACGCTGGGCAACATGCTCACGACGTCCGTGACGCAGGAGATCGCCGGCATCCTGGAGCGCCCCCGCTCCTGCTACGTCTGCAAGACCCGCTACGTCGAGGTCGACGCGTTCTACCACCAGCTCTGCCCGCCCTGCGCGAAGGAGAACCGCAGCCGCCGCGACGCGCGCACGGACCTCACCGGACGCCGCGCCCTGCTCACCGGCGGCCGCGCGAAGATCGGCATGTACATCGCGCTGCGCCTGCTGCGCGACGGCGCGCACACCACCATCACCACCCGCTTCCCGAACGACGCGGTCCGGCGCTTCAAGGCGATGCCCGACAGCCCGGAGTGGCTGCACCGGCTGAAGATCGTCGGCATCGACCTGCGCGACCCGGCCCAGGTGATCGCGCTCGCCGACGAGGTCGCCGCCGAGGGCCCGCTCGACATCCTGATCAACAACGCCGCGCAGACCGTCCGCCGCAGCCCCCGCGCCTACGCGGAGCTCGTCGCCGCGGAACTCGCCCCCCTGCCGGCCGGCGAACTGCCCTCGCGCACCGTCCTGGGCCACTTCGGCAGCGGCGCGCAGATCGCGCTGCCCGGCCCGTCGTCGGCCGGCCACGACGCGCTGACGCCCGAGTCGATCACCGCCCTGGCCCTGACCACCGGCTCCGCGACCCCGGCCCGTATCGAGGCCGGCACCGCCATCGACGCCGGCGGCCTCGTACCGGACCTGGACGCCACCAACACCTGGATCCAGCGCGTCGAGGAGGTCGACCCGCTCGAACTCCTCGAAGTCCAGCTCTGCAACGTCACCGCGCCGTTCGTCCTCGTCAGCCGGCTGCGCCCGGCGATGGCCGCGGCCACCGCGCGCCGCAAGTACGTCGTCAACGTCTCGGCGATGGAAGGCCAGTTCAGCCGCGGCTACAAGGGCCCGGGCCACCCGCACACCAACATGGCCAAGGCCGCGCTGAACATGCTCACCCGCACCAGCGCCCAGGAGATGCTGGAGACGGACGGCATCCTCATGACCGCCGTCGACACCGGCTGGATCACCGACGAGCGCCCCCACCCCGACAAGATGCGCCTCGCCGAAGAGGGCTTCCACGCCCCCCTCGACCTCGTCGACGGCGCCGCCCGCGTCTACGACCCCATCGTCCGCGGCGAACTCGGCGAAGACCTCTACGGCTGCTTCCTCAAGGACTACGCCCCGGCTGCCTGGTAACCCGGCTCGCCTGGCCGTTCGCCCGCGCCAGGGTGCGCGTGCCGGTTCGAGCAGATCCATGACGGAGCGGGCCGCCCACCTCCGGAACGACGTCCTGCCCGCGGTCACGCGCGACGTCGATCTCGGCGCCCATCTGCTCGAAGTCGGCCCGGGCCCGGGCGCGGCGACCGACTCACGTTCACGGCCCGCCGCCGACCGCCCGCCGCCCGGCGGAGGCGTAGCTCCGCTGTTCCGTGGGGCGTTGGGCGGGGACTCGTTGTCGGAGGGTGCGCGTAGGGTGACGCCAAGTGGTCGATGAGGCACATCGGCCACGCCAGGGGAGGCGCGTCGTGCATGCCGAGGAAGTCACGTTCAGCAAGCTGGTGGCCGGGGAGAAGCAGTTCCAGGTGCCTCTCTACCAGCGCACATACAGCTGGACGGACAAGGAGTTGAAGCAGCTGTGGGACGACGTCACGGAGCTGGTCGGCCAGGCCATGGCCGAAGTGAGGACGCCGTCCCACTTCCTCGGCTCCGTCGTCCTCGCACCGGGCCAGATGAGCGCCGGAGGCGTATCGCGCTGGCTGGTGGTGGACGGGCAACAGCGGCTCACGACCCTGATGGTGGCGTTCACCGCGCTGCGCGATCACATTCGCGAAACCGGCGGTCAGGAGATCGCCATGCTCGCGGAGAAGATCCACGAGCAGTATCTGGTCAACAAGTTCCTTGACGGCAACGACCACTACCGGCTGTTGCCGACCCAGGCGGACCGCGGCGCCTTCATCGCGTGCGTCGCGGGCAGCCCGCGCGCCGGGGGCGGGGACAACATCGGGCATGCCTACCGGTTCTTCCGGGGCGTGCTAGCGCGGGGCCAGGAGGAAGGTGGAGACACCTGGGCGAGAGTGGTCGTCACCGTTTTGGGCGGGCTGCTCTCCATCGTCGAGATCACCGCGGAGCCCGGGGACAACGTCTACCGGATCTTCAAGTCCATCAACAACACGGGTGTCCAGCTGCAGCAGAGCGACCTGCTGCGGAACCACCTCTTCATGCTGCTGCCCCGACAGGGTGAGCAGGTGTACCAGGAGCTGTGGCTGCCCATGCAGCAGGGCCTCGGCCCGAAGAACCTGGAACTGCTCTTCTGGCTGGACCTTGTGCTGCGGGGGGTGTCCAAACCGAAGGTCAGTGAGATCTACGAAGCCCAGCAGCAGCGTCTGAAGCCGGTGGAAGGTGATGAGGACGCGCTCAGGGCGGAGATCGCGGACCTCGTCCGGCTGTCGGAGCGCCTGCTGCGCGTCCTGCGTCCGGAGCGGGAGCAGCACCCGGCTCTGCGCGAGGTGTTGTCGCGGCTCGCGGACTGGGGCAACCAGACGTACTACCCGGTGGCGTTGCAGGTGCTCGATCTGGTGGATGCCGGCCGGCTCGACGCGGAGGCCGCCGTGGAATCCCTGACGTACGTGGAGAGCTTTCTCGTCAGGCGTCTCATCTGTCAGATCTCTCCGAGCAGTCTCAACCGGATCTTCGTCGAAGCCCCCAAGGAGCTGGAGAAGTCGCATCTGCCGGTACCCGAGGCGATCCGGCACTACCTGTCGGGCCGCCGCCGCTACTGGCCCACGGACGCTGAACTCTCCGCCGCCGTAAGGACCAAGCCGTTCTACTGGGCGGGAAAGTCCCACCAGCGCCACTACGTGCTTCGCCGGCTGGAGGAGAGCTACGACTCCGCCGAGCCGGTCGACTTCGCCAAGGCCGCGCTCACCGTCGAACACGTCCTTCCGCAGCATCCGGCCGAGGCGTGGTTCGAGCTGCTCGCGAAGGAGACCGAGGACGGCCAGACCCCGCAGGACCTGCGCGACCTGCTGGTGCACACCCTCGGCAATCTGACCCTCACCGGTGAGAACTCGAAGCTGTCGAACCACCCCTTCCAGCGCAAGCAACAGATCCTGGACGGCAGCGCCCTGCGCATGAACCGTGAGATCGCCGGCGCATCCGGCTGGGGGAAGGCCGAGATCCTGGTCCGCGCGGACGCGCTCTCCGCGCGGACGCGCTCTCCGAGCGGGCCGTCCAACTGTGGCCCGGACCCGAGGACGGTGCTCCCGGCGCCGACGACGAATGGCCCGGCTGGGCCGAACTGCGGGCCGCCCTTCTCGCGATGCCGGCCGGCACGTGGACCACCTACGGGGCGATCGCCGAACTCATCGGCAGCCACCCCGTCGCCGTGGGGACCTTCCTCACGGCCAAGGGCGTGCACGGCGACTACCGGGTGCTCAATGCCGACGGACGTGTCTCGGCCGCCTATGAGCCCGCTGATCGCTCACCGCGAGAACTGCTCGAAGCGGAAGGAGTCGGCTTCGACGAGGCGGGCCGCGCCCACCGGCCGTCGCGTCTCGTCGCGGAGGAACTGGCCGAGCTGCTCGGAAAGGAACTCCGGGCGCACGACGACGTCACGACCCCTTCCCCGGCAGCGGACACGACCGACCGGGCCACCCGCTTCGGCGAACTTCTCTCCACCAACCAAGCGCCGGCCACGAACGAGAGCCTCCGCAGCGTGCTCCGCTTCTGGCAACAGCAGGATCCCGCGTGCCACCTGGACTACGGAAGGGGCGCCGAGACCAGCTGCTTCCCCCTCCTCGACGTCGGAACCTCACCGCGCTCCCGAACGATGCGGCCGCTCGGCCTCTACCCGGTGACCGGCGTGGCGGAGGTCCCCTTCGGACACCTCAAGGAGCGGGCACCCTTCGACGACGCGGCGCTGCGCCGTGAACTCCTGCTGCGGTTCAACCGGATCGACGGCATCGATCTGGCCGAGGCGAAGCTGGAGCTGTATCCCACCTTCCCGCTGGATGTCTTCGCCTCTCGCCCGGACGAGATCTGTGCCGTCCTCGAGTGGTTCGTTCACACCACTGCCCTGCACGCCGGCGAACGTGATGCGGGATAAGTCGTCCGGACAGCCCTGAGCCGGTGAATCATGTGACGGAACCGGAGCGGGTGGATCACGAGGGGCGCCATGGGTGGGGTCGGGTTGGAGCGGAAGGCGGTGCCTGCCGGCAAGGGAGCCAGGGAGGTGCTTCTGAGGGCTGACGCCCTCATGGCGGCTGCCAGGGGAGTGATCGCCGATCACGATCAGGCCCGCGCCGCGGTCCGGAGCGCCCTGGACCCGTTGAAGGACGAGCTGGTCCGTCGTGAGCTGGACGGCATTCCGGTCTCCCGGCTCAAGGACGTGACCGAGGGCCGGCTGCGGCTGACCGCCCTGGAGCAGGCCGGGTACTCCACGGTCCGGCAGGTGTTGGACGCCCGGCAGTACGCGCTCCAGCAGCTCCCCGGCATCGGTGCGCAGAGCGCGGTTCAGGCGATAGCCGCCGCGCGGCAGATCGCGGAGGCGGTCGCGGAGCATGTCACCGTCCGCATCGATCCCGACGCGAGTGCCGATCCTCGTACGACGGAGCTGGTCACGGCATTGAACCAGCTGGTGAACGCCGGGCCGGACATTCCCCGGGCCGTCGCGGCAGCCGCTCGGATCGACGGTGAACTCGCCCCGCTGATGGCCGGCGCCCGGCCGGCCCGGGGGCGGTTGCGCATGCTGTTCGCCGGGCGGACGGGCCGCAAGGAGGCACAGGACGCGGTCCAGGCGATCGACGCCCTTCTCGTCGCGCGCACGGACGACGCCACGCCGCTGCTGCTCGCCCAGGCCTCCACGGATCTGCTGCGCCCACCGGTTCCGGCCGACGAGGCGTGGATCGACTTCCAGGTCCGCTCACCCGACTACTACAGCCTGCTCGCCGAGATCGCCGGGCTGGCGCCGGACGCGGACGCGGCCGAGGGGTTCCTGCCGACCGACATCTCCGGCCGGGTGCGGGCCCAGCGGCTGGACGACACCCACCGCCGGGTCTCACTGCGCGGCTACCAGGACTTCGGGGCCCGATTCGCTCTCACCCAGCGCCGGGTGGTTCTCGGCGACGAGATGGGGCTCGGGAAGACCATCCAGGCCATCGCCGCACTCGCCCATCTCAAGGCGGAGGGGCGGACGCACTTTCTCGTGGTCTGCCCGGCCAGCGTCCTGATCAACTGGACGCGGGAGATCGAATCCCGCAGCACGCTGGACGCGTACCGGGTGCACGGCCCCTACCGCGAAGCCGCTCTGGACGAGTGGCTCCGGTGCGGTGATGTCGCCGTCACCACGTTCGACGGCCTGAACACCCTGGTGGTCCCGGAGGAGACCACGGTCGGCATGCTCGTGGTCGACGAAGCGCACTACGTCAAGAACCCGGCGGCCCGCCGTTCCCGATCCGTCGCCCGCTGGACGGCCCGTGCCGGCCACGTCCTGTTCCTCACCGGCACGCCGATGGAGAACCGGGTCGAGGAGTTCCGCAACCTGGTCCACTACCTCCAGCCCGATCTCGTGCCCCACGTCCGCAACAGCGACGCCGTCGCCGGCTCTGAGGTGTTCCGCCGCGCCGTCGCCCCCGCCTACCTCCGGCGCAATCAGCTGGACGTGCTGACCGAACTCCCCGAGCTCATCCAGGTCGACGAGTGGGAGGAGTTCACCGCCGCCGACCTCACCGCGTACCGCTCGGCCGTGACCGCCGGAAACTTCATGGCCATGCGGCGGGCCGCCTACGCCGACCCCACGAAGTCCGCGAAGCTCCAGCGCCTGCTGGAACTCGTCAGGGAGGCCGCGGAGAACAACGCGAAGGTCGTCGTCTTCTCCTACTTCCGCGATGTCCTGATCGCCGTGCGGGAAGCCCTCGGCGACGCGGCCCTCGGCCCCATCACCGGCAGCGTGGCCGTCACCGCACGCCAGCAACTCGTCGACGACTTCACGGCCACCCCCGGCCACGCCGTGCTGCTCAGCCAGATCCAGGCGGGCGGAGTCGGCCTGAACATGCAGGCCGCGTCCGTCGTCATCCTCTGCGAACCCCAGGTCAAACCCACCATGGAGTCCCAGGCCATCGGCCGGGCCCACCGGATGGGCCAGGTCCGCCGGGTACAGGTCCACCGCCTCCTGACGGCCGACAGCATCGACCAGCGCATGCTCGAAATCCTCGACGGCAAGAAGCGCCTCTTCGACGCCTACGCCCGCCGCAGCGACACCGCGGAGTCCACCCCCGAAGCCGTCGACATCTCCGAACAGTCCCTGGCCCGCCAGATCGTGGCGGAGGAACAACTCCGCCTCGCCACCTCCGCCACGGGGGACGAGGCTTCGTGAACCGACCCCCGTGGCACGGCCCGCCCCGCTACGGGCGGCGGGCCGCCGGGCGTTCCAGTTGGGTGACGACGGTGGAGTGGAACCGGTCCACCGCGGCGTCGACGCTGCGGATGAAGCCGGACTCGGCACTGCCACGGGAACTGCCCATGCCCTTGAAGAGGGAGAGGCGGAACCCGGTGATCTGGCCGCCGTCCTTGGGGAGGAGGTCACCGGGCTCGGGGCGCAGCCTCTCCAGAGTGCCGCGGGGGCCGCTGCCGTGGCCCTCGACCAGGGTCTCGATATGGAGGTCGGCCGGGGCCTCGGCGAGCTGGCGGACCAGGCGTTTGGTCCACGAGAGCGGGTAGCCCTGCTCGGAGCGCGGGATCTCCAGGGAGATCCGCAGTTTTCCGGTGCGCAGGTCGGCGGTGATCGCCAGGATCCCGACGCTGCCGTCGATACGGATCTCCGCGTGCAACCGGCCGTCGTCGCAGAGCTTGTCGGCGAGGGCCGCGCGCCGTGACTGCGGATCGGAACCGCGCTTCGCGCGCTGGACCGGCAGGACCTTCTGGCCGAGTTCACCGCCGAGTCGCAGACAGACCTGCCGGATCAGCCGCTCCCAGTTCTCGACGACCTGCACCGCGCGCTGGTCGCCCTGGCAGAGGGTCTCCTCGTCGATGCCGTTGCGCACCGGCACCCACGCGGGGCCCATGTTCTGGAAGCCGTGGCAGCCGGAGTTCTCGTGCTGGAGGTAGTGCAGGAACTCCTCGAGGAGCGAGGCGTGTGCGGCGCTGCCGACGCCTTCGTGGCGGATCAGCATCTGGGCCTGCTGGGTGACCTCGGCCCAGGACAGGTGCCACAGGGCGACCTTGTGCTTGCGCCGCCCGTCGATCTTCACGTCCACGAGCGGGCTGCCTTCCAGAGCCACGTCGTTGGACACGGTGATCACGGCTTCGTAGCCCCGGCGGGCCGCGATGTCCATGTAGTCCTGGACCTGTTCGCCCTTGAGCGGATTGCCGTTGGTCTTCGTCTCGACCAGGGCGGTCCAGAGCCGGCCGGCGCGTTCCACCCGGATGACGCCGTCGGGGCGCTTCGGGGTCTCGCCGTGCGGCAGCGAGACTTCGGTGAACGTCTCCATCCGGCCGGCGGGAGCCCCGAACGCGGCGGTGAGCCGGCGCCCGAACTCGGGGACCTCGGCCATCACCGACAGCAGGATGGACGTGGCGCGCGTCTCCCGCTCGTGGTCGCTCTTGAGGGACGAGGCCGGGAAGAGCCGGGAGGGCCGCCAGGAGTCGTTCTCGGCGAGCGACTTCCTGGTCGCCTTGGGCAGCGTCACCTTCTTCTTGGCGGTACGCGGGCGCTTCACCGGTAAGGGGGTTTCGGGGACGTTCTCGGGGGCGGCGGCTCCCGCGGGGAGCACCGGAACCTCGGGGACCGGCTCATGTTCGAAGGCGGGCGGCGGCGCGGCCGGCACATCAGCAACGACCGCCGCACCTTCCTCCTCCGCCTCATGGGCATCGTCGACGTCCTCATCGGCGTCATCGACGTCGATGCCGTAGTCCGTGGCCAGTCCGCCGAGCCCGGTCTCGTACCCCTGCCCGACGGCCCGGAACTTCCACTCCTCGCCCCGCCGGTACAGCTCACCGAAGATGAACGCGCTCTCGACGCCCGCGTCGGTGATGGGGAACGCGAGGAGGTTCTCACCGGAACCGTCGGCCAGCGTCAGCCGCAGGTCCTCCAGGGTGCCGAACCGATCGTCGCCGTACCGGCTGGCCGCGACGACGACCTGCTGGACGTCCGCGGGCATCGCCGTCAGATCGAGGCTGATCCGGTCCTCGTTACCGTTCGCGGTGGGCGTCTTGCCCAGCAGCTGAACGCTGCCGTCCGGGGCGGCCGGATGGTTGTAGAAGAAGAAGTCCGCGTCGCTGCGGGCCTTGCCGTCGGCGTTGAGCAGGAGCACGGAGACATCCGCGTCCCCGTCCCCGGTCGCACTGCTCCAGCCCAGACTCACGATCACGGAGCCGGTGTCCTCGCTCAACGTCGCCAGGCCGACATTGGCGCCCTTGGTCATTTCCCGCATGAGGCCCCCTCGGTGCATGGCCGCGCGGGCGAACCCGGGCAACCGGTCGCGCTGTCAACGCAGTTGGGACGCGTCTCCAAGTGCGTTCGCTGAACCTTAGCGCCGGAAGCGACACCTTTGCCCTGGGAAGTCCTGACATGAAAAAAGACCCTGTCGCCAGGGTCTCTCACAGGTGTCCGAGGGGGGACTTGAACCCCCACGCCCGATAAAGGGCACTAGCACCTCAAGCTAGCGCGTCTGCCATTCCGCCACCCGGACCGGGTGTACCGCAGGCCTCTCGGCCGCGGCGACGAGGTAAACCATAGCAAAGATCCCAGGGGCCCGATCACGGGTGCCGGTGTGAAGGGATCATGACGTGGGGCGGGTGGCTCTTGGGTGCGGGGGGCGGGCGGGGGAGTATGGGGAGCGGAATCCGCCGCGGTCGCCGGATGCGGGCGCGGGAGTGCGTGAGGGACGAGGAGACAGCGTGAGCGAGTCGATTTCGGGCGCGAGGAGCGACAGGAAGATCACCGGTGAGGACGAGGTCGTCGACCTGTGCCGGGATCTGATCCGGATCGACACCAGCAACTACGGGGATCACTCGGGGCCCGGCGAGCGCGCCGCGGCCGAGTACGTCGCCGAGAAGCTGGCCGAGGTCGGTCTCGAACCGCAGATCTTCGAATCGCACAAGGGGCGGGCGTCCACCGTCGCCCGGATCGCGGGGGAGGACCCCTCCCGGCCAGCCCTGCTGATCCACGGGCACACCGACGTGGTGCCGGCCAACGCCGACGACTGGACGCACCACCCGTTCTCCGGCGAGATCGCCGACGGGTGCGTGTGGGGGCGCGGGGCCGTCGACATGAAGGACATGGACGCGATGACGCTGGCGGTGGTGCGCGACCGGCTGCGCAGCGGCCGTAAGCCCCCGCGCGACATCGTGCTGGCGTTCCTGGCGGACGAGGAGGCGGGCGGCGTCTACGGCGCGCGGCACCTCGTCAACAAGCACCCGGACCTCTTCGAAGGGGTGACGGAGGCGATCGGCGAGGTCGGCGGCTTCTCCTTCACCGTCAACGAGAACCTGCGGCTGTACCTGGTGGAGACGGCGCAGAAGGGCATGCACTGGATGCGGCTCACCGTCGACGGCACGGCCGGGCACGGCTCCATGACCAACAACGACAACGCGATCACCGAGCTGTGCGAGGCCGTCGGGCGACTGGGGCGGCACAAGTTCCCGGTGCGGATGACCAAGTCGGTGCGCGGTTTCCTCGACGAGCTGTCGGACGCGCTGGGCACCGAGCTCGACCCGGAGGACATGGACGCGACGCTGGCGAAGCTCGGCGGCATCGCCAAGATGATCGGCACCACGCTGCGCAACACCGCCGCCCCGACGATGCTCGGCGCGGGCTACAAGGTGAACGTGATCCCCGGCCAGGCCACGGCACACGTCGACGGGCGCTTCCTGCCCGGTTACGAGGAGGAGTTCCTCACCGACCTGGACCGGATCCTCGGCCCGCGGGTGAAGCGCGAGTCGGTGCACTCCGACAAGGCGCTGGAGACGGACTTCGACGGTGCCCTGGTGGACGCCATGCAGACCGCGCTGAAGGCCGAGGACCCGATCGCGCGGGCGGTGCCGTACTGCCTGTCCGGCGGAACGGACGCGAAGTCCTTCGACGACCTCGGAATCCGCTGCTTCGGATTCGCGCCGCTGAAGCTTCCGCCGGAGCTGGACTTCGCGGGCATGTTCCACGGTGTGGACGAGCGGGTTCCGGTGGACGGGCTGAAGTTCGGCGTTCGAGTGCTGGACCGTTTCATCGAAAATTGCTGATGATTCGACCATCTGTGTCAGTCGAACTGAGACGGGTGAAAGCTCCCGCAGTTTCGTAGCTCGTTTCCTTCGGGGTCGTTACGACTTGTGCGGTCCGCGGCTGGGACCGCATTTCGAACTAGGAGGAAACCATGATCAAGAAGATCGTCGCTGCTGCTGCTGTCTCTGGTGGTCTCGTGCTCGCCGGTGCGGGCCTGGCCGTTGCCGACGCCGGCGCGCAGGGTGCTGCCGTGCAGTCCCCGGGTGTGCTCTCGGGCAACCTGATCCAGATCCCCGTCCACGTCCCGGTCAACGCCTGTGGCAACACGGTCTCCGTGATCGGTCTGCTGAACCCCGCCTTCGGCAACAGCTGCGTCAACCAGTGACGTCATGTTCGACCCGTTGAGGGTCTGAACCGGGCCGGCCCCGGAGTGCTTATTCCGCGCTCCGGGGCCCCTCGGTCTTTATGGGGGAATCGGACAAGGATTTCACAGCCGTCCGTTCCCTTCCCGGGGCCGCGACCCCGGGGACTCACTGACAGCGAAGGTAGGGAAGGCTATGCGACAGGTCGCGAAAAAGGGCCTGATCACCGTGGTCGCGACGGGCGGCGTTCTCGCTGCCGGCAGCGGCTTCGCGTTTGCGGACTCGGGTGCCGTCGGCACCACGTCCGACTCGCCGGGCGTCGGGTCGGGCAACAACGTGCAGGTGCCGGTGCATGTACCGGTGAACCTGTGCGGGAACACGGCGAACGTCATCGGGCTGCTGAACCCGGCGATGGGCAACAGCTGCGCGAACGTCTCGGGCCATGGCGGACGGGGCGGAGCGGGTGGTTCCGGGGCGGTGGCGCACGGCGGTGCCTCGCACTCGCCCGGCGTTCTCTCCGGCAACTCGGCGCAGGTTCCGGTCGACGTTCCGGTCAACGCGTGCGGCAACAGCATCACCGTGATCGGCGCCCTCAACCCCGCGATGGGCAACGGCTGCGGGAACACGGAGTGGCACGCGCCGCACGGCTCCGACGACTGCCCCGACAACCCCGGCCAGCCTGGGCATCCGGGGAACCCGGGCACGCCGGGTCACCCGGGTCACCCCGGAAACCCGGGCACGCCGGGGCACCCGGGCCAGCCGAATCACCCGGGCCAGCCGAACCACCCCGGTCAGCCCGGCCACCCGGGTCAGCCTGGACATCCGGGGCACCCCGGTCACCCTGGCCAGCCTGGTAACCCCGGTACTCCTGGCAACCCGGGGACTCCGGGCAACCCCGGCCAGCCCGGTAACCCGGGAACGCCCGGTAATCCCGGCACTCCGGGTCAGCCTGGCAACCCCGGCAACCCCGGCACCCCGGGTAACCCCGGCACGCCTGGTAACCCCGGCACGCCTGGTAACCCCGGCACCCCGGGTAACCCCGGAACCCCCGGCACCGGTCACTCCAACCCGGGCGGGCCCTCGTCGCCCTACGCTCCGGCCGCGCACCACCCGACCGCTCAGCTGGCCGCCACCGGCGCCGGTGCGATCGGGATGGCGCTGCCGACCAGCGCCGCGCTGCTGCTCGGCGGCGGGATGCTCTACCGCCGTAACCGCGCCGCCCGTCGCTGACGGAAGGGAGCCGCAGGGCGGGCCGCGAGGCCAGCCGGGCGGCTCGGCGGGACAGCTCGATGGGACCCCGCGGTCGCGGGGTCCCATTTATGCGTTATGGGTTGATGTCAGTTCACCAGGTTGCTCTGACCTGGCGGATGATCCGGCGGCGCAGCCGCACCCGGCGGCTTCCGTCGGGGTAGAGGCGCAGCCGGTCCAACTCCCAGTGGCCGTACTCCGCGTGATCGGTCAGCAGTCGCGTCGCGTCCTTCCGGGACACACCCCGGGGGACGTACATCTCTGTGAATTCGTATTCCGGCATCGCATCTATTGTGCGGGCAACGCCCTGGTGCGGATAGCGTCTGCACCATGTCTGATGACGTGCAGCCCACCGTTGCCGAGGTACGTGCCGCCGCTGAGGCGGTCAAAGCCGCGCTGGACCGCCACCTTGAGGCGATCGAGAACCGGACGGGGGAGGACGACCCCGCCGTCTACACCGCTTTCGACGATCTCGCTTCGGCCGCCGAGGCCTATGACGAGCTGCTGTACGACGCCTATGACGAGGTCACGCCCTTCGAGGTGCCGTCCGGTGACACGCTGCCCGAGTACGCGGGCTCCGATGAACCTGCCGCGATCAGCGTGCTGATCCGCCGTGACTACAGCATCGTGGAGCCGCAGCGGCTGCTGCTGCAGGCCCGCCGGGTCGCCGACGCCGACTCCGGACCTGACACCGGGGTGAACGCGGCCGTCGGCATTCTCTTCGGCGAGTACGAGCCGGACGAGATCGCCCAGCGGCACAAGGAGTTCGGGCTCGAGGAGGGCGACTCGACCCTGTGGGTCTCCGCCGCGGAGCCCGCCGATCCGGGGGACTGGCTGGCCACCCCGTTCGATCAGGCCGACCCCCAACTGATCATCTGCCGGTTCGACGTCAGCTCGGTCTTCGACGACGAGCTGAGCGCGCTCGACCCGGACAACTAGAGCCGGACGACTGGGCCCGGACGGCCAAGGCCCCGGACGACCAAGGCCCCGGACAACTGGGCCGGACGGCCAGAGCCGGACTCCGCAGGAAAACGATTGCCGGGGCGGACGCTTTTCCGTCCGCCCCGGCCCGGCTCACTCCGCCGCCTGCTCGCGCGCCTGCTCGCGCAGCACCGAACGCAACCGGGTCGTACGGTCCTTCGCCGGGATGCCGGCCACCGCCTGGGCCAGGCCCTGATCGGCGCCCTGCACCACCGAGAGGTGGCGCTCGCCCCGGCCGAAGGCCGTGTAGACCCACGCACGGGTCAGCGCCTGCACCGCGTCGCCCGGCAGCACCACGACCACGGCGGGCCAGCGGAGCCCGGCGGACTGCTGTGCCGTCATCGCCCATCCGTGCCGCAGCGCCGCCACCTGGTCGCGCGGTACGAGGACCCGGGTGCCCGCGCAGTCCAGGTTCAGACCCTCGGGATCGGCCGACAGCACCGTGCCGGGCAGCGTCAGGCCCGGCTCCGGCGCGTACACCACCCGGTCGCCCGGGTCGAAGCCGCCGAACCGGCCCGGGCCGGGATTGAGCCGTTCCTTGAGCGCCGCGTTCAGCACCTGGGTGCCGACGGCGCCGCCGTGGCCCGGCGTGATGACCTGGGTCTCCGTGGCGGGCACCCCGATGACGCGCGGCACCGAGTCGGCGACCAGCTGCACCGCGCGGTGCACCGCCTCGCGGGGGTCGCGCACCGGGACGATGACGACCTCCTTGCCGGGGGCCTCCACCGCCGTCAGCTCCCCGATGCCGATCCCCGACACCAGCTCGCCGATCGGCCCCGGGTCCGGGGTCCTGGACGCCACCTGCGGGCAGGTCTTCGCCGCCAGCAGATCCGCGAAGGCCCGGCCGGGCCCGGCCGACCACAGCACCCCGGGGTCACCGCTGAGGACCAGCCGCGCGCCGTCGGGAACGGCCTCGACGAGCGTGGCCGAGAGCTCCACGTCGAGCTGCGGGGCGTCCAGCACGGCCAGCACGTCCAGAGCCAGGCTCCCGTCGGCCTCCCGGCCAGGACCCTCCTGCCCGGACAGCAGCCCGGCGACGGTGACGGCGGTGTCCTCGCCGAGGTGCGCGGCCAGCCGTCGCCGGCCCTCCGCGGTGTACGCGGCGGCATACGCGCGCAGCCCCAGCTCCCGGGCCGCGGCGACCAGTGCGGCCGGCTCCGCACGGGCCGCCTCGCCACCGGTGTGCGTGACGAGACCACTGACGGCGGCGGCACGGACCAGCGCGGCGGCGGACGGCGAGGACGTGGCGGCCGCGGCCGACTCCCAGTCGAGATCGTCGCCTTCGAAGGTCTTGAGCAGCCGGTCCAGGCCGTCCGCGAGGCTCTCCTCGGCGAGCGCGTACCGGTCGAGGCCGAGCAGCAGCCGGACCGGCGGCCCCTCGTCCCCCTCGTCCGTCGCGGCGGGCTTCGCCCCGGGGACGTCCTCGGCGTCCTGGAACACCAGCACGCGGCCCTCGGCGATGGCGGCGCTCAGTCCTTCCTCGGCGCCGGAGACCGACTGCTTCTCCAGCGCGGTGCGCAGCACGGACGATTCGAGGGCGGTGTGCCCCTGCTCGGCGGCCCGCTCCAACAGCCACACGACCAGGGCCCGTACGCGGCGCTCGTCGTCTGGCCCGCACTCGCCGCCGAGCAGCGCCCGCGCGAACCCGTCCGCGTGCTCGACCCGCACGCCGGCCAGCGACAGCACCTGCCACGGATCCTCGCGCAGTGCCTGCGCCGCCCGTTCGCCGAGCGCCGCCACCGCGGGTTCGGCCAGCTCCGCGGGCGCCCCGCCCTCGGCCAGCACGGCCCGCACCGCCTCGACGGCGGCCGGGTCGTACACCACCGGCACCCGCGCGAGACGGACCGGTTCGCGTTCCGCCCGCTCCCGGACCGGCCGTTCAGCGGGGACTGCGGCTGGAGCCGGGGCCGCAACGGGTTCGGCCGCGACGACCTCCTCGGGCTCGTCCTCCCCGGCGTCGTCGGGGCTCTCCGCCTCCGTCTCCGAAGGCGCGGGCGGTTCAGAGGGATCGGCGGACCCGTCGGGCGCCGACTCCGCAGCGTCCTGATCTTCCGCAGCGGCGGCCTCCGGACCATCGGCGACAGCCGACTCGTCCGCCCCCTCGGAACCCTCGGAACCGTCCGAACCCTCGGAACCCTGAGCCCCCTCCGCTGCTCCGGCCCCCTCCGTAACCTCGGCAACCTCGGCGACGTCGGCCCCCGGCACCGGACCGCCCGCCGCGGCCGCCGCCTCGGCGGCCTGGAGCTTCGCCGCCTCCGCGGCCATCGCGTCGCGGCGCTTGCGGCGGGCGGCCGCGGCATCGCCCTTGGGGGCGGGGGCCGCGGGGTTGTCGCCGCGTTCGATGGAGCGCATGGCGGCGGCGAGGTCCGCCAGGTCGACCGCGGGCTTGGCACGGGCGCCGGCCCGCGCGGCCGGGGCGGGGACGAGCGGCGCGGCGGCATCGTCTATGACCCGCTCCTGGGCCCGCTCCGTCTCGGCGAGGCGGGCGGGGGCCGTGGGCGGTTGCCCGTCGGCGCCGGGCGTCGCGACGTCCTGGTCGGTGCGGTCCTCGGTCACGTGGGCCTCCGTGGTGCGGCGTGGTGCGGCGGATCCCCGGCCGGGCTCGCTCAGAGCGTGCTCCAGTCGTGATCCGGGTAGCGGTGCAGCGGCGCCGACACATCGTCCAGCGCCTGGCAGATCTCACCCGGAAGACTAAGGGCCTCCACTGACAATGCCTGCGCCAGCTGCTGCGCGTTGCGCGCGCCGACGATGGGCGCGGTCACTCCCGGCCGGTCCCGGACCCAGGCCAGCGCGACGTCCATCGGCCGGACCGCGAGCCCGTCGGCCGCGGTGGTGACGGCGTCGACGATGAGCCGGGCGGTGTCGTCGAGGTACGGGTCGACGAAGGCCGCCATCTCCTCCGAACCGCCGCGCGACTCGACGGGCGTGCCGCTGCGGTACTTGCCGGTGAGCACGCCCCGGCCCAGCGGGGAGGACGGCAGCAGGCCGATGCCCAGATCGAGCGCGGCCGGCAGCACCTCGCGCTCGATGCCGCGCTGCAGCAGCGAGTACTCCATCTGCGTGCTCGCCAGCGGGGTCCGGCCGGGCACCGCGCGCTGCCAGGTCGCGGCCTTGGCGAGCTGCCAGCCGCAGTAGTTGGACACCCCGACGTACCGCGCCCGGCCGGAGGTGACGGCGATGTCGAGGGCCTGCAGCGTTTCGTCGAGCGGGGTGACCGGATCGAAGGCGTGCACCTGCCACAGGTCGACGTAGTCGGTGCCGAGCCGCTGCAGGGAGGCGTCGAGGGCCGAGAGCAGGTGGCCGCGGGAGCAGTCGAAGCGCCGGTCGGGATCGGGCACGCTGCCCGCCTTGGTGGCGATCACCAGATCCGCGCGGGGGACGAAGTCCTCGATGAGCCGCCCGAGCACGTACTCCGCGCCGCCGTCCGCGTAGACGTCGGCGGTGTCCACCAGCGTGCCGCCCGCCTCCCAGAACGTCTTCAGCTGGTCGGCCGCGTCGCGTTCCCCGGTGTAGCGCCCCCACGTGAGCGTGCCCAGGCCGAGCCGCGACACGCGCAACCCGGTGCGCCCGAGGTGCCTCTGTTCCATGACCGCTGAGATTACTGGTGAAGTGGCTGATTGGGCAGCAGTGACGAACCCGACAGGCGCGCGCAGCACGCCATGGCGCTAAAGTCCGGAGTGACAGAGACGTTACTCATCAGTAAGGGGAGCGGCATGCGGCTCGGAATCAACCTCGGCTACTGGGGCGCCGGGATGGACGCGGACAACCTGGCCGTCGCCCAGGAGGCGGACCGGCTCGGCTACGCGGTCTGCTGGGCCGCGGAGGCGTACGGTTCCGACGCCGCGACCGTGCTCTCCTGGGTGGCCGCGCAGACCGAGCGCATCGACATCGGCTCGGCGATCTTCCAGATCCCGGCCCGTACCCCCGCGATGACCGCGATGACCGCCGCCACCCTCGACTCGCTGTCCGGCGGCCGCTTCCGGCTGGGTCTCGGCGTCTCGGGACCGCAGGTCTCCGAGGGCTGGTACGGCACGCGCTTCGACAAGCCGCTGTCCCGCACCCGGGAGTACGTCGAGATCGTCCGCAAGGCGATGGCCCGCGAGCGGCTCTCGCACGAGGGCGAGCACTGGACGCTGCCGCTGCCCGACGGCCCCGGCAAGGCGCTCAAGCTCACCGTGCACCCGGTGCGCGAGCACATCCCGCTGTACATCGCCGCGATCGGCCCCAAGAACCTGGAGCAGACCGGCGAGATCGCCGACGGCGCGCTGACGCTCTTCTGCGCCGCCGAGAACATGGAGGACACCTCGCTGGCCCCGCTGCGCGCGGGCCGCGCCAAGGTCGGCAAGACCCTCGAGGGCTTCGACGTCTGTCCGACGCTGCCGCTCGCGCTGGGCGACGACGTGGACGCGCTCGCCGACATCTTCCGCCCCTACACCGCCCTGTACGTCGGCGGCATGGGCAGCAGGAAGCAGAACTTCTACAACCGGCTCGCGCAGCGCATGGGGTACGAGAAGGAAGCCGCCGAGATCCAGGACAAGTACCTGGCGGGCGACAAGGACGGCGCCGCGGCCGCCATCCCGCGCGAGCTGATCGACCGGACCAGCCTGCTGGGCCCGGTCGAGCGGATCGCGGACCGCATGCAGGAGTACGCGGCCGCCGGTGTCACCACCCTGACCGTCACCCCGGCCGGCTGGACGCTCGACGAGCGGGTCGCCGCGCTGCGCGCGGGAGTCGAGGCCATGGAGCGCGCGGGCCTCGCGTAGCCGGAAGAGGACCGGCCCCGGTCCCGCGCGGGACCGGGGCCGGTTGAGGTGCCGACGGGGACCGTCAGGGTCTCAGCTGGGCACCAGCCGTCCCAGCAGTCGTCCGAACGCGACGAGCCGGGCTATCTGGCCCGGTCCGCCGTCGTCGAGCGACTTGCTGAAGCGGAACGCCTCAGGACGGAAGCGGGCGGCGGCGACCGGTGAGTCCGGATCGCCCTGCACGGCGCTCAACTCGTGCGGCATCGACGTCGCGAGCACCAGGTACACCCCGCGGTCGACGCGCACCCCCTGCTCGTTCCTGCCGACCAGCGTCCGCATCCCGACATGGCCGATCGAGTTCAGCGGGAGCACCTGCACCGACGAGTCCAGCACGGTCCCGCCGGGTGCGCTGTCGTCGGCCAACTCCTCGCTGTGCCACAGGATCAGCCGCCGGCCGTCGCAGACCGCCGCCTCCTGCCAGACCGAGGTCCCGGCCTCCGTCAGATCCACCACCCGCTCCAGGGTGAAACCGAGGACCTTGCGGCGTCCGAGCACCCCCCTGATCGCGTCCAACGCGACGTCCGCGTGCAGGAAGTAGGCGTCCGACGCGTCCTCGAGGCGCTCGTACGGCGACCAGTCCGACCCCGCCGGACCCGACCGGCGCGTGGTCGGGCGGCTCCTCGTCGCCTTGCTGAACATGTCCACCTGCTTCGCGATTCACGGCCTCGTTGGCCCCTCAGCCCCCGTTGCACCTTACCCAGGAGGTAAGACAGTGCGGGATGAGGAGGCTCGACCGGATCGCTGGGATTCTGCGGCCGTGGTGGGGGCTCGGGGGTCTTCCCCGCCACGGCCGTCAGCAAACACAACGCCTCAGCGGGCCAGGAGTTACGCCCCACGGGCACCCGCCCCGCACCGTCACCGCCACCCACACCGTACGGTCACCGTCACCCGCCCCGCCCGGCCGCGACCACCCGCCCCCACCCCGCTACAGCCACCCGCGCCGTTTGAAGAACCGGTACAGGCCCGCGACGATGCCCGCCATCAGCGTCATGACGGCCGGATAGCCCCACGTCTGGTGGAGCTCCGGCATGTGGTCGAAGTTCATGCCGTAGATGCCGGCGATCATCGTCGGCGCCGCGGCCATCGCCGCCCACGCCGAGATCTTGCGCATGTCGTCGTTCTGCCGCACTCCCACCTGCGTGAGATGCGCGGCGAGGATGTCGGACAGCAGCCGGTCCAGGCTCTCGCCCTGCTCGTTCGCCCTGGTCAGGTGGTCGGCGACATCGCGGAAGAACGGCCGGCTGGCCTCCGAGACGAACGGCACCCCGCCGCCCGCGAGCCGGGCCATCGGGTCCATCAGCGGACCGGTGGCACGGCGGAACTCCAGCGCCTGGCGTTTGAAGGTGTAGATCGTGCTCGCGGTGTTCGCCGTGTCGCCGGCGTTCGGGGTGAACACGCTCGACTCCAACTCATCGAGATCCAGTTGCAGTTCGTAGGCGATCTCCACGTAGTGGTCCACCACTGTGTCGCTGATCACATAGAGCACCGAGGGCGGCCCGTGCTTCAGCAGCTCGGGATCCTTCTCCAGCCGGCGGCGCACCTCGGCCAGCGCGCTGCCCTCGCCGTGCCTGACCGTCACCACGAAGGCGTCGCCGATGAACACCATCAGCTCACCGGAGGTGACCGTCGCCGCCGCGTCGTCGTAGTCCAGCGGTTTGAGGACCACGAACAGCGAATCGTCGTAGACCTCCAGCTTGGGGCGCTGGTGTGCGGTCAGGGCGTCCTCGACGGCCAGCGGGTGCAGACCGAACTCCGAGGTCACCAGGTCGAACTCGTCCTCCGTCGGCTCGTGCAGCCCGATCCAGAGGAAGGCGTCGCCCGACGCCCGCGCCTGGTCCAGGGCATCGGAGAGGTCGTCGGGCCCCTCGGTACGGTGCCCGTCCTTGTAGATGGCGCAGTCCACGATCACGATGGCTATTCTTCCGCGATCCGGCGAAGTCACACCACCGACGTAGGCTGGCCCGCATGCCCACCGTGATCCTTGTCCGCCACGGGCGGTCCACCGCCAACGCCGACGGAGTGCTGGCCGGCTGGAGCCAGGGCGTCGCCCTGGACGACAGCGGCCGTGCCCAGGCCACCGAGCTCGCCGCCCGGCTGTCGGTGGTGCCGCTGGCCGCCGTCGTCACCAGCCCGCTGCAGCGCTGCCGGGAGACCGTCCAGCCGATGCTGGACACCCGCCCCGAGCTGCCCGTTCACACCGAGGACCGGATCGGCGAATGCCGCTACGGCGACTGGACGGGCCGCAAGCTCGCCGAGCTCGCCGACGAGCCGCTGTGGGCCACCGTGCAGCGCCACCCGTCCGCCGCGGTCTTCCCCGGACCGGACGGCGAGTCGCTGCGGGCCATGCAGGCGCGCGCGGTCGACGCGGTACGGGACTGGAACGCGCGGATCGAGGAGAGCCACGGACCCGACGCGGTCTACGCCGTCTGCTCGCACGGCGACATCATCAAGGCCATCGCCGCCGACGCCCTGGGCATGCACCTCGACCTCTTCCAGCGGATCGCCGTCGACCCCTGCTCGGTGACCGCGATCCGCTACACCGCCTACCGGCCGTTCCTGCTGCGGCTCGGCGACACCGGAGACCTCACCGGGCTGGCGCCCGCGCCGTCCGCGGCGGCCACCGAAGCGTCGGAAACGGCCGGAAACGCGGCCGGGGACACGACGGGGGACGCGGTGGTCGGTGGTGGCACCGGCACACCGTGATCGGCTTCCGCAGTAGGGTGGTGGACCGGCAGTGTTCCACCGCCCCGGACCCGTGTCCGGCGGTACGGAACGGCCGGTCAACAGCCATAACTGAGCCCAAACAATTGAGCACAGCCGCAACTGAGCACCGCCACAGCTGAGCAGTCCCACAGTCGAGCAGCCGCACAGTCGAGCAAACGGAGCAGGACGTGCCCCGTCAGGTCTTCTTCTACGAACAGCCGGACCGGTTCGTCGCCGGCACGGTCGGTGAGCCGGGCCAGCGCATCTTCTTCCTGCAGGCGACCGGCGCAGGCCGTACCACCAGCGTCGCCCTGGAGAAGACACAGGTCGCGGCGCTGGCCGAACGGATCGACGAGCTGCTGGACGAGGTCGTTCGGCGGACCGGCGGCAGCACCGTGGTGCCCGCGGTCGCGCCGGGCGAACTGGCCGACACCGCGCCGCTCGACAGTCCCGTCGAGGAGGAGTTCCGGGTCGGCACCATGGCGCTGGCCTGGGACAGCACCCAGGAGCGCATGGTCCTGGAGGCCCAGGCACTCGTCGAGGTCGAGCCCGACGCCGACGACGCCACCCTCGAGGCGGCCGAGGAACTGCGCGAGGACGACGAGAACGGCCCGCCGCTGCTGCGGGTCCACCTGACCGGCGCGCAGGCCCGGTCCTTCGCCAAGCGGGCCCTGGACGTGGTCTCGGCGGGCCGTCCGCCGTGCCCGCTGTGCAGCCTGCCCCTGGACCCGGAAGGACACGTATGCCCGCGCCAGAACGGGTACCGGCGGGGGGCCTGACCGGCGACGCCGGCCCGTCCGGCGCCGCGGGCGACACCACCGGCCCGCCCGCCGGCCCCGGCGCTGCCGGGGACGCCATGGAGCTGCTCACCCGCGGTGAGCTGACCGTGCGCGGGCGGCTGCGCGACGCCTCCAACGCCGTCCTGTACTGCGAGGTCGCCCTCGACGGCCGGACCGCCGAGTGCGTGTACAAGCCGGTCGCCGGGGAGCGCCCGCTGTGGGACTTCCCCGACGGCACCCTCGCCGAGCGCGAGGTGGCCGCGTACCTGGTCTCGGAGGCCACCGGCTGGGGCCTCGTACCGCCGACGGTGCTGCGCGACGGCCCGTACGGCGAGGGCATGTGCCAGCTGTGGATCGACGAGGCCGACGAGAAGCCCGGCCAGGAGCCGGAACTGCTGGCCCTGGTCGAGGAGGACGAGCCGGGCGAGGGCTGGAAGGCCGTCGTCCGCGCCGAGGTGGGCGGCGGCCGCACCGCGCTGCTGGTGCACGCCGACGATCCGCGGCTGCGCAGGATCGCCCTGCTGGACGCCGTGATCAACAACGCCGACCGCAAGGGCGGCCATCTGCTGTCCGCACCGGACGGCCGGCTCTACGGCATCGACCACGGCATCGCCTTCCACGCCGAGGACAAGCTGCGCACCCTCCTGTGGGGCTGGGCGGACGAACCGCTGCCCGAGGACGCCGTCGAGGTGCTCCGGCACCTCACGAGCGCCCTGGAGGGCGAGCTCGGCGGCCGGCTCGCCGAGCTGCTCACCGAGGCCGAGGTGGCGGCGGTCGGCACCCGAGTGGCGGATCTGCTGCGCACCGGTCGCTACCCGCGGCCGAGCGGCCAGTGGCCGGCCATCCCCTGGCCGCCCGTCTAGCCACCCGTCGAGGACTCCACAGCCCCAGGTCTGCCCTGCCGGCACAGCCGTCCGGCCGAGGACCCCGGGCCGCACCTCCCGGACGGCGGCGCGCGGAAAAGTCAAGACGGCGAATCCGGCCCATCCGCACTCCAGCCTGCCTCCGGTTCGTTTCCGGAACCCACGTCCGGTTACGCTCATGTCATGTATGCCTGGCCCGCTTCCGACGTCCCTGCCCTTCCCGGCAGTGGCCGCGACCTCCGCCTCCACGACACCGCGACCGGTGGCCCGGTAACCCTGGACCCCGGTTCGGTCGCCCGCATCTATGTCTGCGGGATCACTCCCTATGACGCCACCCACATGGGGCACGCGGCCACCTACAACGCGTTCGACCTCGTGCAGCGCGTGTGGCTCGATACGAAGCGTCAGGTGCAGTACGTCCAAAACGTCACGGACGTCGACGATCCGCTCCTGGAGCGGGCCATCGCCAACGGAGACGACTGGACCGCGCTCGCCGAGCGTGAGACCGCCCTGTTCCGGGAGGACATGACCGCGCTGCGGATGCTCCCCCCGGCCCACTACATCGGCGCCGTCGAGGCCATACCCGGGATCGTCCCGCTGGTCGAACGGCTGCTGGAGCTCGGCGCCGCCTACGAACTGGGCGGCGACACCTACTTCTCCGTCGACTCCGACCCGCACTTCGGCCAGGTCTCCCGGCTGGACGCGACCGCGATGCGGATCCTGTCCGCGGAACGCGGCGGCGACCCGGACCGTCCCGGCAAGAAGAACCCGCTGGACCCGATGCTCTGGCTGGCCGCCCGTGAGGGCGAGCCGAGCTGGGACGGCGCCTCCCTCGGCCGCGGCCGGCCCGGCTGGCACATCGAGTGTGTGGCCATCGCGCTGGACCACCTCGGCATGGGCTTCGACGTCCAGGGCGGCGGCTCCGACCTCGCCTTCCCGCACCACGAGATGGGCGCCTCGCACGCCCAGGTGCTCACCGGCGAGTTCCCGATGGCCAAGGCGTACGTGCACGCCGGCATGGTCGCCCTCAACGGCGAGAAGATGTCGAAGTCCAAGGGCAACCTGGTCTTCGTCTCCCAGCTGCGCCGTGACGGGGTCGACCCGGCCGCGATCCGGCTCTCGTTGCTCGCCCACCACTACCGCGCCGACTGGGAGTGGACGGACGGCGTGCTCGCCGACGCCGTCGAACGCCTCGCCCGCTGGCGCGCGGCGGTCTCCCGTCCCGACGGACCGCCGGCCGAGGTGCTCGTCGAGGAGATCCGCGAGGCGCTCGCCAACGACCTGGACGCACCGGCCGCGCTCGCCGCGGTCGACCGCTGGGCCGCCTCGCAGGCCCTGTCCGGCGGCACGGACGAGGGAGCACCCGGTGTGGTCTCCCGTGCGGTGGACGCACTCCTGGGCGTCGCGCTGTAACCCGACGACTCATAGCCCGACCGAACGGCCCTGGCGGATCACCGCCGGGGCCGTTTCGTTGTGCGCGGCGGACCGCGGAACGGGCCCGCCGCACCGCAAACCATGGTCCGGGACCCGAACGCCCTCTGGTCATGAGCACGGCATCTGCGCTATACACGCTCGCAGTTGCTCATTTCTTGCTTCTAACTGCGCGCAAGTGCAGCCGGAGAGGTGTTCATGCACAGGGATGCTCAAGAACGTCGCAGAATGTCGGCGATACCACTGATCGTGTTGCTGGGCCTGCTCGTGGCCCTCCTCGTCCCGGTCCCGGGCACGGCCCACGCCGCCGCGCCCGCCGACAGCACCGTCGGGAACCTGACCGGATTCTCCGCCGCCGGGCCCGTCTACCATCTGACGGCCGGCCAGGCCGAGGCCCGGGTCACCTTCGTGTCCGGGCAGACGTTCCGGGTGGAGCTCGCGCCCGACGGGAAGTTCAGCGACCCCACCGGCAGCGACATCGTGCTGCCGCAGGGCGCCGCGCCCGTCACCCGGTGGCGGGACGCGGGTGACCGGTACGAGCTGAGTACCTCGCAGGTCACCCTGCGCGCGTACAAGTCACCGCTGCGCTTCGCCCTCTACCGCGCCGACGGCACCAAGGTCTGGGCCGAGTCCAAGGGCCTGACGTGGAACGGCACCAGGACCACCCAGACCCTGGAGCGCGGCGCCACCGAGCAGTTCTACGGCGCCGGAATGCAGAACGGCCGCGGCAACACCTCGCACCGCGGCCAGACCGTCGAGGTCGGCGTGGACGACAACTGGAACGACGGCGGGCACCCCAACTCCGTCCCGTTCTACCTGTCCACGGCCGGCTACGGCGCCTTCCGCAACACCTACGCGCCCGGCACGTACGCCTTCACCGATCCGGTGGCGACGACCGAGCAGGAGAACCGCTTCGACGCGTACTACTTCGCGGGACCGTCGGCCAAGGACGTCATCGGCCAGTACACCCAGCTGACCGGCCGCCCCTTCCTGCCGCCCGTGTACGGGCTCGAAGTCGGTGACTCCGACTGCTATCTGCACAACGCCAACCGGGGCGAGCGGCACACCCTGGACTCCCTCAAGGTCGCCGACGACTACGTCAAGAACGACATGCCGAACGGCTGGATGCTCGTCAACGACGGCTACGGCTGCGGCTACGAGAACCTCCCGCAGACCTCCGCCGGTCTCCAGGACCGCAAGATGAAGACCGGCCTGTGGACCGAGGACGGCATCGACAAGCTCGCCGACCAGGTCAAGGCCGGCCAGCGGATCGCCAAGCTCGACGTGGCGTGGGTCGGCGACGGCTACAAGTTCGCCCTCGACGGCTGCAAGGACGCCTACCAGGGCATCGAGGACAACAGCGACGCCCGCGGCTTCACCTGGGCCCCCGAGAGCTGGTCGGGCGCGCAGCGCTGCGGTGTGCAGTGGTCGGGCGACCAGTCGGGCAGCTGGGAGTACATCCGCTGGCAGATCCCGACGTACGCGGGCGCCACGATGTCCGGCCTCGCCTACACCTCGGGTGACATCGACGGCATCTTCGGCGGCAGCCCCAAGACCTACACCCGCGACCTGGAGTGGAAGTCCTTCCTGCCGGCCGTGATGACGATGGACGGCTGGGCCGCGAACGACAAGCAGCCGTACCAGTACGGGGAGCCGTACACGTCCATCAACCGCCAGTACCTCAAGCTCAAGGAGTCGCTGCTGCCGTACACGTACTCCTACTCGGCCGAGGCGAACCGCACCGGCGTCGGCCAGGTGCGGCCGCTCGCGCTGGAGTACCCGAACGACCCGAAGGCCGCCTCCGACGCGGCGAAGTACGAGTTCCTGTCCGGCGAGGACTTCCTCGTGGCGCCGGTCTACCAGGACACCGCGGTGCGCGACGGCATCTATCTGCCGAAGGGCACCTGGACCGACTACTGGACCGGCCGCGTCTACCAGGGCCCGACCACGGTCAACGGCTACAGCGCGCCGCTGGGCACCCTGCCGCTGTTCGTCAAGGCCGGTGCCGCCGTGCCGATGTGGCCCGGCATCAGGTCCTACCAGGACCGCACCCCGTCCTCGCCGGTCGCCTGGGACGTCTACCCGCAGGGCACGTCCTCCTTCACGCTGTACGAGGACGACGGCGTCACCCGGCAGAGCCGGGCCGGGAAGTCCGCGCAGCAGAAGGTCACCGTCCGGGCCCCGTCGTCCGGCGCCGGCGATGTGACCGTCGACGTCGGCGCGAGCAACGGAACCTTCCAGGGCAAGCAGACCGCACGGCCGTACCAGTTCACCGTGCACACCGGTGACGCGCCGGCCGGTCTGCTGCTGGACGGGGCCGCGCTGCCGAAGTACACCTCCAAGGCCGCCTTCGACGCGGCCTCGCGCGGCTGGTGGTTCGACGCGGCCGACCGGGGCGGCGTGGTGCAGGCCAAGACCCAGTCGCTGAGCACCGCGAAGCCGTTCGCCCTGCGGCTGCTGGGCGCGAGCGCGCTCGGCGGCAAGGCGCCGGGCAGCGCCGCCGTCGTGTCGTCGCCGCCGGCGCAGGAGGTCGGCGCGGGCGTGCCGGCCACCGTGCCGGTGGACGTGACGGCGGGCAGCAGGGACGCCACCGGCGTCCAGCTGACGCTGAAGGCACCGGCAGGCTGGTCGGTGACCGCCCCCGCGCCGGTGGGCCGCATTCCCGCCGGGACGACCCGGCGGGTCCAGGTCACCGTCACCCCGCCGCAGAACGCGGCACCGGGGGAGGCCGTGCTGACGGCCTCCGCCGCCTATCGGACGACCGGGCAGGACCGGGTGACGGCGCAGCCGTTCGCGGTCTCCGCGATGCCACGGCCGCCGGTGGCCGACACCTGGGCGAGCGACATGGTGTGGCTGGGCGAGGGGAACGGCTACGGGCCGCCCGAACGCGACCGCAGCAACGGGGAGTCGGGTGCCGAGGACGGTCATCCGATCACCCTGGCGGGCACGGTCTACCCCAAGGGGATCGGTGCCCACGCCGACTCCGACATCGAGCTGTACACCGGCGGCCGCTGCACCCGCTTCACCGCGGACGCCGGGATCGACGACGAGATCAACGGCTACGGGGAGGTGGCCTTCTCGGTCGAGGCCGACGGCAAGGTGCTGTGGACCTCGCCCAAGGTGACGGGCGCCTCCGCGACCGTGCCGGTGGACGTCCCGCTCGGCGGGGCGCGCCACGTCCATCTGAAGATCACCGACACCAACAATTCCAAGAGCGGTGACCACGGGGACTGGGCCGCGGCGAAGTTCAGCTGCGCGTAGCGCGGTGGCGCCGTTGGCGCGGTGACCGACGGCCGGGGCCGGGGGCCGGTCCCTCCGGGAGGGGGGTCCGAAATCGACTATTCACGAGCCTGGCGGCTCACAAATAGCTCGGCAGCATTTCGGACCCCCCTCCCTACGGGCCCGTCCCCCGGCCCCTCAGTCGTCGTCGGAGTTGTCCGCCTCCGGCTCGTCCTTGGTGCCACCCCGTGCGGGATGCTGGGGCCCCTGATGGGGCCCGGAGGAGGTGTCCCTGAGGTAGGGATGGGCCTCGCCGGTGTCGGGGTCGCGGCGCCGCAGATAGCGCTCGAACTCCTTGGCGATGGCCTCGCCCGACGCCTCCGGCAGTTCGACGGTGTCGCGGGCCTCCTCCAACGTCTGCACGTACTCGGCGACTTCGCTGTCCTCGGCCGCGAGCTGGTCCACCCCGACCTGCCAGGCGCGCGCGTCCTCCGGCAGTTCGCCGAGCGGGATCCGCACGTCGAGCAGGTCCTCCAGGCGGTTGAGGAGGGCGAGCGTCGCCTTGGGGTTCGGCGGCTGCGACACGTAGTGCGGGACGGCGGCCCACAGGCTGACCGCCGGGATGCCGGCGTGCGTGCACGCCTCCTGGAGGATGCCGACGATGCCGGTCGGGCCCTCGTAGCGGGACTCCTCCAGGTTCAGGGCGACGGCCAGGTCCGCGTCGGAGGTCACCCCGGTGACGGGGACCGGGCGGGTGTGCGGGGTGTCGCCCAGCAGCGCGCCCAGCACGACGACCATCTCCACGCCGAGTTCATGGGCGAAGCCCAGGATCTCGTTGCAGAACGAGCGCCAGCGCATGCTCGGCTCGATGCCGCGGACCAGCACGAGGTCACGGGGCCGGGGGTTCTGGACGCGGACCACCGACAGCCGCGTGGTCGGCCAGGTGATCTTGCGTACCCCGGCGTCCAGCCAGACGGTCGGCCGGTTGACCTGGAAGTCGTAGTAGTCCTCGGCGTCCAGTGCCGCGAAGACTTCCCCCTTGAATTCCCGGTCCATGTGGCCGACCGCGGTGGAGGCTGCGTCGCCGGCGTCGTTCCAGCCCTCGAACGCGGCCACCATGACCGGGTCGATCAGCTCGGGTACTCCCTCGAGCTCGATCACCCAGCGCCTCCTTCCGGCCGGAGGGGGCGAGGCCGTCCCCTGCCGGCTGCTGTTCGTGTCAGTGCGGGACCAGCCTACGGCTTACGGAGGCCCTCTCCGCAGCCCTCGTACCAGGATGATCCCCACGGTCATCGCACGTACTCGCCCGGTCACCATCCGCTCGTACGGCGCTCAGCGCCCGCCCCATCCGGACCGGTACGCGGCCCAGTCGCCGGGGGTCGCGGCGAAGTCCACGTAGAGCGCCATACCGAAGGCCTCGCGGTCCTTTCCGTGCCTGGCCAGACCCAGTCGCGCGCCGCGTACGGCGGCCGTGACGGTCTCGGCGGAGGGATGGTGCCCGCTGGTGCTGGTGTGGTAGCCGGGCAGCCCCATGATCAGGTCGGTACCGGCCGGGGTGACCTCCAGGGCGAGGGCGGTCTGCTGGGCGAGGTAACCCCCGAACAGGCTTTCCAGTGGCATCGCCGAGTCGTACGCCATCACCGCGACCTGGTCGACGCGGCGGGCGACCTCGGCGAAGTACTTCTGCGACCACCACTTGGGATTGCCGAAGAAGAGCCCGGCGTGGTGCAGCCCCGGCAGCGGGTCGATCTGGTGGGTGGCCACCGACAGCGCGGCGCCGTGCGCCGAGGTCGTGGCGCGCAACCGGTCCAGGACGTCCAGGAAGTCCTTGTCGCCGGAGTAGTTGGGCTCCAGATCGAGGTGGACGCCGTCGAATCCGGCGGCCAGCACCTGCCGGCCGCTGGCCTGGATGCGGGCGCGGGTGGCCTCGTCGGCCAGGTGCAGCCCATCGTCCCCGTCGTGGTGCGCGATGACGTTGCCGAGCCAGGCCTGCACCCGGACGCCCGGCAGGACCCGGTGGACCTCGCTGATCAGCCACGCCGAGCCCGGGTAGAGCTTCGGATCGAGGCTGCCGTCCTGCTCCAGCGGTCCGGTGTGCACATAGAGGTCCCGGATCCCGGTGCCCTGCACCTGGACGCGCAGGGCTTCGAGGTCGGCCGCGTTGTGCCGGCCGTCGACCCAGGCGTGCCCGAGCCAGACCGCGTCATGCCCCCGGGTGCGGCCCGCCGCGCCGGGATCCCCGGCGTATTCGAGCCGCAGCGCGATGGCCACCGCCACTACGGGCACCAGGACCACCACAGCGGTCACCAGCGCCCCACGACGCAGCCATTTCAGGAGTCTCTCGCGAGACATCCGATCTGTCTTCCACAAAGTTGGCTCTACCCCCTGGACTTCGCGAGGTTTTCGGCGCTATACATCGGTTGTTCGAAAAAAGATCCGATGTCTCACGACGGGGGTGTACGTGAGTCCGACCATTACCGAGGTCGACGTCTACGACATACGCTTCCCGACCTCGGAGCAGCTCGACGGCTCGGACGCCATGAACCCCGACCCCGACTACTCCGCCGCCTACGTAGTTCTGCGCACCGATGACCCCGACGGCCTGGAGGGTCACGGCTTCTGCTTCACGATCGGCCGCGGTAACGATGTCACCGCCGCCGCGATCCGCTCCCTGCGACCCTACGTATTGGGGCGCGGCGTGGACAGTGTTACCGGTGATCTTGGCGGGCTCCACCGGGAACTGACCCATGACTCGCAGCTGCGCTGGCTGGGCCCGGAGAAGGGCGTCATGCACATGGCGGCCGGCGCCGTCATCAACGCGGCCTGGGACCTGGCGGCCAAGCGGGCCGGACAGCCGGTCTGGGAGTTCCTCGCCTCGATGAGCCCGGAACAGATCGTGGACATGGTCGACTTCCGCTATCTGACCGACGCGCTCACCCGCGAGGAGGCGCTGGACATCCTGCGCGCCGCGGAACCCGGCCGGGCCGCGCGGGCCGCGCTGCTGCGCGACCGCGGCTACCCCGCCTACACCACCTCGCCGGGGTGGCTCGGTTACTCCGACGAGAAGCTCGCCCGGCTGTCCAAGGAAGCGGTCGCCGACGGCTTCCACCAGATCAAGCTCAAGGTCGGCGCCGATCTCGGCGACGACCTGCGCCGGATGCGCATCGCCCGCGAGGCCGTCGGCCCGGACATCCGGATCGCCGTCGACGCCAACCAGCGCTGGGACGTCTCCGCCGCGCTGGAGTGGATGAAGGCCCTGGCCGTCTACGACCCGTACTGGATCGAGGAGCCCACCAGCCCGGACGACATCCTCGCGCACGCCGCGGTGCGGGCCGGGCAGCCCGTCAAGGTCGCCACCGGTGAACACGCCGCCAACCGCGTCATGTTCAAGCAACTGCTGCAGGCCGGCGCCGTGGACTTCGTCCAGATCGACGCGGCCCGCGTCGCCGGGGTCAACGAGAACATCGCGATCCTGCTGCTCGCCGCCAAGTTCGGGGTGCCGGTCTGCCCGCACGCCGGCGGTGTCGGCCTGTGCGAACTGGTCCAGCACCTGGCGATGTTCGACTACGTCGCCGTCTCCGGGAGCTGGGACGACCGGGTCATCGAATACGTGGACCACCTCCACGAGCACTTCGAGGACCCCGTCGTCATCGACCACGGCCGCTACCGCGCCCCCGCCCGTCCCGGCTTCTCCGCCCGGATGAAACCCCGTTCCATCGCCGACCACCGCTACCCGGAAGGCCCGGTCTGGCAGATCCGGCAGGAGGGCTGCCCGGTCCCGCAGACCCGGGAGGAAGGATCCGCATGAACAGCAGCCAAGACCGTGACCTCCAGGGGCTCACCGCCCTCGTGACCGGCGGCGCCTCCGGCATCGGCGCCGCCACCGCCGCCCTGCTCACCGCGCGCGGCGCGCGCGTCGCCGTCCTGGACCGCGACCCCGCGGGAGCGCCGCCCGGCACCCTGGCCGTCACCGCGGACGTCGCCGACGGCCCCGCGGTACGCGCCGCGGTCGCCGAGGCCGTCGGACTCCTCGGCGGCCTGCACATCCTCGTCAACAACGCGGGGATCGGCGCGATCGGCACCGTCGAGGAGAACGACGACGACGAATGGCTCCGCGTCCTGGACATCAACGTCCTCGGCATGGTGCGCACCGCGCGGGCCGCACTGCCGCACCTGCGGGCCGCCGCTGCGGACCGCCCCGGCTGTGTGTCCATCACCAACACCTGCTCCATCGCGGCCACCGCGGGACTCCCGCAGCGCGCCCTGTACAGCGCCAGCAAGGGCGCGGTGCTCTCGCTGACGCTCGCGATGGCCGCCGACCACGTCCGCGAGGGCGTACGCGTCAACTGCGTGAATCCCGGTACCGCCGACACCCCCTGGATCGGCAGACTGCTCGACCATGCCGACGATCCGGCCGCCGAGCGCGCCGCACTGAACGCCCGGCAACCGCTGGGCCGCCTCGTCGCCGCCGACGAGGTCGCCGCGGCCATCGCCTACCTGGCGAGCCCCGCCGCCGCGAGCGTCACCGGGACGGCACTCGCCGTCGACGGTGGCATGCAAGGCCTGAGACTCCGCCCCACCTCCTGAGCATTTCCGAGCCGCTACACACCAAGAAGGGCAGGACTCGACGATGAGACTGCGGCAGCGTTCCCTCACGAGCACCATGGTCACGGCGTGCGCGGCACTCCTCGCGGTCACCGCCGTCGCCGGCTGCAATCGCGGCAGCGACGACAAGGCGGGTACCTCGGGCAAGGTCGGCATCGACCTGCCGCGCGCCGACAGCGATTTCTGGAACTCGTACCAGCAGTACATCGAGAAGGGCGTCAAGGACGGAGTCGTCTCCGCACTGCCGCGCAGCAACTCGCAGAACGACATCACCAAGCTCGTCGCGAACACCCAGACCTTCACCGACCAGGGCGCCAAGGCGGTGGTGATGGCCCCGCAGGACACCGGCGCCATCGCCTCCACCCTGGAACGCCTGGCGGACAAGAAGATCCCCGTCATCAGCGTCGACACCCGCCCCGACAAGGGCGACGTCTACATGGTGGTGCGCGCCGACAACAAGGCGTACGGGCAGAAGGCGTGCGAATACCTCGGCCAGCAGCTCGCCGGCAAGGGCAAGGCCGTCGAGTTCCAGGGCGCGCTCGACTCCATCAACGGGCGGGACCGCTCCGAGGCGTTCGCGTCCTGCATGAAGGAGAAGTTCCCGAACATCAAGGTCATCGAGCTGGCCACCGACTGGAAGGGCGACGTCGCCTCCTCCAAGCTGCAGGCCACCCTCGCCTCCGACCCGGACATCAACGGCATCTACATGCAGGCCGGCGGCGTCTTCCTGCAGCCCACCCTCGCGCTGCTGGAGCAGAAGCACCTGCTCAAGCCGCCGGGCACGGCAGGCCACATCACCATCATCTCCAACGACGGGATCCCCGAGGAGCTGAAGGCGATCCGCGAGGGCAAGATCGACGCGACGGTCTCGCAGCCCGCCGACCTCTACGCCAAGTACGCGCTGTTCTACGCGAAGGCCGCGCTGGACGGCAAGACGTTCCAGCCCGGTCCGACCGACCACGGCTCCAACATCATCAAGATCCCGAACGGTCTGGAGGACCAGCTGCCCGCCCCGCTCGTCACCAAGAGCAACGTGGACGACGCGGCGCTGTGGGCCAACCAGCTCGGAAAGAGCTGACCATGTCCCAGGCACCAGCCAAGGAACTCCCCGGCCAGGAGCCGGCGGCCGGGGCACCGCCGCCGGCCGTGCACGCCGAGGGTGTCGTCAAGCGCTTCGGCCCGACCGTCGCGCTCGACCGGGTGCGGCTGACCGTGCAGGCCGGCGAGTCCCACGCGCTCGTCGGCCGCAACGGCGCGGGCAAGTCCACCCTCGTCTCCGTACTGACCGGGCTGCACGCCCCGGACGCGGGCTCCGTCGCCTTCCAGGGCGAGGCGGCGCCCGCGTTCGGGGACACCACCGCCTGGCAGTCGAAGGTCGCCTGCGTCTACCAGAAGTCCATGGTCGTCCCGGATCTGACCGTCGCGGAGAACCTCTTCCTGAACCGGTACGGCCTCGCGGCCGGCCGGTTCGGGGAGGGCCGGATCCGCTGGCCGAAGTTGCGCGAGCGGGCCCGCGAACTGCTCGCCGAGTACGGCGTCGAGGTCGATCCGGCGGCGCGCGCCAAGGATCTGACCGTCGAGCAGCGGCAGTTCGTAGAAATCGCGAGAGCGCTGTCTTTCGGCGCCCGCTTCATCATCCTCGACGAACCGACCGCCCAGCTCGACGCGGCCGGTATCGAGCGGCTCTTCGCCCGGCTGCGCGAACTGCAGCGGCAGGGCGTCGCCTTCCTGTTCATCTCCCACCACCTCCAGGAGGTGTACGACCTGTGCACCACCGTCACCGTCTACCGTGACGCCCGGCATGTGCTCACCGCGCCCGTCGCGGAGCTGGGCAAGGCCGACCTGGTGCAGGCGATGACCGGGGACGCGGCGCAGTCCGCCACCGCCTGGCAGGCGGGCGCCGCGCTGCGGCGGGAGGACGAACCCGTGCTCCGCGCCGAGGGGCTGGCGCTCGACGGCGCCTACCAGGCCATCGACTTCACCGTGCGCCCAGGCGAGGTGCTCGGCCTGGCCGGGGCGACCGCCAGCGGCAACACCGCGCTGGGGGAGACCCTGGTGGGGCTGCGCAAGCCCACCGCGGGTCGGACCGTCGTCGGGGGCCGGACCGTACGGCCGGGGAGCGTGCCGCACGCGCTCGGCGCCGGCATCGGCTACGTACCGGAGGACCGGCACCGGCAGGGCCTGGTGCTGGGCCGCAGCGTCGCGGAGAACGCGACGCTCACCGTCACCGACCAGCTCGGCCCGTACGGCACTGTGCTGCCCTCCCGCACCCGGGAGTTCGCACAGTCGATGATCGACTCGCTGGACATCAAGACCTCAGGACCCGGCCAGTCGGTCTCCGACCTGTCCGGCGGCAACCAGCAGAAGGTCGTCATCGCGCGGGCCCTGGCCCGCAAACCGCGGGTGCTGGTGGCGATCAGGCCGACCGCGGGCGTCGACGTCAAGTCCAAGGACTCGCTGCTCGGTGTGGTGCGGGAGGTGGCGGACAGCGGGAACGCCGCGGTCATCGTCTCGGACGAGCTGGACGACCTGCGGGTCTGCGACCGCGTCCTGGCCCTGTTCCACGGGCAGGTGATCGCCGAGTTCGACAGCGGATGGACCGACAGGGACGTGGTCTCCGCGATGGAAGGACTGCCCGTGACCCCGGGCGGCCGTAAGGGAGACGACGAAGATGAGTGACACCACCCAGCTGACCGTGGAGCCGGTCGGCACCGCCAGGACGCGCCGGCCGGGAGGTCTGAGCTTCCAGCTGGCCCGCTACCGGGACCTGTCGCTGATCCCGGTGCTGCTCGTGCTGTGCGTGATCGGCTTCATCGTCTCGCCGGCGTTCCTGACCTCCGACAACCTGATCGGCGTCGCCCAGCAGTCCACCGAACTGAGCCTGCTGGTGCTGGCCGAGGCGCTCATCCTCATCAGCGGCCGGATGGACCTGTCGCTGGAATCCACCATCGGCGTGGCCCCGGTCATCGCCATGTGGCTGGTGCTGCCCTCGTCGGGCCCCGCGACCTTCCACGGTCTGGGCGTACTGCCGTCCTGGACCGCGATCCCGGTCTGCCTGGCGGTCGGCGTGGTGATCGGCGGCATCAACGGCTTCCTCATCCTCAAGCTGCGCGTCAACGGCTTCATCGCGACGCTCGGGATGCTCACCATGCTGCGCGGTCTGCAGATCGGGGTGGCCGAGGGCAAGTCGATCGTCAACGTGCCCGAGTCCTTCGCCTACCTCGGCAAGGCCTCCTGGTTCGGCGCGCCCGCCGCCATCTGGATCTGCCTGGTGCTCTTCGCGACCGGCGGCCTGGCCCTCGGCTATCTGCGGCACGGCCGGGCGCTCTACGCGATCGGCGGGAACACCGAGGCGGCGCGCGCCGCCGGCATCCGCGTGGACCGCATCACCTGGATCGTGCTCGGGCTCGGCGGGCTGCTCGCCGCGTTCGCCGGAATCCTGTACACCGGCCACTACGGCTCGGTCTCGGCCAGCCAGGGCAACGGCTGGATCTTCCAGGTGTTCGCCGCCACCGTCATCGGGGGCGTCAGCCTCAACGGCGGGCGGGGCACGCTCTTCGGGGCGCTGACCGGGGTGCTCACCCTGCAGCTGGTCGTCAACGTGATGACGCTGGGCGGTGTGCCGCCGCTGTGGAACCAGTTCCTCAACGGCGCGATCATCATCGTGGCCCTGATCATCTCCCGGTTCGCGAGCGGCGAGAAGCAGGACTGACCCCCGGACCCACCGACCGGACCGGCCGACGCGAGGACAAGGACCGACACATGCCCGTACCGCCACTGCCCCGCCTGGGCCTGGGCTGCGCGCCGCTGGGCAATCTGTACCGGGCCATGCCGGACGGGACCGCGGCCGCCGTCACGGCGGCCGCCCTCGACCTCGGCTGCGGCTACCTCGACACCGCCCCGCACTACGGCCTCGGCCTGTCGGAGGAGCGCCTCGGCCGGGCGCTCGCCGGCCGGCCGCGCTCCTCGTACGTGCTGTCCACCAAGGTCGGCCGCCGGCTGCGGCCGCTGGCCCCGGGGGAGCGGACCGACGGGCAGGGCTTCGTCGACACCCCCGCCCGCGCCCGTGAGTGGGACTTCACCGCCGACGGGATCCGGGCCACGCTGGAGGGCTCCCTGGAGCGGCTCGGCACCGACCGGGCCGACATCGTCTACCTGCACGATGTCGAGGACCACCTGGCGGAGGTCTACGCGACCGGCTTCCCCGCCCTCGCCGCACTGCGCGACGAGGGCCTGGTGGGAGCCATCGGCTTCGGCATGAACGACAGCGGGGTCCTCGCGCGGCTCGTCGCCGACCTCGACGTCGACGTGGTGCTGTGCGCCGGCCGCTGGACGCTGCTGGAGCGCACCGCCTACGACGACCTGCTGCCGGTGTGCGCCGAGCGCTCCACCGCCGTGGTCGTCGGCGGCGTCTACAACTCCGGGCTGCTCGCCGACCCCCGGCCCGGCGCCCCGTACAACTACGCGGCGGCGCCGCCCGAACTGGTGCGCCGGGCCCTGGACATCGCGGCCGTCTGCGCGGAGTTCGGCGTCCCGCTGCGGGCGGCCGCGCTCCGCTTCCCGTTCGGGCACCCGTCGGTGGTCTCCGCGGTCGTCGGCGCGGCGAGCCCGGAGGAGGTCCGGGACAACGCCGCGCTCTTCACGTACGAGATTCCCGGCGGGCTGTGGAGCGCCCTCGTCGAGCGGGGACTGCTCGACGAGGACATCCCGCTGCCCGCGCCCGTCTGACGAGTCCTACAGCGTGGAGCGCAGCCACTGCTCGACGCTGGCGATGTGCACGGTCGCCCAGGAGCGGGCGGCCTCCGCGTCACGGTCGCGCAGTGCGGACAGGATCGCCTGGTGCTCGTGCAGGGTGCGGCTCACCGCGTCCTGCTGGGTGAGCCCGCGCCAGACGCGGGCCCGGGTGGTGGGCCCGGACAGCCCGTCGAGCAGTGAGCAGAGCACCGAGTTCCCCGACGCCTGCACGATGCCGCGGTGGAACTCCAGGTCGGAGGCGACCAGTTCCTCGACGGAGGGCTCGGGGCCGAGCGCGTCCAGCTTGCCCTGGAGCACGTCGAGTTCCGGCCCGGGGATGCGCAGCGCCGCCATCGCGGTCGCGGCCGGCTCCAGGATCCGCCGGACGGCCAGGAACTCCAGCACGGTGTCGTCGCGGTGGAAGTCCACCACGAAGCTCATCGCCTCCAGCAGCAGCTGCGGATCCAGGCTCGTCACGTAGGTGCCGTCGCCCTGCCGCACATCCAGGATCCGTATCAGCGACAGCGCCCGCACCGCCTCGCGCAGCGAATTGCGCGACAGCCCCAGCTCGGCCGCGAGCTCGCTCTCCTTCGGCAGCCGGTCGCCGGGCCGCAGCGCCCCTGAGACGATCATTTCCTTGATCTTCTCGATCGCCTCGTCGGTGACCGCCATCGCGACCTCCCCCTGTCCTGGTCCCGCTACCCGCCGCCAGACCTCCGATGTATCCGGCCATTATGCCCCCGGACGGGCCGCTGCGCGGACTCCCTGCGCAGACGGTCTCCGGCTCCGGACTACTCGCCCGCGTAGCGGGCCGGGGAGGCGCCCACCGTGGCGGTGAAGTCCCGGGTGAGATGGGACTGGTCGCTGTAGCCGAGGTCGGCGGCGAGGGCCGACCAGTCGATGCCCACGCCCTGGTCGGCTCGGGCGGCGGCCTCGTGCAGCCGGGCCCGGCGCAGCACCCACTTGGGGCTGGCGCCGACGTGTTCGGCGAAGAGCCGCTGGAGCCTGCGGACGGAGACCCCGAGGTCGTCCGCGACCTCGTCGACGCGGAACAGGGAGGGGGAGGCGGTGATCCGCTCCACCATGGCGGCGACCTCCGCCGTGACCGGGTCGGGGGCCGTCTCCGGGCCGGGCAGCAGGCTCAGGAGGAGCGATTCGGCGGTGGCGGTCATGGTGGATACGTCGGACGCCCCGAGGATCGTCCGCTCCGCGGTGGTGACGGCCGGCCCGAACAGCTCCGCGGCGGGCACCGACCGGTCGGTGAGGTCCGCGACCGGTGAGCCCAGCAGCGGGCGGAAACCGCCGGGCCGGAACTTGATGCCCAGCACCTGGCCGCGGTCGCGCAGCACCCGGGTGAACACCCCGCGCTGCACCCCGTAGACCGCGGTCTCGGGCTCCTCGAAGACCAGATGCACATTGGGGTGCGAGAGGACCTTCTGCTCGTGCGGCGGCCGGCCGCGCAGATCCCAGCGCACGATCCAGTAGAACTCCACGTACGGAGCGACGGCCTCGGCCGGCTCCTCCCGCAGCAGTTCGAACCGGGTCGCCGCCACGGCGGGACGCAGCACTCCCCGCCCCATCTCCGGGGTCGTCATCCGGCCAGCCTAGGACCTCTGAGCTGTCGCGTTTGTTCAATACGGGCCCCGGCCGCGGATCTACCGTGGGATTCATGAACATTCATCCGCAGCTGGTCCGCGGTGCCGCAGAAGCCGCCCGTATCGCCCGCACCATCACCCCGGAACACCTCAGCGCGCCGACCCCGTGTCCGGAGTTCGACGCCCGCACGCTGATCAACCACTGGGTGCTCTACACCTCCCACGGCCTGGAGCACCGCGCCCTGCGCACCACCCTCCCCGAGGAGCTCACCGAGCACGACTTCACCGCGGACCCGGAGTGGGCCGAGGCGTACGCGGCGCAGCTCGACCGCGCGCTCGCCGCCTGGGCCCGGCCCGAGGCGTGGGAGGGCGGTATGGACATGGGCGGGGCCGAGATGCCCGCCGCCGACATCGCCGCGATGCTCCTGCTGGAACTGGTCCTGCACGGCTGGGACGTCGCGAAGACCGTCGGCCAGGAGTTCCGCGCCGACGACGAGACCGGCGCGGTGGTGCTCGCCGCCGTGGAGCAGCAGGCCGAGATGTTCCGTCAGTACAAGGGCTTCGCCGAACCCGTCGTGCTCACCGGCCCGGCCACCGATCTCGAACGCGCCCTCGCGCTCTCCGGCCGCGACCCGCAGTGGAGCGCATGATCCGCGGACCGGGCGGCGCGACGCGCGAACGGCCGGGCGAACGGGGGATCCCCGCTCGTCCGGCCGTTCCGTTGCCGCTTGCCGTGTACCGCCGGACGGCTCAGGCCCTGCGGGCCAGCATGTCCTCGACCCGGGTCCTGACGGCCTCGGTGTCCAGACCGCGCACCGTCAGCGTGGTGCGGCGGCGCAGCACGTCGTCCGCCGTCTGGGCCCACTCGTGGTCGCGGGCGTACACGACCTGCGCCCAGATCTCCGGGCCGTCCTCGTGGATCCGCTCACCGAGCGTCGGGTCCTCGTTGACGAGCCGGGCGATGTCGAACGACAGCGACCCGTAGTGGCTCGCGAGGTGACGCGCCGTCAGCGGGTCCATCCGCATGCCCGGGTCACGGTCCACCAGCAGCCGGTGGGCGACCGCGTTCGGGTTGGCGAGACCCGGCAGCGGCATCCGCCGGGGCAGCAGCTTCTGCGGCTCCATGTCCTCGCCGAGCGGCCCGCCGGGCAGCTTCGCGAGCTTGTTCATCACCGTGCGGCCGATGTGCCGGTACGTGGTCCACTTGCCGCCCGCCACCGACAGCATCCCGCCGCGGCCCTCGGAGACGACCGTCTCCCGCTTGGCGGACTCGACGCCGCCGGGCCCGCCCGGCAGCACCCGCAGCCCGGCGAAGGCGTACGTGATGAGGTCCCGGTCCAGGTGCTCGTCCTTCACGGAGAACGCGGCCTCGTCCAGGATCTGCTGGATGTCGGCCTCGGTCGCCCGGACGGCCGCCGGGTCGCCGGTGTACTCCTCGTCCGTGGTGCCCAGCAGCAGCTGGTCCTCCCACGGCAGGGCGAAGGTGATGCGGTACTTGTCGATCGGGGTGGCCATGGCGGCCTTCCACGGCACCTTCCGCTTCATCACCACGTGCGCGCCCTTGGACAGCCGGATGCTGGGCGACGAGCCCTTGTCCTCCATCGTCCGCAGGTGGTCCACCCACGGCCCGGTGGCGTTGAGCACCAGCCGGGCGCTGACCCCGAACTCGGTCCCGTCCAGCTTGTCGCGCAGCTCCGCGCCGGTGACCTTGCCGTGCGTGAAGCGCAGCCCCGTCACCTCGGCGTGGTTCAGCACCACGGCACCGGACTCCACGGCCGCGCGGACCGTCATGACGGCCATCCGCGAGTCGTTCATCTGGTGGTCGTGGTAGACCGCGACGGCCTTGAGGTTCTCCGTGCGCAGGCCCGGGTTGTCGGCCACGGCCTTCGCCGGGGAGATGACCCGGCCGACGCCGTCACCGAAGGCGGACAGCGCCGAGTACGCGAAGACACCCGCACCGAGCTTGGCGGCGCCGTGCGGGCCGCCCTTGTACACCGGCAGGTAGAACGTGAGCGGGTTGACCAGGTGCGGAGCCACGTCCTTGGCGAGCACCCGCCGCTCGTGGTGGTTCTCGGCGACCAGCTTGACCGAGCCGGTCTGCAGGTAGCGCAGCCCGCCGTGGACGAGCTTGGAGGATGCCGACGAGGTGGCGCCGGCGAAGTCGCCGGCGTCCACCATCGCGACCCGCAGCCCGGACTGCGCGGCGTGCCAGGCGACCGAGGTGCCGAGGATGCCGCCGCCGATCACCAGTAGGTCGTACGTGGCGTGGCTGAGCAGCTCCCTGGTCTCGGATCGGCTGGGGTCGGTGCCGGCGGTCGGGTGCGTCCCGAGGGTGGGGACGCTCTGCAGGGTGGAAGACATTCTGATCAGTTCTCCTCTTCGATCCAGCCCATGGTCCGCTCGACGGCCTTGAGCCAGTTCTTGTACTCGCGGTCGCGCTTGTCCGCGTCCATTCGGGGGGTCCATTCGGCGGCCCGGCGCCAGTTGGCGCGCAGTGCGTCGGTGTCGGGCCAGAAGCCGACGGCGAGACCGGCCGCGTAGGCGGCGCCCAGGCAGGTGGTCTCGGCGACCATCGGACGGACGACGGGGGCGTCCACGAAGTCCGCGATGGTCTGCATCAGCAGGTTGTTGGAGGTCATACCGCCGTCGACCTTGACCGCGGCCAGTTCGACGCCGGAGTCCTTGCTCATCGCGTCGACGATCTCGCGGGTCTGCCAGGCGGTGGCCTCGAGCACCGCGCGGGCCAGGTGCGCCTTGGTGACGTAACGGGTGAGGCCGGCGATCACACCGCGGGCGTCGTCGCGCCAGTACGGGGCGAACAGGCCGGAGAAGGCGGGCACGAAGTACGCGCCGCCGTTGTCCTCGACGGAGCTCGCCAGGGTCTCGATCTCGGCGGCGCTCTTGATGATGCCCATCTGGTCGCGCATCCACTGCACCAGCGAGCCGGTGACGGCGATGGAGCCCTCGAGGGCGTAGACGGCCTTCTGGTCGCCGATGCGGTAACCGACGGTGGTGAGCAGGCCGTTGTAGGAGTTGACGGCCTTCTCGCCGGTGTTCATCAGCAGGAAGGTGCCGGTGCCGTACGTCGACTTGGCCTCGCCCTCGGCGAAACAGGTCTGGCCGAACAGCGCGGCCTGCTGGTCACCGAGCGCGGAGGCGACCGGCACACCGGCCAGCACGCCGACGGCGGCGGTGCCGTAGACCTCGGAGGAGGAGCGGATCTCCGGGAGCATGTTCATCGGGACGCCGATGGACTCGCAGATCTTCTCGTCCCACTCCAGGGTGTGCAGGTTCATCAGCATGGTGCGGGAGGCGTTGGTGACGTCCGTGACGTGCACACCGCCGTCCGGGCCACCGGTCAGGTTCCAGATGACCCAGCTGTCCATGGTGCCGAAGAGGATCTCGCCGCGGTCGGCGCGCTCGCGCAGGCCCTCGACGTTGTCCAGCAGCCAGCGGGCCTTCGGGCCGGCGAAGTAGCTCGCCAGCGGCAGGCCGGTCTCGCGGCGGAAGCGGTCCTGGCCGACGTTGCGGCCCAGCTCGCGGCAGAGCGCGTCGGTGCGGGTGTCCTGCCAGACCAGCGCGTTGTGGACCGGCTCGCCGGTGTTCCTGTCCCACAGCAGCGTGGTCTCGCGCTGGTTGGTGATGCCGATGGCCTTGACGTCCTCGGCGGTGATCCCGGCCTTCTCGACGGCACTGGCGACGACTTCCTGGACGTTGGTCCAGATCTCCGCGGCGTCGTGCTCGACCCAGCTGGGCTTCGGGAAGATCTGCTCGTGCTCCTTCTGGTCGACGGAGACGATGCGGCCGTCCCGGTCGAAGACGATGCAGCGGCTGGACGTGGTGCCCTGGTCGATCGCGGCGATGAACGGCCCTGCGGTGTGTGCGTCGGTCACGGTGTGCTCCTCAAGGGGTCTGCGTCGGTCGGACAGGAGGGGTTAGAAGGCCAGCCGGTAGAGGCCGCCCGCCAGGACGGCGCCGATGAGCGGGCCGACGACGGGGATCCAGGCGTAGCCCCAGTCGGAGCCGCCCTTGTTGCGCAGCGGCAGAAGGCTGTGCACGATACGCGGGCCGAGGTCGCGGGCCGGGTTGATCGCGTAGCCGGTGGGCCCTCCGAGTGACAGACCGATGCTGACGACCACCAGGGCGGTGATCAGGGCGCCGGTTCCTGACAGTGCGAGGCCCGGCGTCAGGCCCTGGGTGAGAACGGCCAGGACGAGAACGGCGGTGCCGATGATCTCGGTGGCGAGGTTCTGCACGGTGTTACGGATCTCGGGCCCGGTGGAGAAGATGCCGAGGACCGGTCCGGCCGGACCGCTGTCAGGTCCGAGCGGCGGTGCCAGCTCCGGGTCGTCCATGTGCGCCTGGAACTGTCCGTAGTAGGCCACCCAGACCAACGCCGCGCCGATGATCGCGCCGAGCATCTGCCCGGCTATGTAGAGCGGCACGTCGTTCCAGTCGCCCGTCTTGACGGCGATGCCGACGGTGACGGCGGGGTTGAGGTGCGCCCCCGAGAGGCTCGACGAGATGTACACCGCGGTGAGCACCGCGAAGCCCCACCCGAAGGTGATGGCGAGCCATCCCGCGTTGCGGGCCTTGGAGCTCTTGAGCGTGACGGCGGCGCAGACACCACCACCCAGCAGGATGAGGATGGCGGTACCGATGGTCTCGCCGAAGAAGATATGGCTGTTGGACACCGCGACTCCCTTGTCTTACGTCCATTCAGGCGGACCGGGTCCCGTCCGGTGTTCGACAATGTCGACCGCCGAACGGCAGTTTTCTCTTCAATATCTTCCTCGTCAAGAGCTTGGGGCTGAGGACTCCGGATCGTGACCCGAGTCCCTAGAACCGTCCGGCGCCGAGGTCGCGCGACACGGCGCGGGCGCAGTCGCGCACCGCGGCCACCAGCCGCGCCTGGATGTCGCCGTCCTCCTGGCAGACCCGTTCCACGGCTCCGGTGATCCCCACCGCGCCGACCGGCATCCGCCGCCGGTCCAGGATCGGCGCGGCGACCGAGGCCACGCCCTCCCACGTCTCCTCCAGGTCGGACGCCCAGCCCCGGGTCCTGGCGAGCTCCAGCACGTCCTCGAAGCCGGCCGTGTCGGTGATGGTGCGCGGGGTGAGGGCGAGCCGCTCGTTCTCGGCCGCCTCGCTGTGCGCGACCGGGTCGTACGCGGCCAGCACCTTGCCCAGTGCCGAGCTGTGCAGCGGCTGCATGGCACCCACCTCCAGCACCTGCCGGCTGTCGTCCGGACGGAAGACGTGGTGCACGATCAGCACCCCCGACTGGTGCAGTACCCCCAGGTAGACGGCCTCGCCGCTGGACCTGGCCAGATCGTCGGTCCACACCAGGGCGCGGGCCCGCAGCTCGTGCACGTCCAGATAGCTGTTCCCCAGCCGCAGCAGTTCCGCGCCCAGCTGGTACTTGCCCGACGCGGCGTCCTGCTCGACGAAGCCCTCCTGCTGGAGGGTGCGCAGGATGCCGTGCGCGGTCCCCTTGGCGAGGCCCAGGGAGGAGGAGATGTCGGAGAGGCCCAGCCGGCGCTCACCACCGGCCAGCAACCGTAGGATCGCGGCTGCCCTCGCCAGCGACTGAATCGGTCCGGGCATCCGCCAACCTCCGCAAGCCGTTCGACATTGTCGAACCCCATAGTCTCAGAGAAGATTCTGACACCTTCGTCCACCCCTCGGAACTCTTTCGAGGCCGACGCACCGCGCCCGCTACCCTGGCCAGGCACGTCAAGCCGACAGCCGTCGCACTCCTGGGAGTACATCCATGGCCCCGCAGTCGTCCTCCACCCTCGCCAGCCAAGCCCGAGCCGACGCGCTGCGTCAGGCATTCGCCACCCGGGTGGTGGTGGCCGACGGTGCGATGGGCACCATGCTCCAGGCCCAGGACCCCACCCTCGAGGACTTCCAGGACCTGGAAGGCTGCAACGAGATCCTGAGCGTCACCCGGCCCGACATCGTCCGGTCGGTGCACGAGGAGTACTTCGCGGTGGGTGTCGACTGCGTCGAGACCAACACCTTCGGCACCAACCTCGCCGCGCTCGGTGAGTACGACATCCCCGAGCGCATCTTCGAGCTCGCCGAGGCCGGCGCCCGGCTGGCCCGTGAGGTGGCGGACGGTTTCGCCACGCCGGACCGGCCGCGCTGGGTGCTGGGCTCCGTAGGACCCGGCACCAAGCTCCCGACCCTCGGCCACGCCCCCTACGCCGCCCTGCGCGACGCGTACGAGGTGAACGTGGCGGGTCTGATCGCCGGCGGCGCGGACGCCATCCTGGTGGAGACCACCCAGGACCTGCTGCAGACCAAGGCCTCGATCGTCGGCGCCCGCCGCGCCCTCAAGGCGGCCGGCTTCAGCCTGCCGATCATCTGCTCCGTGACCGTCGAGACGACGGGCACGATGCTGCTGGGTTCCGAGATCGGTGCGGCGCTGACGGCGCTGGAGCCGCTCGGCATCGACATGATCGGCCTGAACTGCGCCACCGGCCCCGCCGAGATGAGCGAACACCTCCGCTACCTGGCCCGGCACGCCCGGACCCAGGTCTCCTGCATGCCGAACGCCGGCCTGCCGGTCCTGGGCAAGGACGGCGCGCACTACCCGCTGTCGCCGGAGGAGCTCGCGGACGCCCACGAGACGTTCGTGCGCGAGTACGGGCTGTCCCTGGTGGGCGGCTGCTGCGGGACGACGCCCGAGCACCTGCGGCAGGTCGTGGACCGCGTCCGGGGCCTGGACCTGTCCCCGCGCAGCCCGCGCCCGGAGCCGGGCGCCGCCTCGCTCTACCAGACCGTCCCGTTCCGGCAGGACACCTCGTACCTCGCCATCGGCGAGCGGACGAACGCCAACGGGTCGAAGAAGTTCCGTGAGGCGATGCTGGAAGGCCGCTGGGACGACTGCGTCGAGATGGCCCGCGACCAGATCCGCGAGGGTGCCCACCTGCTGGATCTGTGCGTGGACTACGTGGGCCGTGACGGTGCCGCGGACATGGCCGAGGTCGCGGGCCGCTTCGCGACGGCCTCCACCCTCCCCATCGTGCTGGACTCCACCGAAGTGCCCGTCCTGCGGGCGGGGTTGGAGAAGCTGGGTGGCCGGGCGGTCATCAACTCCGTCAACTACGAGGACGGCGACGGTCCCGAGTCCCGGTTCGTGCAGATCACGGCGCTGGCCGCCGAGCACGGCGCCGCGCTGATCGCGCTGACGATCGACGAGGAGGGCCAGGCCCGGACCCCGGAGCACAAGGTCGCCATCGCCGAGCGGCTGATCGAGGACCTGACCACCAACTGGGGCATCCTCGAATCGGACATCCTCGTCGACTGTCTGACCTTCACGATCGCGACCGGCCAGGAGGAGTCCCGCAAGGACGGCCTCGCCACCATCGCGGCGATCAAGGAGCTGAAGCGCCGGCACCCGCTGGTGCAGACGACCCTGGGTCTGTCGAACATCTCCTTCGGCCTCAACCCCGCCGCCCGCGTCGTGCTGAACTCGGTCTTCCTCAACGAGTGCGTGGAAGCCGGCCTCGACTCCGCGATCGTGCACGCCAGCAAGATCCTCCCGATCGCGCGGCTCACCGAGGAGCAGCGCGATGTGGCCCTGGACCTGATCTACGACCGGCGCAGCGAGGGTTACGACCCGCTGCAGAAGTACCTCGAACTCTTCGAGGGCGTCGACATGAAGTCCGTCAAGGCCGGCCGCGCCGAGGAGCTGGCCGCGCTGCCGCTGGACGAGCGGTTGCAGCGGCGGATCATCGACGGTGAGAAGAACGGCCTGGACCGGGACCTGGACGAGGCGCTCACGACCCGCCCCGCGCTGGCGATCGTCAATGACACGCTGCTGGAGGGCATGAAGGTCGTCGGTGAGCTGTTCGGCTCCGGGCAGATGCAGCTGCCGTTCGTGCTGCAGTCCGCGGAGGTCATGAAGACCGCGGTCGCCTACCTCGAACCGCACATGGAGAAGTCCGACGCGGACGGCAAGGGCACCATCGTGCTCGCCACGGTTCGCGGCGACGTCCATGACATCGGCAAGAACCTCGTCGACATCATCCTGTCGAACAACGGCTACAACGTCGTGAACCTCGGGATCAAGCAGCCGGTGGCGGCGATCCTGGACGCGGCCACCGAGCACAAGGCCGACGTGATCGGCATGTCGGGTCTCCTCGTGAAGTCCACCGTGATCATGAAGGAGAACCTGCAGGAGCTCAACCAGCGCAAGATGGCCGCCGACTATCCGGTGATTCTGGGCGGCGCCGCCCTGACCCGCGCCTATGTCGAGCAGGACCTGCACGAGATCTACGAGGGCGAGGTCCGCTACGCCCGCGATGCCTTCGAGGGCCTGCGGCTGATGGACGCGCTGATCGCCGTCAAGCGCGGCGTCCCCGGCGCCGTCCTTCCCGAGCTCAAGCAGCGCCGGGTGGCCAAGCGCGCCAGCGTCGTGGAGGAGGAGCCCGAGATCAACCTCGGGCAGATCCGCTCGGACGTGGCCGTGGACAACCCGATCCCGACGCCCCCGTTCTGGGGCAGCCGCGTCATCAAGGGCATTCCGCTCAAGGACTACGCGTCCTGGGTCGACGAGGGCGCGCTCTTCAAGGGCCAGTGGGGCCTCAAGGAGGCCCGCGCGGGCGGCGCGACGTACGAGGAGCTGGTGGAGACCGAGGGCCGCCCCCGGCTGCGCGGCCTGCTGGACCGGCTGCAGACCGACGGCCTGCTGGAAGCGGCCGTGGTCTACGGCTACTACCCGTGCGTCTCCAAGGGCGACGACCTGATCCTCCTCAACGACGACGGCAGCGAGCGCACCCGCTTCACCTTCCCGCGCCAGCGCCGCGGCCGCCGGCTGTGCCTGGCGGACTTCTTCCGCCCGGAGGACTCCGGCGAGACCGACGTCGTGGGTCTGCAGGTCGTGACGGTCGGCAACCGGATCGGGGAGGCGACGGCCGAGCTGTTCGCCGCCAACGCCTACCGCGAGTACATGGAGCTGCACGGACTGTCCGTCCAGCTCGCCGAGGCCATGGCCGAGTACTGGCACGCCCGGGTCCGCAGCGAGCTGGGCTTCGCCGGCGAGGACCCGAACGAGGTCGAGGACATGTTCGCCCTGAAGTACCGGGGCGCGCGGTTCTCGCTCGGCTACGGGGCCTGCCCCGACCTGGAGGACCGGGCGAAGATCGCCGAGCTGCTGCAGCCCGAGCGGATCGGCGTGAAGCTGTCCGAGGAGTTCCAGCTGCACCCGGAGCAGTCCACCGACGCGATCGTCATTCACCACCCCGAGGCGAAGTACTTCAACGCCCGTTAAGCGTTGGTCAGCGACCCGACGTACACTGGACGGTCCGGCACAGGCCGGTCGCCGCACTCCGATCAGGAGTGTGTCGCGACCGGCCTTTGTGCCCCCCTGGCCCAGCTGAGGAGTGGTGCGCATGACCAGTAGCATTCCCGCCGTCGACACCCGTCCGGCCCAAGGCCGCGGGCTGCAGGCCGTGCTTCTCGACATGGACGGCACCCTGGTCGACACCGAGGACATCTGGTGGGCCGCCGAGGTCGAGGTCTTCGCGGCCCTGGGGCACGTCCTGGACGGCGAGCACCGCGCGATCGTGGTCGGCGGCCCGATGGCCCGCAGTTTGGGCCATCTGATGGCCGTCACGGGCACCGAGGTCACGCTGCCCGAGCTGTCCGCCGCGATCAACGCGCGCTTCGTCGAGCTGATCGCCCGGGGCGTGCCGCTGATGCCCGGCGCCCGGCGGCTGCTGACGGAGCTCGCGGCGCACCAGGTGCCGACCGCGCTGGTGTCCGCCTCGCACCGGCACATCATCGACTCGGTGCTGCGCACGCTCGGTGCGGAGAACTTCGCGTTCACCCTCGCCGGCGACGAGGTCGCCCGCACCAAGCCGTTCCCCGACCCGTATCTGCTCGCCGCGGCCCGGCTCGGTGCGGAGCCCACCCGGTGCGTGGTCGTGGAGGACACCCCGACCGGGGTCGCCTCCGCCGAGGCGGCGGGCTGCCAGGTGGTCGCGGTGCCCTCGATCGTCCCGATCGAGTCAGCTCCCGGCCGCACGGTGGTGGCCTCGCTGGAGCAGCTGAGCGTGCCTTTTCTGCGCTCTCTGAATGCGACTGTTCACTGAGCGTATGCCGCTGAATAGCTTGGAAACTCTGGGCGCCCGGCTGCTCATTCCGCGTTACGAATGCGCTGGCTGAATTCCGTCCGGCTCCCATTTTTGGTCACGTGATTTTTGTCACCCCCCAGTTGGTCGACAGGTACGGACGCGCATGATCCGTTTGCGCGAATCGGGGCAACAAACGCGACGTTGTGTCCGGGTTGCGACACAGAGGGGCGGATCGTTCCATCGTCCGCATATCGGTACTTGCAGTGCCGTTATCGGGATGTGATTTTGCCTCAACTTCTCCGTGTTCTGGCGCGGTAGAGCGTTCCCACTAGTGTCCTGACTGGTCAATGCCGAATCGAGTGATCGGCATTTGAGCAAGGGGAATCACTAGATGTCACGTACTAAGCGTGTCGTCGCCGCAGCTGCCGTGGCCTTCCTGGCCGTCGGTGTGACCGCGTGCGGTGGCAACAAGGACAATTCGGCGTCCGGCAGCAAGGGCGCCGTGATCGTCGGGACCATCGACTCCGTGTCGTCACTCGACCCCGCAGGAGCGTACGACTACGGCTCCTGGGAGGTCATCGACAGCGTTTACCAGAAGGTGATGCGCTTCCCGACGGGCGGCACCAAGCCTGAGCCGGACGCCGCCAAGTCGTGTGCTTTCACCGACCCGAAGACCTACACCTGCACCCTGCAGTCCGGTCTTCAGTTCTCCAACGGTGACAAGCTGACCTCGGCCAGCGTCAAGTTCTCGTTCGACCGCATGCTGAAGATCGCGGACCCCAACGGGCCGTCCAGCCTCTTCGGCACGCTGGAGTCGACCGAGGCCAAGGGTGCGGACCAGGTGATCTTCCACCTGAAGAGCGCCGACTCCACCTTCCCGTCGGTGCTCGCCACCGACGCCGGTGCGATCGTCGACGAGAAGACCTTCCCGGCCGACAAGCTCCTCGCGGGCACCAAGGTGATCGGCTCCGGCCCGTACACCCTGGACAAGTACACCGCGAAGCAGCAGGCGTCCTTCAAGGTCAACGCCAAGTACAGCGGCCCGGTCAAGGCGCAGAACAGCCAGTTCGTTCTGCAGTACTTCGCCGAGGCGTCCGCGCTGAAGGCGGCCGTCAAGGACGGCACCGTCAACGCGGCCTTCCGTACCCTGTCGCCCACCGACACGGCCGACCTGAAGAAGACCCAGGGCGTCAAGGTCGTCGAGGGCACGGGCACCGAGAAGCGCTACTTCGTCTTCCACGCGAAGGTGAAGCCGTCGGACCAGAAGGCGGTCCGTCAGGCCGTCGCGCAGATCATCGACCGCGAGGGCATCGCGAAGGACGCCTACAACGGCACCGTCGCACCGCTCTACTCGATGGTCGGCAACGGCATCGACGGTCACACCGACGCCTTCAAGGACAAGTACGGCGCTCCGGACAAGGCCAAGGCCGCCGACATCCTGAAGGCCGCCGGCATCACCGCCCCGGTCGCGCTGTCCTACACCTGGACGCCGAGCCACTACGGTGCCGCGGCTGCCGATGAGGCCACCGCGATCAAGCGTCAGCTGGACGCCTCCGGCCTGTTCAACGTCAAGTTGAGCTCGACCGAGTGGCAGCAGTACCAGAAGGACGAGAAGGCGGGCAGCTACGCCTCGTACATGATCGGCTGGTTCCCTGACCTGCCGGACGCCGACAACGACGTGTCGCCGTTCCTCAGCAAGTCGCCGTTCCTGGGCACGGGTTACGACAACCCGGCGATCCAGGCGCTGCTGGTCAAGGAGCAGGGCTCCAACGACCCCAAGGTGCGCAACGAGGCCTTCGCCGAGATCCAGAAGATCGTCGCCGAGGACGCCCCGATCATCCCGGTCTGGCAGGGCAAGCAGACCGCTGTCGTGCGTGACGGTGTGACCGGCGTGGACAAGGCGCTGGACCCGACGATGTTCCGCTTCTACGAACTCTCGACGGGCAAGTGACGGCCGGCCGGCCCGCGGGGGAGTCTCTCCCCCGCGGGCCGGCCGCCACTCCGGCTAAGAAAGACACCCCTCCATGAGTAAGCAGTCCGGGTCGCTGCGCCGCTACATCCTCACCAGGATCGCGCTCGCAATCCCCATGGTTCTCATCCTGCTGGTCCTGGTCTTCGTCCTGATGCGGGTGGCTCCCGGTGACCCCATCTCGGCCTCCCAGGGCGGCAAGCTCAACGCGGCGGAACTCGCGGCGAGACGGCATGCCGCGGGCTTCGACGCCCCGATGTACCAGCAGTTCTGGGACTACCTGAAGTCCGTCGTCACCCTGAACTTCGGCACCACGTTCTCCGACCACCGCCAGGTGCGGGACATCATCATCGAGAACGGCGGCGCCACCCTCACCCTGACCTTCGGCGCTCTGGTCTTCGCGAGCGTCATCGGCATCCCGGTGGGCCTGCTCGCGGGCCGGCTGCGGGACAGCACGATCGACGTGGCGGGCCGGCTCTTCGGCATCCTCAGCTACGCCGTGCCGGTCATCGTCGCAGCGCCCATGCTGATGCTCGCCTTCGGCGCCACGTCCGGCCAGGCCTCACCCCTGGTGCAGCTGAACGTGCCGACGCAGACCCACATCCTCATCGTGGACGCCATGATCGTGGGTGACTGGGACGCGGTCGGCGACATCGCCAACCACCTGGTCCTGCCCTCGATCGCGCTGGGTCTGCTGATCGTCGGTGTCTTCATCCGCATGATCCGCATCAACCTCATCCAGTCGCTGCAGGGCGACTACATCGAGGCGGCCCGGGCCCGCGGTGTGAAGGAGACCGCTGTCGTCGGACGGCACGCCTTCCGCAACGCGATGGTCCCGGTGATCACGGTCCTCGGCCTCCAGGTCGCGATGCTGCTCAGCGGTGCGGTGCTCACCGAGCGAATCTTCACCTGGCCCGGTATCGGTCGCCAGCTCATCGACTACATCAACCAGCGCGACTACGTCGCCGTCCAGGGCATCGTCACCGTCTTCGCCCTCGTCGTCGTCGTGATCAGCATGCTGATCGACTTCATCAACGCGCTGATCGACCCGAGGGTGCGGTACTGATGGCCCAGACGACACTCCCCGTTCCGCTCGACCCGGAGATAACCCCCAAGGCCCCGGGTCCCGGAAAGTCCGTCCGCTTCGGCGGTCTGCGGCGCATCGTGATCGCCGTCCGGCAGGCCCACGGCGTGCCCAAGTTCATGCTGTGGACCGGCGCGATCCTCTCGCTGCTCTTCGTGCTGACCGCGATCTTCGCCCCGCTGATCGCCCCGTACGACTTCGACACGTACCAGTCCGGTGGCAAGACCTTCCCGAAGCAGGGCGCGCCGGACGGCGACCACTGGTTCGGCACCACCGTGCAGAGCCTGGACGTGGTCTCCAGGACCGTCTACGGCGCCCGCACCGCGCTGGAGGTGATGGTCCTCGCCGTCGTCTTCTCGCTCATCCTGGGGGTCCTCCTGGGCCTCCTGGCGGGTTACTTCGGCGGCTGGCTGGACCGCATCCTGGTGCTGGTGATGGACGCGCTCTTCGCGTTCCCGTACCTGCTGCTCGCCATCGTGGCCGGCTTCGTCTTCGCCAGCATCACCGGCGGAGGCGTGGTGACCGCCGCGCTGTCGATCACCGTGGTCTACATCCCGCAGTACTTCCGGGTGGTCCGCGCCTCGGCGCTCTCCGCCCGTGAGGCCACCTTCGTGGAGGCGGCCCGCGCGATGGGCGCCAAGCCGTCCGTGGTGATCCGCAAGTACCTGTTCGGCAACGTCATCCAGTCGGTGCCCGTCATCGGCACGATGAACGCCGCCGACGCCATCGGCACGCTGGCCGGCCTGGGCTTCCTGGGCCTCGGCATCCAGCCCACCGACGCCGCCGAGTGGGGCTACGACCTCGACCGCGCGATCAGCGACGTCAACGCCGGCATGTGGTGGACCTGCCTCTACCCGAGCATCGCCATGGTGATCGCCATCCTCGGCTTCACGCTGCTCGGTGAGGGCCTCAACGACGTCCTCAACCCGACCATGCGCCGCCGCCGCATCACCAAGGTGGCACTGCCGGCGCTCAGCCGCCGCCGCGTCGTCACCGCGGAGACCGCAGTCATCGCGAAGACCGCCGAGCCCGCAGAAAGCGCGGAGCCCGCAGCAACCGCAGCAACCGCAGAAGAAGGGGAGGCCGCGAAATGACCGAACCTGTCCTTTCCGTACGCGACCTGCGCGTCTGGTACGGCACCGAACGCGGACCGGTCCGCGCCGTCGACGGCGTCAGCTTCGACGTACGCCCCGGCGAGACGCTCGGCCTGGTCGGCGAGTCCGGCTGTGGCAAGTCCACCCTCGGCCGCGGTGTGCTGGGCCTGGCGCCCACCGTCGCCTCCGTCGACGGTGAAGTGATCCTGAACAGCAAGGGGGGCAAGGGCCGCAATCTGGTCGGCCTGCCCGCCAAGGAGCTGCAGAAGCTCCGCGGCCCGGACCTCGGGCTGATCTTCCAGGAGCCGATGACCCGGCTGAACCCGCTGATGCGGATCTCCCAGCACTTCGAGGAGGCCCTGCACACGCACCACAAGGACCTCTCGAAGAAGGAGCTGCGCGAGCGCGCCATCGAGGCGCTGCGCGGGATGGGCATCCCGGCCAGCCGGTACGAGAGCTACCCCCACGAGTTCTCGGGCGGTATGCGCCAGCGCATCATGATCGCGCTCGCCCTCGTGCTGCGCCCGGCGTTCATCGTCGCGGACGAGCCCACGACGGCGCTCGATGTCCTCGTCGAGGCACAGATCATTAAAATCCTGGCCGATCTGCGCAAGAACTTCGACACATCCCTTGTGCTGATCACCCACAATCTCGGTATCGTCGCCGAAGCGTGTGACCGGGTCGCGGTGATGTACGCGGGCCACATCGTCGAACAGGGCGATGCCCGCGAAGTGTTCGCGAACCCGCAGCACCCGTACACCAAGGAGCTGCTCCGCTCCACGATCTCGCTCTCCACCACCGGACTGCACTTCATCCCGGGTAGCCCCCCGGACCTGGTGCACCCCCCGGAGGGCTGCCGGTTCAGCCCGCGCTGCCCGGTGGCGATGCAGGGATGCGCGAAGGTGGAGCCGCCCGAGGTGGTACTGCCGTCCGGCGTGCACAGCGTCTGCTGGCAGCAGGCGATCGAGGTCGACCCCTCGATGGCCGACGAGTTGGGAACGGGTGGGCGCGAGCCGCTCGCCGCCGTGAAGGAGATCAGCGTTGCTGACGAAGCCTGATACAGAAGCGAGCGGTGTCGTAGCTCTCGACGACCGCGAGACGCTCGTCGAGATGGAGGACCTCGAGGTCCACTTCGGCATGCGGGGCAACGTCTTCGGCCGGCTCGCCGGCAAGGCGGCGGGCGCGGTCAAGGCCGTCGACGGGGTGAACCTGAAGCTGCGCAAGGGCGAGGTGCTCGGCCTGGTCGGTGAGTCCGGCTCGGGCAAGACCACCCTCGGCCGGACCCTGCTGGGCATGAACCGGGCCACCGGCGGCACCATCCGCTACCGGGGCGAGGACATCACCGAGTTCGGCGAGCGCAAGATGCGGCCGCTGCGCCGCAAGCTGCAGATGGTCTTCCAGGACCCGCACGCCTCGCTCAACCCGGCGATGGACATCCGCACCGCCGTCGGCCACCCGCTGCGCATCCACAACCTGGTGAGCAGCGACGCCGAGTACGACGCCAAGGTCACCGACGCCCTGGAGCGGGTCGGCCTGACCCCTCCCGAGCGGTACCTGACGAAGTTCCCCGGCGACCTGTCCGGCGGGCAGAAGCAGCGGGCCGTGCTGGCCCGCGCGATCATCGCCGAGCCGGAGCTCCTCGTCGCCGACGAGCCGATCTCCATGCTCGACATGAGTGTCCGCGCCAAGATCCTGCAGCTGATGCTGGACCTCAAGCGGGACCTGGACCTGACGTACGTCTATGTGACGCACGATCTGGCCAGCGCGAAGTTCTTCTGCGACACCATCGCGATCATGTACCTCGGCCGGATCGTCGAGTACGGGCCCACCGCGGAGGTCTTCGCCGACCCCAAGCACCCGTACACGAAGGCGCTGCTGGCGGCGATCCCCGAGCCCGACCCGACGCTCGCCGTCGAGCGCGAGCTGCTGCGCGGTGAGATTCCGGATGCGGCCAAGCCGCCGCTCGGTTGTTCCTTCCACCCCCGCTGCCCGGTCGCGCTGGCCGGCTGCGGCTGGGAGGCCCGCGACCTGCGTGGCCTGCTGGAACGCCGTTGGCTGGAACTGCCGCCGGCCGAGGCGGGCAAGGAAAGGGCGCTCTTCGGCGATCTTGACGCGCTCTCCGAATCCGGGGTCACTTCCGCCGCAGTCACCCCCGGCAGGGGGCACAGCGCGGAAGATGTGCTGGAATACCTCCGCCGACTCCGTGAGGAGGCTTCGGCGGCCGAGCCGCGCGAGCCCTTCTGGCGGGGCGTGATCACCATGCACGCCGAAGGCGGCCGGGCCGTGGTGGAGTTCTCGCCATCACAGGACCCGCGGCTCAACCTGCTGCCGGAAACGGGCGTCCAAGTGGCCTGCCACCTGTACCCCGGCTCCGGCGGATAACCGCATCATCACCTACACGGTGGCGGGCGGCGCAGGTGTCGCGTCGCCCGCCCGGGAACGGCTAAGGATCGACTGAGCACGGAAAGACCAAAGGGAGAACGACGAGGATGAACCGTAAGCTACTGGTGCCGGCGATGCTTCTCGGCGTCGTCGCACCCGCCCTCGCCGGTTGCGGCGGATCGGGCAGTGGCGGTGACAAAAGCGGTAGACCCATCGTCGTCGGGACCACGGACAGCATCAAGCTGACCAAGGAGAACCCGTCACCCTTGGATCCGGCGACGTCGTACGACAGCGCCACCTGGAACGTCTTCTACAACACCTTCCAGATGCTGCTGCGCTACCCGCGCAGCGGTACCAACCCGGAGCCCGACGCCGCGGAGAAGTGCCGTTTCACCGACCTGGTGGGGCAGGTGTACGAGTGCACGCTCCGCAAGGGGCTCACTTTCTCCAACGGTCACGCGCTGACGGCCGAGGACGTCAAGTTCTCGGTCGACCGCATGCTGAAGATCAACAGCGACAACGGTCCCGCGTCGCTGATCTCCGGCGTCGCGACCGTGCAGGTGCGCGACGAGGACACGGTGGTCTTCCGTCTCAAGGCGCCGGACTCCACCTTCCCGCTCAAACTGGCCACGCCCGCCGCCGCGATCCTGGACAGCCAGGTCTATCCCGCGGACAAGCCGTACGACGGCTTCAAGATCGTCGGCTCCGGTCCTTACACGCTGGACGACTTCAAGCAGGACGACAAGGCCGTCTTCTCCAAAAACGCGAACTACCAGGGCACGCTGAAGCTGAACAACAGCAAGGTGGAGCTGCGGATGTTCACGTCCGCGGACACGATGGAGGCCGAGCTCAAGAAGGGCACGGTCGACGTCGCCACCCGCACCATGCGGCCCGACCAGATCAACCGGCTGCTCAAAGCCGGCGACGGCGAGGACGTCAAGCTCACCGAAGCGGCCGGCACCGAGGCCCGCTACCTGTTCTTCGACACCACGGACCCGGCGGTGCGGCCCAAGGCCGTCCGCCAGGCCGTCGCCCAGATCCTGGACCGCCAGGCACTGACCCGTGATGTCTTCCAGCGGACCGCCGATCCGCTGTACTCGCCCGTCCCGGTGGGCATCACCGGCCACGCCAACTCGTTCTTCAAGACCTACGGCGACCCGGACGCCGGCAAGGCCAAGGCCCTGCTGCACGCGGCCGGGATCGACCACAAGGTCGCGTTCGACTACTGGTACCGCAAGGACCTCGCCGGCTCCAGCAACAAGGAGGAGGCCGAGGCGATCAAGGCTCAGCTCGACGCGAGCGGCCTGTTCGACGTCACGCTCAAGAGCGAGGAATGGAACGTCTTCCTCACCGAGGTGAAGAAGCACAGGTACGCCGCTTACGCTCTGAGCTGGCTGCCCGACTTCCCGGACCCGGACAACTACATCGCGCCGTTCTTCGACAAGGGCAACTTCCTGAAGCTGCCCTACCAGAGCGATGTCATCCAGCGCCAGGTGATCCCGCAGACCCGCCAGCAGTCCCAGCGCAGCGCCACCATCAGTGATTTCGAGACCGCTCAGAAGATCATCGCCCAGGACGTGCCGATGCTGCCGCTGTGGCAGGGCAAGCAGTACATCGCTGCCCGCAGTGACATCACCGGTGTGGAATGGGCGCTCAACTCCTCCACCACCACCCAGTTCTGGGAGCTCGGGCGGGGCGTGACGAGTTGATCAGCACATACAAGGGAGAACGTCGAGGATGAATCGCAAGCTGCTCGCGCTGCCGATGGTCGTGGGTCTGATGACGCCCGTACTCGCCGCTTGTGGATCCGGCAGTGGCAGCGGGGACGACGGCAAGGCGATCGTCTTCGGCACCACCGACGAGTTCCACATCACGCCGCAGGCGCCGGCTCCGCTCGACCCCGTCACGGGCTACGACATCCAGTCCTGGAACGTCTTCTACAACACGTTCCAGACCCTGCTGCGCTACCCCCGCAGCGGTACCGACCCGGAGCCCGAGGCCGCCAAGGAGTGCCACTTCGCCGACGGGCTCGGCGAGCAGTACCGCTGCACGCTGCGGGACGGTCTGGAGTTCTCCAACGGGCACGCGCTCACGTCCAAGGACGTGAAGTTCTCCATCGACCGCATGCTCGCGATCAAGGACGAGAACGGCCCGTACAGCCTTCTGACCAACGTGGACAAGGTCGAGACGCCGGACGACGCCACGGTCGTCTTCCATCTCAAGGACCCCGACGCCACCTTCCCGTACAAGCTGGCCACGCCCGCCGCGGCCATCGTGGACAGCGAGGTGTACGACCCGAAGAAGCAGCACGCCGGCTTCGACATCGTGGGCTCGGGCCCGTACCAGCTGGACTCCTTCAAGGAGGGCGACTCGGCCGTCTTCACGAAGAACCCGCACTACAAGGGCACGATCAAGCTGAACAACAGCAAGATCGAGCTCAAGTTCTTCAAGAACTCCACGGACATGGAGAAGGCGCTCAAGGCCGGTGACATCGACGTCATGAACCGGACGATGACGCCCGACCAGCTCAACAGCCTCAACATCAGCACCGACAGCAACGTCAAGCTGACCGAGACGGCCGGCACCGAGATCCGCTACCTGGTCTTCAACACGGCCGACCCGGTCGTGAAGCAGAAGGCGGTCCGCGAGGCCTTCGCCCAGATAGTGGACCGGCAGGCCATCACGCGCGACGTCTACAAGCGCACCACCGAGCCGCTCTACTCGATGGTCCCGGCCGGCATCACCGCGCACGCCACCTCGTTCTACAACTCCTACGGCGAGCCGAGCGTGCCGAAGGCACGTAAGACGCTGAAGGAAGCCAACATCACCACGCCGGTCGAGCTGACGCTCTCGTACACGACCGAGCACTACGGCGAGGCGACCAAGCAGGAGTTCGAGCTGCTCAAGAAGCAGCTGGACGCCAGCGGGCTGTTCAAGATCAAGCTGCAGCCGGTGGCCGACTGGCACACGTACACCGACGCCGGGCGCAAGCACCAGTACCAGGTGTACGGGATGGGCTGGTTCCCCGACTTCCCGGACCCGGACAACTACGTCGCGCCGTTCCTCGGCAAGGACAACTTCCTGGAGCTGGCGTACGCGAACCCGCTGATCCAGGGCCAGCTGATCAACTCCACCCGGCAGAAGACGCAGCGCAGCGCCACCTTCCCGGACTTCACCCAGATGCAGAACATCATCGCCAGCGATGTGCCGATGCTGCCGCTGTGGCAGGGCAAGCAGTACCTCGCCGCCCGCAGTGACATCACGGGCACCGAATGGACCCTCAACGCGTCCTCCACGACCCAGTTCTGGGAGCTGGGACGAGGTGTGACGGGCTGATCAGGACACTGGAACGGGTCCGGACGACACTGTCGTCCGGACCCGTTCCGCTGCGCCGGGGCGGCCGGGGTTGACCTTGTCCCTGGGGCAGACCACAGCATCGGGGCAGCCGGGCACACCGCCCGGCAGGAGGAGGCGAGCACGGTGCTGCTGACGATCGGGGAGTTCGGGCACGCGTCCGGCCTGTCGCCCAAGGCGCTGCGGCTGTACGACGAACTCGGACTGCTGCCGCCCGCCCGCGTCGACCCGCTGACCGGCTACCGGTTCTACGATCCGGCGCAGCTGGAACGGGCCGGGCTGGTGGCCTGGCTCCGCCGGCTCGGCATGCCGCTGGCACGGATCCGGGTGGTGTGCGATCTGGCACCCGCCGCGGCGGCCGGGGCCGTCGCCGCGTTCTGGGCACAGGTCGAGTCCGACACCGACGCCCGGCGGGACCTCGCGACCTTCCTCGTCGACCACCTGTCACGGAAGGACACCGTCATGGAACGCACCGGAGCAGCTCTGGCGATCCGCTACGCCGCGCTCACCGACACCGGCCTGATCCGCGAGAGCAACCAGGACGCGGCCTACGCCGACGCCCGGCTGCTCGCCGTCGCCGACGGATTCGGCGCCGGCGGGGCGCCCGCGAGCGCCGCCGCCATCGAGGCGCTCAAGCGCCTCGACCTCGCCGACGGCACCCGCACCGGCACCACGGGCCCCGGCATCCCCGCCGGCGGTCTCCTCAACGCCCTCGAGAACGCCGTACAGGAGGCCAACGAGGCGGTGCGGGGCCTCGCGGGCACCGACGGCGCGCCGCAGGGGCCGGGAACGACCCTGACGGCCATGCTGTGGACCGGCTCCCAGCTCGCCCTCGTCCACATCGGCGACTCGCGCGCCTATCTGCTGCGCGGCGGCGAGCTCTTCCAGATCACCCACGACCACACCCTCGTCCAGTCGATGGTCGACGACGGCCGCATCAGCCCGGGAGAGGCGGCCTCGCACCCGCAGCGGACGCTGCTGCTGCGGGCTCTCGACGGCGGCGACGCGTCCGCCGCCGATCTGCGCCTGCACGACGCGCTCCCCGGCGACCGCTATCTGCTGTGCTCCGACGGCCTGACCGCCGTGGTGCCCGGCCAGGACATCCACCAGGTGCTCGCCACGGTCACCGACCCCGAGGAGGCCGTCCGCGAGCTGATCGGGCTGGCCAACGCGGGCGGCGGGCCCGACAACGTCAGCTGCGCCGTCGCGGACGTCGTCGAAGCGGCCGCGGGAGCAGGCGCCGGACCGGCCCGTTAGGCACTACGGGGCCGGGTACCGCGGGGCAGGGACGCCCCGCCGGCGATGAGTTCTGCCCGGCCGGCAGGTCTGTCGTAGGAGAACCCACGACAGGAGGCCGACGTTGAGTGCAGCCGATGAGGTGCGGGAGGGGACCGAACGGCAGCCGGAGCAGGGCCCGGACGCGGTCGTCTGGGTCCTGGCCGGCCCGCTCACCCGCGCCGGCATACCGGAGCTGTGCGCGTGCCTGCGGGACCGGCTGCACGGCGCGGAACCGGGCTGGGTGACCTGTGACGTGGCCGCCCTCACCGACCCGGACGCGGTCACCGTCGAAACCCTGGCCCGTCTGCAGCTCACCGCCCGGCGGCTCGGCAGCCGGATACGGCTGCGGAACGCCGACGGGCGGCTGTGCGGCCTGCTGGCCCTGGCGGGGCTGCGGGACGTGCTGCCCCTGGAGCCGGCGGGGGCAGCCGACAGCACCGGTCGGGGCCTACGGCTCCAGCCGTGGGGGCAGGCCGAACAGCGGAAACAGGTGCGCCGTGTCGAGGAACGAGTTGATCCCGGTGATCCGGTCCCCTGAGATCTCGATGACCTGCAGCGCCCACGGCTCGTGCCCGCCGTCGGAAGCGGGCCGGTACTGGCCGAACGCCGGTGAGCCGTTCGCCGTGACCGGCAGCAGCCGCGAGCCCGCGCAGCCTATGCCGGTCCCGAGCATCCAACCGCGGATGTCCGCGGGTCCGCGGAACCACAGCTCGTACGGCGGCATCGACAGGGTCGCGTCCTCCCGCAGCAGCGAGGTGAGCGAATCCAGGTCGTAGCGCTCGAAGGCGTCGACGTAGCGGGCCAGCAGGGCCCGCTGCGTCGCGTCCATCGGCCGGGCCGGGTCGCTGGTGGTGACATCACTGGCGGCGAGCGCCGAACGGGCCCGCTGCAGCGCGCTGTTGACCGACGCCACCGTCGTGTCCAGCAGCTCGGCGACCTCGCTCGCCTTCCACGCCAGCACCTCCCGCAGGATCAGCACCGCGCGCTGCCGGGGCGCCAGGTGCTGCAGCGCGGCGACGAACGCCAGCCGGACCGAATCGCGCTGGGCGGCCACCTCGGCCGGATCGCCGCCCGAGGGCAGCATCCGGCCGTCGGGCATCGGCTCGATCCACGTCGCCTCCGGCAGTGCCGGAGTCAGCGGCGACGAGGACGAGACGGGGGACGCGAGATCCATCGGGCGGGCCCGGCGCTCGCGCGCCTTGAGCATGTCCAGACAGACGTTGGTGGCGATGCGGTACAGCCACGACCGCAGCGACGCCCGGCCCTCGAACCGGTCGAAGCCGCGCCACGCCCGCACCAGGGTCTCCTGGACGGCGTCCTCCGACTCGAACGCCGATCCCAGCATCCGGTAGCAGTAACCCGTCAGCTCCACCCGGTGCCGCTCCAACTGCAGCTCCGAAGCCACGCCGTCCATTGCCGCGAGATCACTCATCGAGGGCCCCTTGTCGACCGTCGGCCGTCAGCTCCAGCCGTCCCGGTCATCCTAGGCGGGGGGTGTGACAGAGCGCCCGGGATCGCTCGGACCACGCCAGGTTCTGTCCTCAACAGGAAGATCCCGGGCCAGCAGGTCCATCATGAGGCCGTCGTGCCATGTTCCGTCGAGGCCGCGCTCGTAGTCGCGCATGATGCCGACCGGCCGGAATCCCACCTTGGTGTAGCAGCGGATGGCGGCGGTGTTGTCGGCCGCCGGATCGATGATCAGCCGGTGGTGCCCGTGTGCGGTGATCAGATGCAGGGTGAGGGTCCGCACGGCGTCGGTGCCCAGCCCGCGGCCGTGGCGGGCGGGGTCGAGGTAGATGTCGATGTTCGCGTGCCGGTAGTCGGGCTCCTCCTCGGCGCCCCACTGGATCGCGCCCGCCACGCGGCCCTCGTGCTCGATGACGAAGACCTCGGTGTCCGGCTCGGCGAAGTCCTCGGCGATGGACGCGGCCATGTCGTCGCGGTCACCGTGCCACCGTTCGTAGACCTCCGGGGTCGAGCGGATCGCGGTGAGTGCGGGAATGTCGGCGGCGGTGGCCGGACGCAGCGTGACCGAGGCGCCGTGGAGAGTGGTCTGCATGGCGGGGACGTTACCGACCCCGCGGTGCGATCACGACGCCGCCCGCGGCCCGCTCAGCCGGCTCCGGGGCGCACCAGCCCGCTCTCGTACGCGTACACCGCCGCCTGGACGCGGTCGCGCAGGCCCAGCTTGGTCAGCACGTGCCCGACATGGGTCTTCACGGTCGTCTCGCTGACGAACAGCTCCGCCGCGATCTCCGCGTTCGACAGCCCCCGGGCGACCAGCTTCAGCACCTCGACCTCGCGCTCGGTGAGGGTGTGCAGCGGCTGCGGCACGGACTCCTCGCCGGACGGGAGCCGCCCCGCGTACTTGTCGAGGAGCCGGCGGGTGATGCTGGGCGCGAGCATGGCCTCGCCCGCCGCGACCACCCGGATCGCCTGCACCAGCTCGGCGGCCGGCGCGTCCTTGAGCAGGAAGCCGCTGGCACCGGCGCGCAGCGCCTCGACCACGTACTCGTCCAGGTCGAAGGTGGTCAGCACCAGGACCTTCGCCGGTCCGTCCCGCCCGGGGCCGGTGATCTGGCGGGTCGCCTCGACCCCGTCCATCCGCGGCATCCGGATGTCCATCAGCACCACGTCGGGCTGCAGCGCCCGCACCTGGTCCAGAGCCTGCTGGCCGTCCCCGGCCTCACCGATCACGGCGAGGTCCGGCTCGGCCTCCAGGATCATGCGGAAGCCGGTACGCAGCAGCGGCTGGTCGTCCACCAGTAGGACGCGAATCGCCACAAGATCTCCCTCGTCGTTGCCGGTCCCGCCCCATTCTTGCCTAGATCACGTCGTCACCGGACGGCGCGGGCCCCGGGAGCGGCAGCGGATAGGGCGGGGGAGTGCCCCCGAACTCCGGACAGACCGTCTGGTGGTCGCACCAGCCGCACAGCTTGGTCCGCCGCGGCAGCCACTCACCGGTCGCCGTGGCCGCACGGATGGCGTCCCACAGCGCCAGCAGCTTGCGCTCCACGCTCAGCAGGTCCGCTTCCGACGGGTCGTACATGATCACGTCGCCACTGCCCAGGTAGACCAGCTGCAGCCGGCGCGGCACCACTCCGCGCAGCCGCCACAGCACCAGCGCGTAGAACTTCATCTGGAACAGCGCCTCGCCGGCGTACTCCGGGCGGGGCGCCTTGCCCGTCTTGTAGTCGACCACCCGCAGATCGCCGGACGGCGCCACATCCAGCCGGTCGACGTACCCGCGCAGCGTCAGCCCCGAGTCCAGCACCGTCTCCACGTACAGCTCCCGCTCGGCGGGTTCCAGCCGCGTCGGGTCCTCCAGCGTGAACCAGCGGTCGACGAGCTGCTCGGCGCTCTCCAGCCACCGGGTGAGGCCGGGCCCGTCCGCCACCTCGAAGAGCTGGGCCAGCTCGGGCCGGGCGGCCAGCAGCTTCTCCCACTCGCCCGGAACCATCGAACGGGCGCGGTCCGCCGTACGCTCGACAGCGGGGGAGTCGAAGAGCCGTTCGAGCACCGCGTGCACCACGGTGCCCCGGGTGGCCGCCTCGCTCGGCTTCTCCGGCAACTTGTCGATCACCCGCAGCCGGTACAGCAGCGGACACCGCATGAAGTCCGACGCCCGTGACGGGGAGAGTGACGACGGTGGCCGGGGAGGGATGTCTGAGGTGCTGGTGCCCATGGCAGACGACCCTACGGCCTCCCACCGACAGCCGGTGTCGGCCACGGACCACCGGGCCATACCATCGACGGCAGAGCCCCTCGCATTGCATGATCGATTCGGCCATTGCGAGGGTTCACACATGAACGAGGGGAACCAGTGAGCGAGAGCGGGCAGCCGCCGTCCCAGGGCACGCAGGCCCAACCGGGGAACGGGCCGAAGAAGGGCCCGCGCGAAGCCGGCGGCGGCATCCTCATGGGCCGCATCTTCGGTGTGCCCGTCTACGTCGCTCCCAGCTGGTTCCTGGTCGCGGCCCTCATCACCTGGGTCTTCGGCGGCCAGCTCGACAAGGTGCTGCCCGAACTCGGCAACATCCGCTACCTCGTCTCGCTCTTCTTCGCCGTCGCCTTCTACGCCTCGGTGCTCATCCACGAGCTCGCGCACACCGTCGCCGCCCTGCGCTTCGACCTGCCCGTGCGCCGCATCCAGCTGCAGTTCTTCGGCGGTGTCTCGGAGATCGAGAAGGAGTCCGAGACGCCGGGCAGGGAGTTCGTCCTCGCCTTCGTCGGCCCGCTGCTCTCCCTGGTGCTGGCCGGTGTCTTCTACGGCGGCATGAAGGTCGTCGAGCCCGGCACGGTCCCCGGGGTGCTGCTCGCCGGCCTCATGATCAGCAACCTGATCGTCGCGGTGTTCAACCTGCTGCCCGGCCTCCCGCTGGACGGCGGCCGGATGCTCCGGGCCGTCGTCTGGAAGATCACCGGCAAGCCGATGAGCGGCACGGTCGCCGCCGCCTGGACCGGCCGCGCACTGGCCATCGCGGTCCTCGGCCTGCCGCTGCTCACGTACAACGACACCGCCGACAGCAGCGGATTCGACTCGCTCACCGACGCCCTGCTCGCCGCGATCCTGGCCGCCATCATCTGGACCGGCGCCGGGAACAGCCTGCGCATGGCCCGGCTGCGCGAACGCCTCCCCGACCTCCGGGCCCGCACCCTCACCCGGCGCGCCGTGCCCGTCAGCTCCGACACCCCGTTGTCCGAGGCACTGCGCCGCGCCAACGAGGCCGGCGCCCGCGCCCTGGTCGTCGTGGACGGCCAGGGGGACCCGACCGCGGTCGTCCGCGAGGCCGCGATCGTCGGCATCCCCGAGCACCGCCGCCCCTGGGTCGCGGTCAGCGGCCTGGCCCAGGACCTCAAGCCGGGCATGAGGGTCTCGACGGAACTGGCGGGCGAGGACCTGCTGGACACCCTGCGGGCGACCCCGTCGACGGAGTACCTGGTCGTCGAGCCGACGGGCGAGATCTACGGGGTGCTGTCCACGGCGGACGTGGAGAAGGCGTTCCTTGCGGCGATGGCCAGGCCACAGGTCTGACCCGGACCAAGGGCCCTGCAGAACCACCCGGCGGCGAACCGAGCCCCTAGAAACAGCAGCTACGCTGTTCACATGTCCGAACCGACCGGTGCCGCCCGCCGTCGCGGCCCATTCCAAGTCGGGGACCAGGTCCAGCTCACCGACCCCAAGGGACGCCACTACACCTTCACGCTCGAAGCCGGAAAGCAGTTCCACACCCACAAGGGCGCTTTCCAGCACGACGAGTTGATCGGTGCTCCCGAAGGAAGTGTTGTCCGTACCACGGGGAACGTCGCCTACCTGGCGCTGCGTCCCCTGCTCCCCGACTATGTCCTGTCCATGCCACGCGGTGCCGCAGTGGTCTACCCCAAGGACGCGGGGCAGATCCTGGCGATGGCCGACATCTTCCCCGGCGCCCGGGTCGTCGAAGCGGGAGTCGGATCAGGCTCGCTCAGCAGCTTCCTGCTGCGCGCCGTCGGCGACCAGGGCATGCTGCACTCCTACGAGCGCCGCGCCGACTTCGCCGAGATCGCCACCCAGAACGTCCAGCGCTACTTCGGCGGGGAGCACCCCGCCTGGCAGCTGACCGTCGGCGACCTCCAGGACAATCTGTCCGACACCGATGTCGACCGCGTCATTCTGGACATGCTCGCCCCCTGGGAATGCCTCGACGCCGTCTCGAAGGCGCTCGTCCCCGGCGGCATCCTGTGCTGCTACGTCGCCACCACCACGCAGATGGCCCGCACCGTCGAGTCCATCCGTGAGCACGGCACCTTCAACGAGCCCGCGGCCTGGGAGACCATGGTCCGGAACTGGCACGTCGAGGGTCTCGCGGTACGTCCCGACCACCGCATGATCGGGCACACCGGCTTCCTGCTCACCGCCCGCCGGCTCGCCGACGGCGTGGAGCCGCCGATGCGCCGCCGCCGGCCCTCCAAGGGTTCGTACGGCGAGGACTACACCGGCCCCGGCAGCGAAAGCGGGGGCAAGCACGCGCCCGCCGACGCGGCAGCGGCCGCTGAGGTGACCGCCGCCGAGACGCCCGCCGTCGAGGCACCGGCCGCCCCCGAGGCGCCCGCCGAGTAGTACCGGGCCACCGCCCCGCCGAGAGCAGGGAGAGGCGCCGGTGCCGGAACGCCCGCAAGGGTTCCGGCACCGGCGCCTCCCGCATTCCGGCGGTCCCGGCACTCGCGGCCGCACCTGCTGTTCCACCGGAGTGTGACGTGTGGCACCATGCTGGCCACCCCCCTCGAACGAACTCCCCAGGAGCCAGGCGAGTGCAGCCCTCCGCAGGACCGGCCCTTCCGCATACCCGAGCCCGCTCGGTGCACTGGATCTCCACCGCCGCGCTGCTCGGCGCGGTCATCGGCGCCGGGGCCCTCGTCCAGCCCGCCGATGCCTCCTCGCACGCCTCCCAGGCCACCCCACGGCCCGCACCGGACCCGAAGGCGGCCGCGTACCCGCTGGACTGCGCGGGAGCCCCGGTGGACGTCGTCAGCCGCGTCTCGGCGGATCTGGACCAGGACGGCAGGCCCGAGACCGTCGTCGTCGTGCACTGCCCGGCCGAGGCGGGCACCCCGCCCACCGGTGTCTTCGTCCTGACGGCCGGCGCGGCGCCCGGCAGCGCGCCGCGCATCGTGGCCACCCTCGTCGATCCGGCGGAGCAGCGCAGCATCACCGGCTTCGGGCTCCAGGGCCGCACCATCAGGGCGACGGTCCTCGGGTACTCCAGCGACACCACACCGCGCTGCTGCCCGGACCAGAAGCGCGCGTACACCTGGCAGTGGCGGGCCGGACGGTACTACGCCACGCCGGGCGCGCTCGCGAACAGCATCTGAGCCGTCACCCGCCGCCTGCCGTCACCGGCCGCCCGCCGTCCGTCACCCGGCGTCGGGACCGAACACCTCGACCCGGTCGGTGACGCGGCGGACGTGGATGCAGTCGCCGGGGCACTCCTTGGCCGAATCCACCACATCGGTGAGCATCGTCAGCGGAACCGGGGCCGTGGCGCCCGGCGCCTGCCGCAGCTCGTCGTCGTGGCCCTTGACGTACGCCAGCCCGTCGATGTCGAGCTCGAACACCTCAGGCGCGTACTGCACACAGATCCCGTCGCCGGTGCACAAGTCCTGGTCGATCCAGACTTCCAGCTCTTCCGCGCCGGCCTCGGACACGTCACTCACGGGGTACCTCGCCTGCCGTTCATGGATCGGCCCGTAGACGGACCGCAACAGTCCCTGACGGGTGTTGACCGAACCGACGATACAACCGGCCGCTTTCCGATGTTGATCCGTGGGTATCCCCCTGGCGTGAGGACGTACGCAAGGGTGAAGATCGGACACACCCCGACCGTCTTTGTGATCTAGGGGTTTCAACCCCCACCGGCCCAGGTAGGGTCTGGAAACGTCCAGCTCCCCTTGGAGGAGGTGAGGACCGTGGCGGCCCACGACGACGACATCACCCGTGGCGGCCGACCCGCTCGTGGTTCAGAAGACACCGCGAGCCAGGTCGCCTTTCTTGAGCAGGAAATCGCCGTCCTGCGACGTAAGCTCGCCGACTCTCCGCGTCACACGAGGATTCTCGAAGAGCGGATCGTCGAGCTGCAGACCAACCTGGCAGGCGTGTCCGCTCAGAATGAGCGGTTCGCGAACACTCTCCGCGAGGCCCGCGACCAGATCGTGGCCCTCAAGGAAGAAGTGGACAGGCTCGCACAGCCTCCTGCCGGTTTCGGCGTCTTTCTGCAGGCGAACGAGGACGGAACGGCGGACATCTTCACCGGCGGCCGAAAGCTGCGGGTGAACGTCAGCCCCTCCGTCGAACTTGAAGACCTCCGGCGAGGTCAGGAACTCATGCTCAATGAAGCGCTCAACGTGGTCGAGGCCATGAAGTACGAGCGCGTCGGCGACATCGTCACCCTCAAGGAGATCCTTGAGGACGGCGAACGAGCCCTGGTCGTCGGACACACCGACGAGGAGAGGGTGGTGTGGCTCGCCGAGCCACTCCTGGACGGCGCTCTCCGCGTAGGCGACGCACTTCTGCTGGAGCCCCGCTCCGGCTACGTGTACGAGAGGGTCCCCAAGAGCGAGGTCGAGGACCTCGTACTCGAAGAGGTCCCTGACATCGACTACAAGCAGATCGGCGGCCTCGCCGGTCAGATCGAGCAGATCCGGGACGCGGTCGAACTCCCGTATCTGCACGCGGATCTGTTCAAGGAGTACTCACTGCGCCCGCCCAAGGGCGTGCTGCTCTACGGCCCTCCGGGCTGCGGTAAGACCCTCATCGCCAAGGCAGTCGCCAACTCCCTTGCCAAGAAGGTCGCCGAAGTCACCGGGAAGCCGCAGGGCAAGAGCTACTTCCTGAACATCAAGGGTCCCGAACTGCTCAACAAGTACGTCGGTGAGACCGAGCGTCAGATCCGCCTGGTCTTCCAGCGAGCCAGGGAGAAGGCGAGCGAGGGCACCCCCGTCATCGTCTTCTTCGACGAGATGGAATCCCTCTTCCGCACCCGCGGATCCGGTGTCAGCTCGGACGTGGAGAACACCATCGTCCCCCAGCTGCTCGCCGAGATCGACGGGGTGGAGGGCCTGGAGAACGTCATCGTCATCGGCGCCTCCAACCGTGAGGACATGATCGACCCGGCGATCCTGCGGCCCGGCCGTCTGGACGTCAAGATCAAGATCGAGCGGCCGGACGCCGAGGCGGCCAAGGACATCTTCTCGAAGTACCTCGTTCCGACACTCCCGCTCAACAGCGAGGACCTGTCGGAGCACGGCGGATCGAAGGCCGGCACCGTCGACGCCATGATCCAGGCCGTCGTCGAGCGGATGTACACCGAAACGGAGGAGAACCGCTTCCTGGAGGTCACGTACGCCAACGGTGACAAGGAGGTCCTGTACTTCAAGGACTTCAACTCCGGAGCGATGATCCAGAACATCGTGGACCGGGCCAAGAAGATGGCGATCAAGGCCTTCCTCGACCACAACCAGCGCGGTCTTCGCGTCGCCCACCTGCTCGCCGCCTGTGTCGACGAGTTCAAGGAGAACGAGGACCTGCCCAACACCACCAACCCCGACGACTGGGCCCGCATCTCCGGCAAGAAGGGCGAGCGGATCGTGTTCATCCGCACGCTCGTCACCGGAAAGCAGGGCGCGGACACCGGCCGCTCCATCGACACCGTGGCCAACACCGGGCAGTACCTGTAAAGCAGACCTCCGGCTGCGGGCGCCCCGACCGGGTTCCCGCAGCCGGAGTGTTTGTCCACAGGTAGGCCAGGACCGGAGCAATGAGTGAAATGATCTCCCCACCGCCGCCATCGCGTTCTAGGCTCTTCCGTACCGCGCCATGCAGTGCGGCTCAGGGAACAGCAGTCGCACTCGGGCCATATGCGCAGCGGTACTTGAGCGTCAGCCCCAGCACGGGGCGGCGCCGGGCAAGGAGGGCCGCATGACCGTACGGCGAGTAATGGGTATCGAGACGGAGTACGGCATCTCCGTTCCCGGGCACCCGAACGCCAATGCCATGCTCACCTCGTCCCAGATCGTCAACGCCTACGCGGCGGCGATGCACCGGGCGCGCCGCGCCCGCTGGGACTTCGAGGAAGAGAATCCGCTCCGTGACGCCCGGGGCTTCGACCTCGCCCGTGACACGGCGGACTCGAGCCAGCTCACCGACGAGGACATCGGCCTGGCCAATGTCATCCTCACCAACGGCGCGCGGCTCTACGTCGACCACGCCCACCCGGAGTACTCCTCACCCGAGGTCACCAACCCGCTCGACGCCGTCCTGTGGGACAAGGCGGGCGAGCGCATCATGGCCGAGGCCGCCGAACGGGCCGCGCAGCTCCCCGGCGCCCAGCCGATCCACCTGTACAAGAACAACACCGACAACAAGGGCGCGTCCTACGGCACCCACGAGAACTATCTGATGAAGCGGGAGACCCCCTTCTCGGACATCGTGCGCCATCTGACGCCGTTCTTCGTCTCGCGCCAGGTCGTCACCGGGGCCGGCCGCGTCGGCATCGGCCAGGACGGCCACGACGACGGCTTCCAGCTCAGCCAGCGCGCCGACTACTTCGAGGTCGAGGTCGGCCTGGAGACCACCCTCAAACGCCCCATCATCAACACCCGGGACGAGCCGCACGCGGACGCGGAGAAGTACCGCCGCCTGCACGTCATCATCGGGGACGCCAACCTCTCCGAGATCTCGACCTACCTCAAGCTCGGCACCACCGCCCTGGTGCTGTCGATGATCGAGGACGGCTTCATCAAGGTGGACCTGGCCGTGGACCAGCCGGTGCGCACCCTGCACCAGGTCAGCCACGACTCCACACTGCAACATCTCATCACGCTCCGCAGCGGCCGGACGCTGACCGCCGTACAGCTCCAGATGGAGTACTTCGACCTGTCCCGCAAATACGTCGAGGAGCGTTTCGGCGCCGACGCGGACGACCAGACGAAGGATGTCCTCAGCCGCTGGGAGGACGTCCTGAACCGGCTGGAGAACAACCCGATGAGCCTGTCGGGCGAGCTGGACTGGGTCGCCAAGAAGGAGGTCCTGGAGGGCTACCGGCGCCGTGACGGCCTGGAATGGGACGCCGCGCGCCTGCACCTCGTGGACCTCCAGTACGCCGACGTACGGCCCGACAAGGGCCTCTACAACCGTCTGGTGGCCCGCGGCCGCATGAAGCGGCTACTGGACGAGCCGGCGGTCGTCCGGGCCGAGACCAAGCCCCCCGAGGACACCCGCGCCTACTTCCGCGGCCGCTGCCTGGAGCAGTACGCCGACGACGTAGCCGCCGCCTCCTGGGACTCGGTCATCTTCGATCTGCCGGGCCGGGACTCCCTGCAGCGGGTTCCGACCCTGGAGCCGCTACGCGGCACCCGCAACCACGTCAAGGAGCTCCTGGACCGCTGTCGTACGGCGGAAGACTTGGTCCGCATCCTTTCCGGCGGCTGAAATGGCCCAGAACCGGGAATCAAGCAAGTGAGCGGAAACAGGGCCGATGTCGGACCCGGCTTGTAGGGTCTGATCAAGTGGGAAACGCAACCGAGCGGGGTGAGCGTCATGGCTACGAAGGACACCGACGGCGGACAGCAGAAGGCGACACGCGCCACCGAGGAAGTCGAAGAGGTAGCGCAGGACGCGCAAGCCTCGGACGAACTCAAGGAGCGCCACGAGAAGCTCTCGGAGGACGTCGACGACATCCTGGACGAGATCGACGACGTCCTCGAAGCGAATGCTGAGGATTTCGTGAGGTCATTCGTCCAAAAGGGCGGTCAGTAGTCGGCTCCGGGCGCATCGCCCGGAGTGCTCCGCCGAGACCTCGCAGGAACATGTGGATCACCGCCGCGGGCCGGGTAGGGTCCGAGGCGTGCTGTGCCTCAGCTGCGACGCAGCACCTGGACAGTTCAACGACCGGTCTGTCGCCATGCGCCGGGCCGTCGCATACGTGGAAGGAAACGTGTGGAAGCCAACACTCGTAGCACCGGGCGTCTGCCAGCTGCCTTCCTGACGCCTGGCTCGTCCTCGTTCATCGACTTCCTCGGCGAGCACTCACCGGACCTGCTGCCGCGCAACCGGAGCCTGCCGCCGCTCCAGGGCGCCATCGAGATCCCGCACGGCACGACCATCGTGGCCGCGACGTTCCCCGGCGGGGTGATCCTCGCCGGTGACCGGCGCGCGACGATGGGCAACATCATCGCGCAGCGGGACATCGAGAAGGTCTTCCCGGCCGACGAGTACTCGGCCGTGGGCATCGCCGGCACCGCCGGACTGGCCGTGGAGATGGTGCGGCTGTTCCAGCTGGAACTGGAGCACTACGAGAAGATCGAGGGCGCGGTGCTCTCCCTGGAGGGCAAGGCGAACCGGCTCTCCACGATGATCCGCGGGAACCTCGGGATGGCGCTCCAGGGACTGGCCGTCGTTCCGCTGTTCGCCGGATACGACGTGGACCGCGAAAAGGGCCGGATCTTCACCTACGACGTGACGGGCGGACGCTCCGAGGAGCACGGCTTCGCGTCGACGGGGTCGGGTTCGGTCTTCGCCCGCGGTTCGATGAAGAAGCTGTACCGCAAGGATCTGACGGAGGACCAGGCGATCACGCTGGTCGTACAGGCCCTGTACGACGCGGCCGATGACGATTCGGCCACCGGCGGACCGGACCTGGCGCGGCGTATCTATCCCATCGTCACCGTCATCACCGACGAGGGCTTCCGCAGGCTCACCGAGGACGAGTCGTCGGACGTCGTCCGTGCCATCCACGAGCGCCGGCTGGAACAGCCCGACGGCCCGCGTGCCGAGCTGCTCTGACGGTCCGGCAGGACCGGAGGACCGGGAATGCTTCCCCCGGCTGACGCCGGGTGGAGCCCCCACACCACTGACAGAAAGGGACGGATAGCCGGTGTCGACGCCGTTCTATGTCTCACCCCAGCAGGCCATGGCCGACCGTGCGGAGTACGCCCGCAAGGGCATCGCGCGCGGCCGCAGCGTCGTCGTGCTGCAGTACACCGACGGCATCGTGTTCGTCGCCGAGAACCCGTCCCGCGCGCTCCACAAGGTCAGCGAGATCTACGACCGGATCGCGTTCGCGGCGGTGGGCAAGTACAACGAGTTCGAGAACCTGCGGATCGGCGGCGTGCGCTACGCCGACCTGCGCGGCTACACCTACGACCGTGAGGACGTCACGGCCCGCGGGCTGGCCAACGTCTACGCCCAGACCCTGGGCACCATCTTCTCCAGCGTCGGCGAGAAGCCGTACGAGGTGGAGCTGATCGTCGCGGAGGTCGGCGCGGCCGCCGAGGACGACCAGATCTACCGGCTGCCGCACGACGGCTCGATCGTCGATGAGCACGGCGCGGTGGCGGTCGGCGGCAACTCGGACTCGATCGGCACCTTCCTGGACCAGCGGCACCGCGACGGCATGACGCTCGCGGAGGCGCTGAAACTGGCGGCCGAGTCCCTCGGCCGGGACAGCAACGGCGGGGAACGCACGCTCACCGCCGAGCAGTTGGAGGTCGCGGTGCTGGACCGGACGCGGCCGCAGCAGCGCAAGTTCAAGCGGATCCTGGGCCGTCAGCTGGCCCGCCTCCTGGAGGCGGACAGCGCAGCGACCACAAAAACGGACGACCCGTCAGATGAGGAAGAGGAGTAGGGGCACACGTCCCTGTCGCCTTACCCACGTCACGCCCGCACCTCTGCGAGGGGGACGGGGCTGGAGGGGTGGGGTTTCGAAATGCTGCCGAGCTATTTGTGGGCCGCCAGGCCCGTAAATAGTCGATTTCGAAGCCCCACCCCGGAGGGCCCGGCCCCCGTCACCGAGGCGCGGGCGTGAGTCGTTCCCGTACCTGCGGGAGGCACGCCGCGCCCGCCACCTGAATCGCCCGCCACCTGAATCAGGTCACCGCGGGAGCAGGCGGCGGCCCCGTCGAGCCCCGGACCACGAGTTCCACCGGCAGATCGCTCCCGTCGGCCGGACGGCCGTCCAGGACGGCCAGCAGTGCCGCCATGCCCCGGCCGCCGATCTCGTCGGCGGGAAGCCGGACCGTGGTGAGTTCCGGTTCGACCGCGGTGGCGAGCGCGAGGTCGTCGAATCCGGTCACCGACACATCAGCCGGCACCCGCAGCCCCAGCCGTCGCGCGGCCTTGCAGGCGCCCGCGGCGAGGATGTCGTCGTCGCAGACCAGGGCGGTGGGCCGGGGGCCGGGCCGGGTGAGGGCGTGTTCCGCGGCGAGCCGCGCGTCCTCGACGCTGTGCGCGGAGCGCACGGTGTGCAGCACCACGTCCCCGGCGCCCGCCAGGGTGTCGGCCAGTGTCGTGGCGCGGACGTGGAACGTCCAGGTGTCGACCGCGGAGGCCAGGTGGGTGAACCGGCGGTGCCCGAGGCCGAGCAGACAGCGGGCCACCTGCCGCATCCCGTCGGCGATGTCGAAGTTGACCGTGACGGCGGCGCCGGAGCCGGCCGCGCCGCCCGCGCCCGCCGCGCCCGCCGCGCCGGGGTCGCTGTCGAGCATCACGAGCGGAAGGTCGCCGCCGCCGATCGCGTCGAGCGCGTCGGCGGCCATCGAGGACGCGATGACGCCGTCGAGCGAGGCGCGGGCCGAGCCGAAGGGGTCGCGGGCCGGCCCGATGCCGTCGGGGGACGGGTAGAGCACCACGCCGAACTCGTGCTCCGCCGCGACGCGGGCGGCGCCGGTGTAGACCCGGGCGAAGTACTCGTTGGTCAGTGCCGGGACGACCAGCAGGGCCGTCCGGGTGCGGCCGAGCCGGAGGTTGCGGGCGGCCAGGTTCGGCCGGTAGCCCAGTGCCAGCGCCGCCGCGCGGACCGCCTCCGCCGTGCGCTCGGAGACCCGCCCGCGGGACTTTCCGCCCAGGACCAGCGAAACGGTCGCCTGCGAGACACCCGCGGCCCGCGCCACGTCCCGTGAGGTGGGGCGTGCGGTATCGGTCACTCCGGGCATCCTTCCGGTCCCCGCGGATGGACCCGCGGCCTGCCGTCATGGTACGTATGACGCATCAAGTTATACGTAACACCTCGGCCGGTGACCAGCGGCGGCCGGGGGAGAACCGGGGGAGAGGGGCCGGCATGGCGGCGGGGTACGGGGATCTTCTGAGGACGCGGTACGCCGGCCGGCTGCTCGGCGGCACGCTGATCGGCCGGCTGCCCAACGCGACGGCCGCGCTGTGCATCGTGCTGCTGACCCGCTCCGAAGGGGGCAGCTACTCGCTCGCCGGTTCGCTGGGCGCGCTCTACGGGCTGGGCACGGCCATCGGCCAGCCGCTGCTGGGCCGGATCGTCGACCGGTACGGCCAGCCGCGGGTGATGCTCCCCGCGGCCGTGCTGTCGGCCGCCGGCATGGTGCTGTTCGCCCTGGTCGGCCCCGACCCGCTGCCGGTGGCCTGTGCGGCGATGGCGGTGGCCGGGCTGTTCACCCCGCCGCTGGAAGGCGGACTGCGGGCGCTGTGGCCCGGCGTCCTGAAGAGCGAGGACCGGCTGCACGCCGCCTACGCCCTGGACGCCGCCGCCCAGGAACTGCTGTTCACCATCGGCCCGGTCCTCGTCACCGGCCTGGTCGCGGTGGCCTCGGAGACCGCCGCCGTGCTGTGGATCGCGGCGGTCGGCGTCGTGGGCGCGCTGGGCGTCGTGACGGCCCCGCCGTCCCGCGAGTGGCGGGCGGAGCCGCGGGCCGCCGACTGGCTCGGACCGCTGCGCGCCCCGGGGCTGCGCGCGCTGATCGGCTGTCTGTTCTTCGTCGGCGTCGCACTCGGCTCGATCGCGGTCGCCGCGGTCGCGTACGGGGACGTGCACGGCGGCGGCATGGTGAACGGCTACCTGCTGTCGGCGCTCGGGCTCGGCGCGCTCATCGGCGGCGTCACGTACGGCGCCAGGACCTGGCCGGGCACGCCGGAGCGCCGGCTGCGGGTGCTCACCATCGGACTGGCGGTCTGTTGCGCGCCCTTGGCACTGGTCCCCGGAGTGGTCGCGATGACGGTCCTGTCGGGGCTCGCCGGAGTGTTCCTGGCGCCGGTTCTGGCCTGCGCGTTCGTGGTGGTGGACCGGCACGCGCCGAGCGGCACGGTGACCGAGGCGTTCTCCTGGCTGGTGACCGCGATCGGCGTCGGCGCCTCACTGGGAACGGCCGCCGCGGGACCTGCCGCGCAGTTCGGCGGGGTCGCCGCCGGATTCGCCGTCGCGGCGGGCGGTGGATTCATCGCACTGGCGGTGCTGGTCGCGACCGCCCGATTCCTCGCGTCCCCAAACCTGAAAACCGAGTTGGAAAAAGATCGAATCGGTGGCGTCGAACCCGGTTTCAGCACCCCGCATCAGGCGTAATGTTCAGTCATGGACCGCCGCATTTTCGGGCTGGAGAACGAGTACGGCGTCACATGCACGTTCAGGGGGCAGCGGCGTCTGTCTCCTGACGAGGTGGCGCGGTACCTCTTCCGCCGTGTCGTGTCATGGGGCCGGAGCAGCAATGTCTTTCTGCGCAACGGCGCCCGCCTCTACCTCGATGTCGGCTCGCACCCGGAGTACGCCACTCCGGAGTGTGACAATCTGACCGAGCTGGTCACCCATGACAAGGCCGGCGAACGCATCCTCGAAGGCCTTCTGGTGGACGCCGAACGGCGTCTGCACGAAGAGGGCATCGCCGGCGATGTCTATCTGTTCAAGAACAACACCGACTCCGCGGGAAACTCCTACGGATGTCACGAGAATTACCTCGTCGCGCGACACGGCGAGTTCTCCCGCCTCGCCGACATCCTCATTCCGTTCCTGGTCACCCGGCAGATGATCTGCGGTGCGGGCAAGGTGCTGCAGACGCCGCGCGGTGCGGTCTTCTGCGTCAGCCAGCGAGCGGAGCACATCTGGGAGGGCGTCAGCTCGGCGACCACCCGTTCCCGTCCCATCATCAACACCCGTGACGAGCCGCACGCGGACGCGGAGCGCTACCGGCGGCTGCACGTCATCGTCGGCGACTCGAACATGTCCGAGACGACCATGCTGCTGAAGGTCGGTGCCACCGACCTCGTGCTGCGCATGATCGAGGCGGGCATCGTGATGCGGGACCTGACCCTGGAGAACCCGATCCGGGCGATCCGCGAGGTCAGCCATGACATCACCGGCCGCCGCAAGGTGCGGCTGGCCACCGGCCGCGAGGCGTCCGCCCTGGAGATCCAGGAGGAGTACTACTCCAAGGCTGTTGACTTCTGTGAACGCCGCGGCATCCGCAACGGCGTGATCGAGCAGGTGCTGGAGCTGTGGGGCCGCGCGCTGGAGTCGATCGGCAGCGGTGACCTGGCGGCCATCGGCACCGAGATCGACTGGGTGATGAAGTACCAGCTGATCGAGCGCTACCGGAACCGGGACAACATCACGATGTCCCACCCGCGCGTCGCCCAACTGGACCTCGCCTATCACGACATCCACCGCCGCCGGGGGCTGTACTACCTGCTGGAGAAGAAGGGCCAGGCCAAGCGGATCTGCAGCGATCTGAAGATCTTCGAGGCGAAATCGGTTCCCCCGCAGACCACTCGGGCCAGGCTGCGCGGCGATTTCATCCGCCGGGCGCAGGAACAGCGGCGTGACTTCACGGTCGACTGGGTGCATCTGAAGCTCAATGACCAGGCGCAGCGAACGGTGCTGTGCAAGGACCCGTTCCGATCGGTCGACGACCGGGTGGAGAAGCTCATCGCCGGAATGTGATCGACGCGAGTCGGAACGCGATCGGACACGGATCGTCGTCCGGAGCCCCGCACGCTGTGGCGTGCGGGGCTCCTGGCATGCCGGGGTCCTGTGATGCGGGGCAGGCCGTAGAGTGACCGCTACTGACGGACCATCCCAGCTACCCCGAGGACCACTGTGCGACGCCGACTCGCTGCCGCGCTCATCGTGCCGGCTCTGATGCTCACCGCGGCCTGCGGAGGAGGGGACGACTCGGACAAGAAGGCCGACTCGCCGACCCCCACGGCTTCCGCGACGCCTACGCAGCCCGCGGCTCCCAAGCCGGTGTCGTCGGCCGCGCCGATGCCCACCGTCGCCGGTGAGCTGGGCAAGAAGCCGACCATCACCATCCCCAAGGGCGAACCGAGCGGGAAGTTCGTCGTGAACACCCTGACCGCGGGCACCGGCCCGGAGGTCAAGAAGAACGACCAGGTCGTCACCAAGTTCACCGGCAAGGTCTGGAAGAGCGGCAAGGAGATCGGCGGCTCCTACGACAAGGGCGGCGCCGCGCAGATCATCCCGGCGGGCTCGCCCACGATCATCCCGGCCTTCAGCGAGGCCGTACTGGGTCAGAAGGTCGGCAGCCGCGTCCTGGTCGTCGCCCCGCCGGCCGCCGCGTTCGGCGCCCAGGGCAAGCAGGAACTGGGCATCACGGCCACCGACACCCTCGTCTTCGTGCTCGACGTCGGCCAGATCATGCCGATCCAGGTCACGGGCACGCAGTCCGCCATCCCGTCCGACCTGCCGAAGGTGGACGCGGAGAAGGCGGAAGCGGCGAAGATCACGGTGCCGAAGAACGACCCGCCGAAGACGCTCGTCGACAAGGTGCTGATCGAGGGCACGGGCGACGTGATCAAGAGCGGTCAGACGGTCTACATGCAGTACAGCGGCGCGGCCTGGAAGCCCAACGAGGGCAAGGACACGGCCAAGCTGTTCGACGACAGCTGGAAGACCGGGGCGCCGTTCAGCACCGTCATCGGCCAGGGTCAGGTCATCGAGGGCTGGGACAAGGGCCTCGTCGGCAAGAAGGTCGGCAGCCGGGTGCTGCTCGTCATCCCGCCGGAGCAGGCGTACAAGGCCGAGGCCAAGGGAGCCGACCTTCCGGCCAACTCCACCCTCGTTTTCGTGGTGGACATTCTCGGAGCAGTGTAAGACTGTCCGGGTTGTCCGCAACGTATCAAGGAGTTACCGCAGTGAGCATCGAGAAGCCCGAGATCGATTTCCCCGCTGGTGAGCCGCCGGCCGACCTCGAGATCAAGGAGATCTGGGAGGGCACCGGCGAGGAGGCCAAGGCGGGTCAGAACGTCAGCGTCCACTACGTGGGCGTCTCGTTCAGCACGGGTGAGGAGTTCGACGCCAGCTGGAACCGCGGTTCCGCGTTCACCTTCCCGCTCGGTGGCGGCCGCGTCATCAAGGGCTGGGACCAGGGCGTGCAGGGCATGAAGGTCGGCGGCCGCCGCCAGCTGACCATCCCCGCGCACCTCGCCTACGGCAACCAGAGCCCCACCCCGGCGATCAAGCCGGGCGAGACTCTGATCTTCGTCGTGGACCTGATCTCGGTCTGAGCAGGCGCGTATCCGAGGGCCCACGCCGGCAGGCGTGGGCCCTCGCTTTTGCCGCAGCTCCCCGGAGCGGTACGGTCGTCGATCGAGAGCTGAAGACGAAGGGTGCGCGATGGCGATTGCCAAGGCCGAGCGACTGATGAACCTGGCGCTGTGCCTGATGAACACCCGGCGTCCCGTCAGCAAGCGGGAACTGCGCGAGTCGATCGAGGCCTATCACGAGATAGGTTCCGACGACGCGTTCAACCGGATGTTCGAGCGCGACAAGGACGATCTACGGGAACTCGGGCTCATCATCGAGACGGTGGAGAGCGTCGACGGCGATGTGGGCTATCTGGCCCGCCGCGACCGCAACCGGCTGCCCGAGATCGCGCTGGACGCCGAGGAGGCCGCCGCGCTGAGCCTGGCCGCCAAGGTGTGGCAGCAGGCCCGGCTGGCCGAGGCCGCCAGCGGCGCGCTGCAGAAACTCCGGGCGGCGGGCGTGCCGTTCGAGGACACCCACAGCGCGCTGGAACCCCGGATCCCCACCCCGGCGCCGGCGTTCGAGCCGCTGATGGTCGCGACGCGCGAGCGCCGGGCCGTCGCCTTCGACTACCGCAAGGCGAACGCGGTGCGCCCCGAGCCGCGGCAGGTCGAGCCGTGGGCCCTGGAGTGTTGGCGCGGCCACTGGTACCTGGCCGGCTGGGACCGCGACCGCGGCGCGGTCCGGGTCTTCCGGCTCTCCCGCATCTCCGGCAAGGTCCGCTCCCGCGGCGGTGCCTTCAGCGCCCCCGTCCCTGACCACGTGGACGTACGCGCCGCCGTCGCGAGCTGGGCCGGCGAGGGCGCCACCGCGACCGCCCGGATCCGGCTGCGCCGCGACTCGGGCTATCCGCTGCGGGCCAAGGCCGTGACGTCCGAGCCGGTGGACGCCGACTGGGACGAACTGGAGATCCCGTACGGGCATGGACTCGACGCCTGGCTGGTGGAGTTCGGTCCCGACGTGGTGGTCCTGGAACCCGCCGAACTGCGGGCCGATGTGGTGGACCGGCTGCGTGCCGTGGCCAAGGACTGACGGGACTTCACGACATGGCGAACGCGATCGACCAGACCCGGCGGATGCTCTCCCTGGTCACCTATCTGCGGGAGCGCCCCGGCGCCCGCGTCACCGATGTGGCCCGCGCCTTCGGCGTCACCGAGGCCGAGCTGATCGGCGACCTGAACGTCCTGCCGCTGTGCGGTACAAGCTTCCGTGGCGGTGACCTGCTCGACATCGACACCGACGGCGAGCGGATCTGGTGGCACAACGTCGACGATGTGGCGCAGCCGCTGCGGCTGGCGGCCGACGAGGCCACGGCACTGCTCGTGGCGGCGCGGGCGGTGGCGAACCTGCCGGGGCTGCGCGACAGCGACCGGCAGGCGCTGCTGCGGGCCACCGCGAAGCTGGAGACAGCGGCCGGCGAGGTGGCGGCCGCCAGCTCCCAGCTCTCGGTGACCTTCGAGTCCGAGGGCAGCGTCTTCGCCGATGTGGACCGGGCCATCGCCGAACGGCGCCGGCTGTGGATCCGCTACTACTCGCCGGCCCGGGACGCGCTGACCGAGCGGGAGGTGGATCCGATCCGGCTCTTCGCGGTCGGCCACACCTACTTCGAGGGCTGGTGCCGGCTGTCGGAGGACCGCAGGACCTTCCGGCTCGACCGGGTCGCGGAGATCAGGCTGCTCGACGAGCCGTCCGACCCGCCGCGGATCGAGCCGCGCGACCTGTCCCTCGGGCTGGTGCAGCCGGCGGGCGACGACCCGGAGGTCGTCATCGAGGTGGGTCCCGGCGGCCGCTGGGTCGCCGAGTACTACCCGTACGACAGCGCCGACGAGCTGCCCGACGGGGGACTGCGGATCAGCCTGCGCACCCCCGACCCGGGCTCGCTGCGCCGGCTCGCGCTGCGGCTGGGCCGGGACGGCCGGATCGTCTCGCCGGCCGACCTCGCGGACCGGGCGCGGGAAGCGGCCGTGCTGGCACTGGCGGCGTACGGAGAATAGGGAGTGACGATGACGGGGGCAGCGACCTCGACGATGACGGCCCCTGCGCCGTCCGCGGTGCTCTTCAAGGCCGCGTGCCCGGACTGCCGCGGCCGTTTCGAGCTGGCGTCGCAGGAGCTGCGGCTGGCGATCGGCCGCACCCACCGGACCACGTTCTACTCCTTCACCTGCCCGGAGTGCGGGCTGGCGGTCCGCAAGCCGGCGGGGGAGCGGATCATCGAGCTGCTCACCGGCGGCGGGGTGCGCACCATGCGCCTGCACATCTGCTGACGTCCTGGCGATCGAGGGCATCCGGGCGCCCGAGGACATCCCGGCGCCCGAGGACATCCGGGCGCCGGCCGAGCCGATAGGGTCGGTGCCATGTGGTGGCTCTACCTGTACGTCGGCCTCTCGACCGCCGGCATCCTCGTGCTCGGCGCACTCGCCGTCCGGCTCTTCGCCGAGGTCCAGCGGCTGGCCCGGCAGGTGGCCAGGAGCACCGACGACCTCTCCCGCGCCGCCGACCGGCTGAGCCGGGCCGCGGAGCCGCTCGCGGAGCGCGCGGGGGACATCTCCCGGCAGTGACGCGGACCCGCGCCGACCCCCTGGACCTGGCGTGATCCCCGGTTCGCGGACCGGGACGGCTCCGGCGTTACACAACGGCTCTCGTTCCCGGCCGTCCCGGAGGGTACGCTGCGTAACGTGGCCCCATGAATGAGCGGCAGGGGTCGCACCTGGTGGTTGCCGACGGGTTGCCGGTTGTTTACCACCGCAGGCTACGATCACAGCCAGTACGGCGGTACGGACTCCTGTCCGGGTCGCCGAAGACATGGACCCACGCCGCCTCGGTGAGAAGGTAGACACTTATGCTCGGCAATCTCAAGCCCCTCGAGATCGTCCTCATCCTTCTCGTCATCATCTTGCTGTTCGGCGCCAAGAAGCTTCCCGACATGGCCCGGTCGCTCGGCAAGTCGGCCCGCATCCTCAAGAGCGAGGCCAAGGCGATGAAGAAGGACGACGAGGCTCCGGTGGCCGACACCCACACCGCCGAGTCCGCGCCCGCCGCGCCGAAGACGATCCAGGCCGCGCCCGGCGATGTGACCAGCGCCCGCCCGGTGACGGAGCCGAACCACACCACCCAGGGCTGACCTCAGCCCGTACCGGTTCGCAACAAGCCGCTGACGGCTGCCGCACGAGACGAGGACGTGGGTGCTCAAGTCTGCCCGCAAGCAGGAGAAGGATCCCGAAGGGCGCATGCCGCTCGCGGATCACCTGCGTGAGTTGCGCAACCGGCTGCTGAAGTCGGTACTGGCGATCATCGTCGTCACGATCGTCGCGTCGTTCTTCTACCGCGACATCATCCAGTTCTTCATGCACCCGGTGCTCAAGTCCGTGGGCTGCGTGAACGGCCAGATCAAGGGCGCCGACGGCCGGCCGTGCGCGGAGATGACGGTGAACGGGCTGACCGGCCCGTTCGCGATCGCCATGAAGGTCTCGCTGATGGCGGGCCTGGTGGCGACGACGCCGATCTGGCTCTACCAGCTCTGGGCGTTCCTCGCGCCGGGACTGCACACCAAGGAGAAGCGCTACGCGATCTCCTTCGTCGCCGCGGGCGTGCCGCTCTTCCTCGGCGGCGGCTACCTCGCCTATGTGATCCTGCCGCAGACCGCGCAGATCATGATCGACCTGACGGTCGACGACGCGCGCAACCTGTTCCCGCTCGACGACTACCTCGACCTCGTCGTGCGCATGATCATCGTCTTCGGCTGCGCCTTCGAACTGCCGCTGCTGCTGGTCCTGCTGAACTTCACCGGAGTGCTCACCGCCAAGCGCATGCTCGGCTGGTGGCGGGTGATGGTCCTCGGCATCACCATCTTCGCCGCGGTGGCCACGCCCACCGGCGACCCGTTCTCGATGTCGCTGCTCGCCGCTCCCATCGTGTTCCTGTACTTCGGGGCCGTGGGGATCGCGTTCTTCAACGACCTCCGCAAGCGCCGCCGCCGTGAGGCCGATCCGGACTTCTCGCTCGACGACGACGAGGCGTCCAGCCTCGACCACATCCCCGAGCAGGTCGGCGCCGCACCGGCCCCGGCCGCGTCGGACCGTCCCACCGACGACTTCGACGACGCGACCTGACCTCGCCCTCGGCGCTCGACCCCGGCGCTCGACCCCCGGGGTCGGCCTCGAAGCGCTCGACCTCGACGCGGGTGATCACGCGCGGTAGGGTCCGCGCGTGACCAGCGACATCACCCTCTTCGTCAACCCCGCCGCGGGACGCGGCCGGGGCGCACACGCCGCGCAGCCGGCCGCCCGCGCGATGCGGGAGGCCGGGTTCACCGTTCGCACCGTCGTCGGCCAGGACGCCGCCGACGCCCTCGTGCAGGCCCGCGAGGCGGTCGCCGCCGGGACCGGTGCGCTGGTGGCCGTCGGCGGCGACGGGATGGTCTCGCTGGCCCTGCAGGCGGTGGCGGGCACCGACATCCCGCTGGGAGTGATCGCGGTGGGCACCGGCAACGACTTCGCCCGCGCCACCGGGCTGCCGGTCCGCGACCCCGCGGCCGCCGGACGCGCGGCTGCCGCCGCGCTCAGCGAAGGGCGCACCCGGGCCGTCGACCTCGGGAAGATCGGGGACCGCTGGTTCGGGACCGTACTGGCCTCCGGCTTCGACTCACGGGTCAACGACCGCGGCAACCGGATGCGGTGGCCCACCGGGCGCTTCCGCTACGACGTCGCGATGCTCGCCGAACTCGCCGCCCTGCGCCCGATCCCGTACCGGATCCGGTTCGACGACGGCCCGGAACGGGAGATCGAGGCGACCCTGATCGCGGTCGGCAACGGGTCGTCGTACGGCGGCGGCATGCGGATCTGCACCGACGCGGTCCTCGACGACGGGCTGTTCGACATCACCGTCGTCGGGCCGTGCAGCCGCACCACGCTCCTGACGGTCTTCCCCCGGGTGTACCGGGGGACGCATCCCAGCCATCCGAAGGTCACCGTGCACCGGGCGGCACGGGTGCGGCTCGCGGCGGACGACGTGACGGGATACGCGGACGGCGAGCGGATAGGGCCGCTGCCGATGACCGCCGTGACGGTGCCGGGAGCGCTGCGGCTGCTGGTCTGATGTTCGACCGCGCCGGTCCGCCGCCCGTCCGCTGCCCGTCCGCCGTGGGTCCGCCGTGGTTCCGGGCGTCGATACGAATAAAAGATCACGCGGTGTGTCGGTGGGGGCCGGTACGCTCGGTGGCAAGATGACCGATGAGATGTCCCCCGCCGAGCGCTACGCCGCAGACCGGCGTCGCGCGGCCGATCAGGCCACTGCCCTCGCGCCGTTCCGCGCGCTGTACGACTTCGACCTGGATCCGTTCCAGATCGCGGCATGTCAGGCTCTGGAGGCCGGAAGCGGAGTGCTGGTCGCCGCGCCGACCGGCTCCGGAAAGACCATTGTCGGCGAGTTCGCCGTCCACCTCGCCCTCACCGAGGGCCGCAAGTGCTTCTACACCACCCCGATCAAGGCCCTGTCGAACCAGAAGTTCAGCGACCTCGTCAAGCGGTACGGCGCGGACAAGGTCGGCCTGCTGACCGGTGACAACAGCGTCAACGGCGACGCACCGGTGGTCGTGATGACCACCGAGGTGCTGCGCAACATGCTCTACGCCGGATCCTCGGCGCTCGACGGCCTCGGCTATGTCGTGATGGACGAGGTCCACTACCTCTCCGACCGCTTCCGCGGCGCCGTCTGGGAAGAGGTGATCATCCACCTCCCGCAGTCCGTGACGCTGGTGTCGCTGTCGGCGACCGTCTCCAACGCCGAGGAGTTCGGCGACTGGCTCGACACCGTGCGCGGCAGCACCGAGGTGATCGTCTCGGAGCACCGCCCGGTGCCGCTGTGGCAGCACGTGCTGGCCGGCCGCCGGATGTACGACCTCTTCGAGGAGAAGGAGGGCGCCGCCGAGGCCGCCCGCCGCGAGGTCAACCCGGACCTGGTACGCCTCGCCCGGATGGAGAACCAGCGGACCGTCCACCCCCGTGACCGGCACAAGCGCGGCTACGAGGCGGACCGGGAGCGCGAGCGCCGGTCGAGCGGCAAGGTCTGGACGCCCAGCCGCGCCGATGTGATCGAGCGGCTCGACTCCGAGGGGCTGCTGCCGGCCATCACCTTCATCTTCAGCCGGGCCGGCTGCGAGGCGGCCGTCCAGCAGTGCCTGTACGCCGGGCTGCGGCTGAACAGCGACGAGAACCGGGAGCGGGTCCGGGCCATCGTCCAGGAGCGCACCAAGGCGATCCCGGACGAGGACCTGCACGTCCTGAAGTACTTCGAGTGGCTGGAGGGCCTGGAGCGCGGCGTCGCCGCGCACCACGCCGGCATGCTGCCGACCTTCAAGGAGGTCGTCGAGGAGCTGTTCCTCAAGGGCCTGGTCAAGGCGGTCTTCGCCACCGAGACCCTGGCCCTGGGCATCAACATGCCGGCCCGCTCCGTGGTGCTCGAGAAGCTCGTGAAGTGGAACGGCGAGACGCACGCCGACATCACCCCCGGCGAGTACACCCAGCTGACCGGCCGGGCCGGCCGCCGCGGTATCGACGTCGAGGGCCATGCCGTCGTGCTGTGGCAGCGCGGTTTCGACCCGGGCGCGGTCGCGGGGCTGGCCGGCACCCGGACGTATCCGCTGCGCTCGTCCTTCAAGCCGTCGTACAACATGGCGGTCAACCTGGTCGGCCAGTTCGGGCGGCACCGCTCGCGGGAGCTGCTGGAGACGTCCTTCGCGCAGTTCCAGGCCGACCGGTCGGTCGTCGGGATCTCCAAGCAGGTGCAGCGCAACGAGGAGGGGCTCGACGGCTACAAGGAGTCGATGACCTGCCACCTCGGCAACTTCGACGACTACATGCGGCTGCGCCGCCAGTTGAAGGAGCGCGAGGCCGAACTGTCGCGGCAGGGCGCCACCCAGCGCCGGGCCGCCGCGTCGGACGCGCTGGAGAAGCTCAAGCCGGGCGACATCATCCATGTCCCGGCGGGCAAGTACGCCGGGCTGGCCCTGGTGCTCGAACCCGGGGTCCCGGCCGGCCGCAGCCCCGGCCACCGGCGGCACGAGGACCATCAGGACGGTCCGCGTCCGCTGGTGCTCACCGCCGAGCGGCAGGTCAAGCGGCTGGCGCAGATCGACTTCCCGGTGCCGGTCGAAGCCGTCGACCGGATGCGGATCCCGAAGTCGTTCAACCCGCGCAGCCCGCAGTCCCGCCGGGACCTGGCCTCCGCGATGCGGACCAAGGCCGGGCACTTCGAGCCGGAGCGGCACCGCAAGTCGCGGGCCGCGGCGGCCGACGACACCGAGATCGCCCGGATGCGCACCGAGATCCGCGCGCACCCCTGCCACGGGTGCGACGAGCGCGAGGACCACGCCCGCTGGGCCGAGCGCTATCACCGGCTGGCGCGCGACACCAAGCAGCTGGAGCGGCGCATCGAGGGCCGCACCAACACCATCGCGCGCACCTTCGACCGGATCTGCGGGCTCCTCACCGAGCTCGGATATCTGCAGGGCGAACAGGTCACCGCCGACGGCAAGCGGCTCGCCCGGCTCTACGGCGAGCTGGACCTGCTGGCCAGCGAGTGCCTGCGCGAGGGCGTCTGGGACGGCCTCGGCCCGGCCGAACTGGCGGCGTGCGTCTCGGCGCTGGTCTTCGAGGCGCGGCAGTCCGACGACGCGCTGGCGCCCAAGCTCCCGACCGGCAACGCCAAGGAGGCGCTCGCCGAGATGGTCAGGATCTGGGGCCGGCTCGACGCGCTGGAGGAGGACCACCGCATCCACCAGACCGAGGGCGTCGGCCAGCGCGAGCCGGACCTCGGCTTCGCGTGGCCGGTCTACCGCTGGGCGTCGGGCCACGGCCTGGACGCGGTCCTCGGCGACGCCGAGATGCCGGCCGGTGACTTCGTCCGCTGGTGCAAGCAGGTCATCGACGTGCTCGGCCAGATCTCCGACGCGGCCCCCACCGACAGCCCGGTCCGCAAGAACGCCCGCAAAGCCGTCGAAGCCCTGCGCCGCGGCGTAGTGGCGTACTCCTCGGTGGGCTGAGCCCAGGCGGTACCCGACACCCCGCTCGCCGGATCCACCGGCGGGCGGGGTTTTTGCTGTGTCGTGACAGGTCCGGCGGCGATGCGGGCCCGGCGGGAAACTCGCGATGTATCGCGCTTGTCGAACTCGCGTACACGCGATATGCTCGGCCACGGATATCCGGAAGCGAGGTGAGGGTGATGGCGAAGCGGCGAAAGCTGTCCAATCCGTTGGCGCTGGCGGTGATGGCCACGCTGGGGGAGCGGCCGATGCATCCGTACGAGATTGCGCAGGTGCTCCGGCAGCGGGGGAAGGAGCAGAGCATCAAGATCAATTACGGCTCGCTCTACACCGTCGTCCAGAACCTCGAGAAGCACGGTTTCGTCGAGATCGCCGGCACGCAGCGGCAGGGCAACCGGCCCGAGCGGACCCTGTACGGGCTGACCACGTCCGGGCGGGTGGAGATGCACGACTGGCTGGCCGATCTGGTGGCCGTGCCGGTGCGGGAGTATCCGGCCTACGAGGCGGCGCTCTCGCTGATCCTGATGCTGCCGCCGGACGAGGCGGTCGGGCTGCTCGGGGAGCGGGTCGCCAAGCTGGAGATCCAGGTGGCCGCGATCCGCGGGGTGCTCGGGAAGCTGGACGGGGACCTGCCCCGGATGTTCCTCATCGAGACCGAGTACCAGGTCCACATGGTCGAGGCGGAGATCGCCTGGACCCGTGGCTTCCTCGCCGAGCTGGCCGCGGGGACGGTCTCCGGCGTCGCCGAATGGCGGTCCTGGCAGCAGAGCGGCGACATCCCCGGCGAATGGGCGGAGATCGAGAAGCAGGTCGCGGACTCCGGGATCGGCGAACAGTTCAGGGAGCACATGAAGGAGCTCTGACCCCGGGGGGACCACCCCCGGAAACGACAACTCCGGCGCCCGCTGCGGGAACAGCGGACACCGGAGGCGTAACCCATCGGCCGGACAACCGCGCGAAGCAGGTGCCAGGCGATCCAGGTGCGGCACACCCAGGATAGCCCGGCCCCCTTCCCGCGATCGGTTCGGCAGACACCGAACACCGATAGGCGGAGGCACCCCATGACGACCACCCGCGCGCCCGCTGTGGCGGCGCACAACCTGATCAAGACGTATCCCGGTGATATCAAGGCCCTTGACGGCATGGACATCACCGTCGGAGCGGGCACGGTCTTCGGGCTGCTGGGCCCCAACGGCGCCGGCAAGTCCACCACCGTCAAGATCCTCACCACGCTCGCCCGTCCGGATTCCGGGACCGCGATCGTCGCGGGTCATGACGCGCTGCGGCATCCGGACCGGGTCCGCCGGGCCATCGGGGTGGTCGCGCAGAAGTCCGGCGCGGACCCGGTCGCCACCGGCCGGGAGAACTTGCTCCTGCAGGGGCGGCTGTACGGGCTCAGGGGCGCCGCGCTGACCCGGCGGGCCGATGAGCTGCTGGACCGTTTCGCTCTCACCGATGCCGCCAAGCGGCTGGTCAAGACGTACTCCGGCGGTATGCAGCGCCGGCTGGACGTGGCCATCGGGCTGGTCCACCGGCCCGAGGTGCTCTTCCTCGACGAGCCCACCACCGGTCTCGACCCCGAGGCGCGTACCGCCATGTGGGAGGAGATCTCCCGGCTGGCCGGTGACGAGGGCCTGACGATCCTGCTGACCACCCACTATCTCGAAGAGGCCGACCGGCTCGCCGAGCGCGTCGCGATCGTCGACCGCGGCCGGGTCGTCGCCGAGGGCACGCCCGACGAGCTGAAGGGCGAACTGCACGGCGACGCCGTCCAGGTCGTGCTGCGGGAGGACACCGGCCCGCTCGACGCGCGGCTGCTGGAGACGGCGCTGTCGGAGTTCGCCGGCGTCCGGGAGGCGGTCGTCGACGGCCGCCATGTGCGGGCCCGCGCCGACGACGGTCCGTCCGCGGTGCCGCATGTGCTCGCCGTCCTCGAACGCGAGGGCGCGGCCGTCGCCTCGGTGACCGTGGCCCGGCCGTCCCTCGACGATGTCTATCTGCGCTACGCCGGCCGCCGTTTCGCGGACGCCGACACCGGTGACGGCGCTCCCGTCCCCGCCACCGCTGGAGGTGCCCGATGAGTACGGCGACCTTGAACCACACCTGGTACATGACGCAGCGTCAACTGACCGCGATCCTGCGGCAGCCGGCCTTCCTGGTGATCACCCTGGTGCAGCCGGTGATCTGGCTGTTCCTCTTCGGCTCGCTGTTCCGCAAGGTCGTCGAGCTGGGCGGCTTCGGCACCACGTCCTACCTGGACTACCTGGTGCCGGGCGTGGTGGTGATGAGCGCCCTGTCCTCCAGCATGTGGGCGGGCATGGGCACCCTTGAGGAGATCGAACGCGGCACGCTGAACCGCTTCCTCGTCACCCCGGTCAGCCGGGCGGCGCTGATGAACGCCAACGTGGTGCAGCAGGGCATCAGCACCGCGCTGCAGTCCGTGGTGATCGTGCTGCTCGGCAAGCTGGGCGGCGCCGACTACCCGGGCGGATTCACCGGGCTGCTGATCCTGGTCGTCGCGTCGATCCTGCTCGGTACGGTGTTCGGCGCGTTCTCCAACGCGCTCGGCATGCTGGTGCGGCAGCGCGAGAGCATCATCGGCATCAACACCTTCCTGCTGCTGCCGCTGACGTTCCTGTCCTCGGCCTTCATGGCCGTGACGCTGATGCCGTCGTGGATGCGGCACATCGCCGACTTCAACCCGGTCAACTGGGCGCTGGTGGCGGGCCGTTCGGCGATGGCCGCCGACCCCGACTGGGGCTCGGTGCTCAGCCGCGGCGGTGCGCTGCTGGCGCTGGCGGTGGCCGCGGTGTGGCTGTCCACCCGCACCTTCCGCGCGTACCAGAAGTCGGTCTGAGGACCGTACGGAAACGGCGGCCGGGCCCGGAACATCCGGGCCCGGCCGCCGTGCGCTCACCAAACCGCCGTCAGCAAACACCCGCCGTCAGGAGGTGGCCGGAACGGTTTCCTGCTCCTGCTCGACCTGCTGGTTCCACTCGCGCTTCGAGGCCTGCCAGCCGTCCTCGTCGGCGCCGCGCCGCCAGTAGCCGGAGATGGAGAGCTGCTCGCGCTCCAGACCGCGGTCGATCCGCAGATGGCGCCGCAGTTCCTTCACGAACGTCGCCTCGCCGTGCACGAAGGCCTGCACGGTGCCCTGCGGGAACTCCAGAGCCTGCACCGCCTCCACGAGCGCGGCGCCGATCGGCCGGTCGCCGCGGTGCAGCCAGACGATGTCCGCCTTCCCCGACGGGATGATCTCCTGCTCCTCCTCGGGGCCCGCCACCTCGATGAACGCCTTGGCGAGCGCTCCCTCCGGCAGCCGCTCCAGGGATGCGGCGATGGCCGGCAGGGCGCTCTCGTCGCCGGCGAGCAGATGCCAGTCGGCGTCCTCGCCGGGCGAGTAGGCGCCGCCGGGGCCGCCGAACAGCACTTCCTCGCCGGGCTGCACCTGGGCGGCCCACGGGCCCGCGATGCCCTCGTCGCCGTGGTGCACGAAGTCGACGGTGAGTTCCACCGCCTCCGGGTCCCAGGCGCGCACGGTGTAGGTACGGGTACGCGGCCACTGGTCGCGGGGGAAGTCCCGGCGGACCGTTTCCAGGTCCATGGGCTCGGGGTACGCGACCCCGTCCACCGGGAACTGCAGCTTGATGTAGTGATCGGTGTGCTCGCCCGCACCGAAGCCCGCGAGCTGCTCGCCACCGAGCACCACACGGATCATGTGCGGGGTGATGCGTTCGGTGCGCAGTACGCGCGCCCGGTTGAGCTTCGGGGTCCTGCGCGCCGGACGGTCCGCCATGGGCTCTTCCCACCCTCTCGTTCACCTGGGTAACTCGGACACAACTTAGGCAAGCCTAACTGATCGGTCCATATCGTGGGCACCTCATATCGGAATGATCACAAGGCCGGTGAACTCCCGCCGCCGGAGCGCCGGTTCCCTTTGATGATCCACATGAGTACCGACACGGCCACCGCCATCGCCGACGGCCCGCGCGGAGTGCCGCTGCTCGGCAACCTCCCGCAGTTCGCCAGGGACCCGCTCGCGTTCTTCACCCGGCTGCGCGAGTACCCCGCGGACCAGGTCCGCTGGACCATGGGCCGCACCCCGGCCCGGTTCCTGTGCCACCCCGACCTGATCGGCGAGCTGCTGTCGTCGCGCGGGACGGTCTTCGAGCAGCCGGATCTCGGATTCTCCTTCAAATACCTGATGGGAGAGGGCGTGGTGACCGCCCGCGGCGCCGACTGGCGGCGCAAGCGCGCGATCGTCCAGCCCTCCGTGCGGCCCCGCCAGGTGCGGATCCACGCCGGGACGATGAGCGCCGTCGCCCAGCAGCTGGCCGACCGCTGGTCCGGCGGCGAGCACATCGACATCCAGCAGGAGATGGAGGGCGTGACCCAGCGGATCGCGGTCCGCACCATCTTCGGCACGGACGCGGCGGTCGACGAGGAGCTCATCGCCCGGTCGATGGGGATCGCGCAGCGTCAGATGGGCGCCGAGTTCCGCGGCCTGGGAGCGATACTGCCCGACTGGGTGCGCACCCCCGGGCGGATCCGCTTCAAGGCCGCCGTCGACACGCTCGACACCGAGGTGGCCCGGCTGGTCACCGCCCGCCGGACCTCGGGCGAGGACCGTGACGACCTGCTCGGCAGGCTGCTCGCCGCCCGGGACGAGAACGGGGTCCCCCTCACCGACCGTGAGATCCGCGACGAGAGCGTCACCCTCTACAACGCCGGCCACGAGACCACCGCCACCACCCTGACCTGGGCCTGGTACCTCATCTCCCGCAACGAGGCGGTACGCGGGAAGCTCGTCGCGGAGCTGCGCCGCGAACTGGCCGGCCGCACCCCGGACTTCGACGACTACGGGCGGCTGACCTACACCGAGAGCGTCATCAAGGAGACGCTGCGCATCCGGCCGACGGTCTGGCTGAACTACGCCGTCGCCACGGAGGGCGCGACGCTCGGCGGCGAGCCGGTCGAGCCGGGCACCCAGGTCTGGATCAGCCCCTGGGCGACCCACCTGGACCCGCGCTGGTTCCCGGACGCCCAGGAGTTCCGCCCCGAGCGCTGGGCACCGGACGCGCCCGATCCGATCACCGACAACTCCTGGTTCCCGTTCGGCGGCGGCACCCGCGCCTGTCTCGGCGCGCGCTTCGCGATGGTCGAGGCGGTCCTGGTCCTCGCCACCCTCGCCCAGCGCTTCCACCTGGACGTGGACCCGGGCGACATCCGGCCGACCGTCGGTCTGACCCTGCAGCCGGACCGGGCCGTCCGCGCCACCGTCCGGCCGCTCTGAGCTCCCCCCGCAGACCTCAGGGAGTGGAAGGGCTACTGCGTCAGCCAGACGTAGGCGGCGAACCGTCCGGTGGTCTGCTCCCGCCGGTACGAGAACAGCTCCTTCGACTCGATGGTGCAGCGCGGGTCGTGCCGGACCTCGCCCACACCGGCGCGGGTCAACTGCCCGGCGATGCCCGCCCGTACGTCCAGCCCGGCGGTGCCCTGGGCGGTGGTCGCCCACGCCTCGGGGAGCGTGGCGCAGACCTCCTCGCGCATGGCGTCGGGCACCTCGTAGCAGGTGCCGCAGGCGGTCGGTCCGATGAAGGCGACCATCCGGGCCGGGTCGGCGCCCTTGGCGACCATGGCGTCGACGGCGGCGGGCACGACGCCGGCCACCGTTCCCACCCGTCCGGAGTGCGCGGCGCCGATGACCCGGGCCACCGGGTCGGCGAGCAGCACCGAGGCGCAGTCGGCCGCCAGCGCGGCCAGCGCGAGGCCGACCTCGGAGGTCACGACGGCGTCGAGCGGCGGCGCGTCCGGGCCGAAGGGCGCGGTCACATCGGCCACCGTGGCGCTGTGCACCTGGCGCATGTGGACGACACGTGAGGTGTCGAGTCCCAGCTCGAACGCGGTCAGCTGCCGGTTGCGGCGGACGGCGGCAGGGTCGTCGCCGGTGGCCCCGCCGAGGTTCCTGCTGTCGTACGGGGCCCTGCTCACCCCGCCGTGCCGGTCGGTGACGGCGTACCGCACTCGCGGTGCCAGTTCCATGCGCTGTCTCCCTCGGTCGGCCTGTGCCAGCAGCGTACGGCCCCGGCCGGTACCGGCCGGAGCGGCGGCCCGCCCCGGGGGTCCCGCGCCTGGTACCGGATCACCGCGCGGTACGGCCGGCGAGCGCCTCCACCGCGGCGGCGACCGCGTCCGGGCTGGAGATCATCGTCAGATGGCGGGCGCCGGGGATCAGCGTCGGGGCGGGGGCTCCGATGCGTGCGGCGGTCTCGGCCGGCGTCTGCCGGCTGAACACGTCGTCCTGCGCGCCGAACACGGCCGCCTTGGGCACGTCCACCCCGCGCAGCCCCGCCAGCCGGTCGGCGGAGATGCCGGGTACGCCCTCGCCCAGCATGCTCCACAGGGCGCCCTCGGCGCCCGCCACCCGCAGCGGCCGCCGCCACTGGTCGAGACCCGCGCCGTCCAGCCGCGGGCAGCCGGGCCCGCACTGGGCGTCGTACACCTTGCGGATCAGCCGGTCGGAGCCGAGCCCGAGCCGCAGCAGGGTGGTGCGGTACGGATCGATCAGCACGTAACGCAGCGCGGGCGGCGGGCCCGCGCCCGTGTCGAGCGCGTCGCCGTCGAGGAGCAGCACCCCGCCGATCCGTCCCGGCGCGCGCAGCGCGGCCTCGGCGACCATCGCCGCGCCGCTGGAGTGGCCGACCAGGATCGGGCGCTCACCGGGACCGCCCAGCCGCAGGGCATCGAGGAAGCCCAGCAGCTGCCGGGTGAAGTGGTCGACGGTGTACGGGCCGCTCCGCTCGCTGTACCCCGAGCCGGTCAGGTCCAGGGCGTACACCCGGTGGTTCCGGGCGAGCAGCGGGGCCAGCCGCGACCAGGTGTCGGCCGACTCGAAGGCCCCGTGCACGAGGACGACGGGCGAGCCCGTCCCGCCCCACGCCTCGTAGCGGGTGTGGATGCCGGCCGCCTCGACGTACGTCAGCCCCGGTGGCGGCGCTGCCCGGTGGGAGGTGAACCCGTTGTAGACGAACGACGCGGCGGTCACCGTGACCAGCAGCGCGGCACAGACCAGCGCGGTACGCCGGACCCACCACCGCAGCCGGGAGCGCCGCGGGGCCGGGGCGGGACCGGACGGCGCCTCCGCAGCAGCCTCCGCAGGCGCATCGGCGGCGGGCGCCCGTGGGGCGGTGTCCGGCTCGGACTCTTCGTTCGTTCGTGCGTGATCCAAAACGGCTGTCCCGGTCGTCGATGGCCCGTGGGGGCGGACCGCCCCCACGGACACTCTCGCCCCCGGCCGCCCTCCGCCGCGTCCGGCGCGAGGAGGGGCCGGCGCTACTTCGTCCGCGGCAGCCCGTCCGCGGCGCGTACTCCCGCGGGAGCAGCGCCGCGGCCGTGGACGGCCGCCAGGCCCTACCCGTGCAGCCGGACCGGGATCTCCTGCCAGCCGTAGGCGATGAACGACGGGACCTGCCGCAACTCGTCCGCCTTGACCGCGAGCTGGAGGTCCGGGAAGCGCTCGAAGAGCGCGGGGAGCGCGGTGAGGGCCTCCATCCGGGCCAGCGGGGCGCCGATGCAGCGGTGCACGCCGATGCCGAACGCGAGGTGGTCGTCCGACTTCCGGGCGGCGTCGAACTCGGCGGCCTCCGGTCCGTAGTGCTCCGGGTCCTGGCCCGCCGCGGCGAACGTGGTGACGATGGCGTCGCCCGCCGGGATCGTCACGCCCTCGATGGTGATGTCGGAGACGGCGAACCGCAGCGGGAGCGACGCGATGGACGGCGCGACGCGCAGCACCTCGTCGATGACGCCGTCCCAGCCGATCTCGCCGGCGCGGACCGCCGCGAGCTGCTCGGGGTGCTGCAGCAGCGCGACCACGGCGTTGCCGATGAGGTTGACGGTGGTCTCGAAGCCGGCGCCGATGACGAGGAGCAGGGTGTAGAGCAGCTCCTCGTCGCTGAGCCGGTCGCCCTCCTCGTCACGCACCTTGATGAGCTCGGTGGTCATGTCGTCGCCGGGGTGCTCGCTCTTGTGACCGATGAGAGCGGGCAGCACGGTGCCGATCTGGTGCTGGACGGACGCGGCGTGCTCCGGGCTGGGATCGGAGGTGTCCATGATGGCGGCGATCAGCCGGCCGGTGTCCTCGCGCAGCTCGTCCGGGACGCCGAACAGCTCGCAGATCAGCCGCATCGGCAGCGGGTGCGCGTAGCCGGCCCGTACGTCGACCGGTTCGCCCGACGCGCCCGAGGCGTCGAGCCTGTCGAGGAGCTCGGTGGTGATCCGCTCCACCCGGGCGCGCATCGCCTCGGTGCGCCGGGCGGTGAAGCTGGGGGCGACGAGCTTGCGCAGCCGGGTGTGGTCCGGGCCGTACGTCGAGAGCATGTTGACCACCCCGACCCAGCCCATGATCCAGCCCCAGGCGGGGTGTTCGCCGACCTCCGGGAACAGCGACCAGTGCTTGCGCGGGTCCTTGCTGACCCGTGGGTCCAGGATCAGGGCCTTGAGGGTGTCGTAGCCGGTGGGCGCCCAGGCGGGGATGCCGCCCGGCAGTTCGACCGCCACCACCGGGCCGAGGGCGCGCAGCCGGGCGCTCTCGGCGGGGATGTCGGCGCCGAACGGGTCGATGGCCAAACGGGGGGACACGGTCATGCTCGGTCTCCAGGCTGGTCGGGGATACGCGGGGTGAAGCGGACGGGAAGCGCCTTCAGGGAGCGGTGGAACGGTCCCGGGCGCCAGGTGAGGTCCTCGCGCGGGGTGGTCGCCGTCAGGTCGGGCAGCCACTGGGTGAGCCGCTCGATGGCCTCGGTGGCGATCAGCAGCGCCTGCTGCTTGACGGGGCAGGCGTGCTCGCCCGCCGACCACGACAGGTGCGAGGCGTCGCGGGGGTGGTGGGCCCCGGCGAACTCCTGCTCGGAGAAGAGCGCGAGGGCGCCGTAGGAGACGACGACGGGGACGGCCGCCTGCACCCAGACCCCGTGGAAGCTCAGCGACTCGCGGGCGTAGAGGATGCCGTAGTTCGCCAGCGGGGTCTCGTACCGCAGCACCTCGACGACCGCCTCCATGACCGGGCGCGAACCGCTGGTCAGCGTCGAGTAGTAGGCGGGGTTGCCGAGGATGCGGGACAGCGCGTTGGAGACGAGGTTCGCGCTGGGCTCATGGCCCGCGCCCAGGGTCAGGAAGACCTGCCAGACGACCTCTTCGGGGGTCAGCTCCAGCGGGTGGTCCAGCAGCCAGCTCGTCAGGTCCTCGCCGCGCTGCGCGCTCTTGGCGCCGACGAGCCCCATGACGTAACTGCCGTACTCGGCCTCGCCCTGCGCGGAATCGGCCCCGCCCTCCATCATCTTGCCGAGCGCGGCTTCGAGCCGGCCGCTCTCGCTGTCCGGCAGGCCGAACAGGTTGTTGAAGATCAGCGACATCAGCGGGCGGGCGAAGTCGGCGACGAGGTCGGCGCTGCCCGCCGGGCCGAACCGGTTCACCAGGACGTCCACCGCGTGGTGCACCCGCTCGCGCAGGTCGTGCGGCTCCACGAGGTCGAAGGCGTCGACCAGGGTGCGGCGGTAGCGGATGTGGGCGTCGCCGTCGGAGAACAGGGTGTTGGGGCGCCAGCGCATCATGCCGAGGATCGGCGAGTCCTCGGCGACCGTGGCCTCCCACGGCCGGGGGTCGTGCGACCACGTCCCGGGGTCGTGCAGCACCTCGAGGGCGGCCCGCCGGTCGGTGACGACGTACGCGGGGATGCCGGGCGCGAGTTCGGCCCAGCCGATCGGGCCCTGGGCCTTCAGCGTCGCGTAGTAGGCGTGCGGGTCGGCGGCGAAGCCGTCCTCCCACAGGCGCACCGGCGCGGACAGCGAGAAGGTCTCGGCGGGGGCGGGGTAGGGAGAGGGGTTCACCAGGTCTCCGGACGGTCGCGGGCTATCAGGTGCTGGACGAGGGCGAGCAGCGAGTCGATGGAGGAGTTGGCGTCCCGGGCGTCGCAGCTCACCATCGGCGTGCCGGGATCCAGGTCCAGGGAACGGCGGAGCTGGTCCTCGGTGTAGGGCCGCGAGTCGGGGAACGTGTTGAGCGCCACGGCGTACGGCAGCCCCGTCTCCTCCACCAGGCCGAGCACGTCGAAGGAGTCGTCGATCCGGCGGGTGTCGACCAGCACCAGCGCGCCGAGCGCCCCGTAGGCGATGTCCGCCCACAGGGACCGGAAGCGCTCCTGGCCGGGAGTGCCGAACAGGTACAGCACGACGCCGCCCGCCAGACTGATCCGTCCGAAGTCGATGGCGACCGTGGTGGTGGTCTTGTCCCGCACCCCGGCCAGGTCGTCGACCTGGACCGACGCCTCGGACATGTGCTCCTCGGTGTGCAGCGGACGGATCTCCGAAACCGAGTCGATCAGCGTGGTCTTGCCCACCCCGAAGGGGCCCGCCACCAGGATCTTCACCAGGTCGCGGGCGCTGTCCGGCAGGTGCAGGCCACCGGTTCCGGTGCTACTGCTTGAGGGCGCGGAGGCCATCGGCCACTCTCTTCAACAGGTCGGGGTCGTGCAGGGCGGCCAGGGGTACCGGCGGGCGGGCGCTGACCAGCCCCAGGTCGATCAGATCGGCGGCGAGGACGCGTACGGCGGAGACCGGCAGCTCCAGCAGGGCCGCGGTCTCCACCACGGTCAGCGAGCCGCCGTCCAGCGCCTTGAGCAGCGCGTGCCGGGCGGCGGGGAGCCCGTCGGGGACGTGCTCACCGCCGGTCAGCACCGAGAGGCGCTCCAGGCTGTTGCGGGTCGGCCGCGCCACCCCGCCGGTGGACAGATACGCGGGGACCAGGGGGCGGCCGCTCCGGCGGCCCGTCATACCGGAGAGCCGCCATCAGCTCCCCGGGGCGCGGCGGCCATCGCCTTCTCACCGAGCCGTGCCACCTGGGAGTGCACCCGGTGGGCGAGCAGGTCCAGCCGGACCTCCGGGTCGCCGTAGGCGGCCACGACCGAGCCGTGCTTCGTGGGTGCGACCAGGATGTAGCCGTGGTCGGACTCGATGACGATCTGGCGGATCTGCGCGTCGTTCTGGTCCGCGAAGGCCGCGGCGGCCGCCCGGCACGCGCCCTGCACCGTGCTGGTGATCGCGGCGGTGCGCTCCGCGGTGGCCTGCGACAGGGCCGCGGAGAATCCGGAGACCAGCCCGTCCCGGGTGAGCAGGACGGCCGCCCGGACGTGCGGGATCTCCAGAATCGGGTCGAGCACCCACGCCGTGTCACCGGCTTCTCGGCTGGTCATCGCGGGTCGTTCCCTTCGGTTTCGAGTGCGGATCGGGCCGCGGCGGTGCCGGACTGCAGGGCGCCGAGCGCGGCGGCCGCCTCCTCGGGGGTCCGCTCCCGCACCCGCGGTGCGGCCGGCTCGGCCGCTGCCTGGGCGGGCACGGCGTCGGCACGGGCCCGGCGGCGGCGCTGCGGCAGGGCGTCGCCGTCCGGCGCGGGTTCATGGGTGATGGCGGCGGCGTCGCGCGCGGCTACGGGGGCCGGCGGCCGCGCCTGGGTGTGCGCGGCCGGGTGCGGCTGCGGCTGTGCGTGCGGCACGGGCCGCGCCTCCGCCGGCGTCTCCGGGCGGGTGGAGCGCGGGGTGCTGGCCGCGGGCGGCCGTTCGACCGGGTCGATCCGGCTGAGCAGGTGGTTCTTGACGAGCAGCACCGCGCGGACGCCGCCGTAGGGCGACGGCGACGACAGGTCGACGGACAGGTCGAACTTCCGGGTCAGCTGGCCGATCGCCGCCAGCCCCATCCGGGGCGGGTCGCCCAGCTCGGACAGCAGGATCGGGTCGCGTCCCGCCACCATCCGCTGCGCGTAGGCCCGTTCGTCCGTGGCCATGCCGACCCCGGCGTCGTCGATGGTCACCGAGACGCCGTGGTGGGCGCGTTCGAGGTTCACCGTGACCTCGGTGTCCGGGGCGGAGTGCCGCAGCGCGTTGTCGAGGAGTTCGGCGACGATGATCGCGACGGGCTCCACGGCGTGCGAGACGAGCGCCATGCCCGGCTCCAGGTGGTTGTGGATCCGCACCCGGTGGTAGCCGACGAGCCGGGACTGGCCACCGGTCACCGCCTCCACCAGATGGGACTCCTCGCGGGCCAGCCCCACCCAGGCACCGCACACCACGGCGGTGACCTGCGCGCGCCGCAGCGACTGCTCGTTCTCGTGGTCGAGCGCGAACAGCGTCTGCGACAACTCCGGGTCGTCGTAGCGCTGTTGCATGCCCCGCAGCACGTCCTGCAGCCGGTACAGACCGGCCTGGATGTCCCGGGTGGCGCCGCGCATGCCCGCGCGGGCGGCCGCGTCGACCCGTTTGCGCTCCTGCGCCATGGCGGTCAGCAGCCCGTCCAGGACGCCGTCCAGGCCCGCGCCGAGACCGGTGCCGGCGAGCTCCGGGTGCAGCGGGCCCGGCACCTGGATGTGCGGGTGGGCGGCGCGGGTGGCCTCGGCCGGCATGCGCTGGTTCGCCAGATGGACGATCTCGGCGGTGAACGCGTCGGCGGAACGGCCGATTTCCTGCCGCGCGCCGTCCAGATGGGTGCGCAGAGCAGCGATCTCCTCGCCCTGCCGGGCCCGGTGACGGCGCGAGCGCAACAGCCCGCCCCCCAGGACGAACGCCAATACGGTCCCGGCGGCCAGGCCGCCGGCGGCCAGGTCCGGTATTTCGATCATCGAATGGACCTCAGGGAGATCAGGGAGCGGGGGGAACGGGGCGCCATCCGCCCCGAAAGCGGATCCGCACAGTACACACCGCGACCGACTGATCCCGCACTGTTTTGAGGGAAGATCCTTTCGAATTTGGCCATCCGCAGTCGTGTTCTGTCCGAAGTGTCGGACTGCGCCTCGCCGTTGTATCCCTTCGCGCCGGCGGCCCGGGCCTAGTGCGCCTCGTCCAGCGCGTCCAGCAGCCGCATCAGGGAGCTGCCCAGGCCCCACCGGGCGGCGAGGGCTTCGAGGACCTCGGGGTCGGCCGGCTCGGTGGGGAGCGCCGGGTCGAACGCGGGAAGCGGGACGTCGGGGGCGACCGTGACGACCTTGGGGGCGACGTCCAGGTAGTCCGAGGCCTCCAGAATGCCCCGGCGCTTGGCGGGGGTGAGCTTGGAGGCCGGGTCCGCGGCGGCGCGCCGGACCCCGGCGAGGTCACCGTGCTCGTTGATGAGCTGCGCGGCGGTCTTCTCGCCGATGCCCTTCACGCCCGGCAGGCCGTCGCTGGCGTCGCCGCGCAGCGCCGCGAAGTCGGCGTACTGGTCGGCACGGACGCCGTAGCGTTCGAGGATGACGTCCTCGGTGATGAAGTCGCAGTCGCCGACGCCCTTGCGCGGGTAGAGCACGCGCACACCGCGGGCGTCGTCGACCAGTTGGAACAGGTCACGGTCGCCGGTGACGATGTCGACCGCCCACAGGGCCTGGCCGGCGAGCGTGCCGATGACGTCGTCCGCCTCGTACCCGGCGACGCCGACACGGGCGATGCCGATGGCGTCGAGGACGGCCTCGATGACGGGGACCTGCGGGGAGAGCGTGTCGGGGATCTCCTCGGTGTCCGGCCCCGACGCACCCTCCGGCGCCTCCTCCGCGACGCGGTGCGCCTTGTAGGAGGGGATCAGGTCGACCCGCCACTGCGGCCGCCAGTCGGCGTCCATGCAGGCGACGATCTCGTCGGGGGCGTGGTCGGTGACCAGGCGGGTGATGAAGTCGAGAAGCCCGCGCACCGCGTTGACGGGCGTGCCGTCGGGTGCCTTCACCGACTCCGGGACGCCGAAGTAGGCGCGGAAGTACAGGCTCGCGGTGTCGAGCAGGAGCAGCTTGTTCGGGCGCGCGTCAGTCACGCGGCCAGCATGGCACGCCCGCGCGGGGTGGCTCCGGCGCCGCGGCGGCACGTCGCCTCCGTGGCGCCGTCGCGACCGCCCCGGGCGGGATGTGACCTGAGTCTCGCTTCGGTTTGGTTCACATAAAGGGGGGCAGCGGCCGGTCTTGAAGTGAGCGACCCACAAGCGGGGGCTGTGCGTCGCTCTTCCTGCGAGCCGCGAGGTATATGTGTCAAGGCTGCAAGTTGAGCATCTGTACAAAGTCTTCGGGCGACAGCCCGAAGAAGCGGTCCGCCGGCTCGAAGCCGGGGCGGACCGCGACGAGCTGCGCGAGGACGGTGTCACACCTGCCGTCATCGATGCCTCCTTCGAGGTCAGCGAGGGCGAGGTCTTCGTCGTCATGGGCCTGTCCGGATCGGGCAAGTCCACCCTCCTGCGCACGCTCAACGGACTGCTCCCACCCACTGCCGGACGCGTACGGTTCGACGGCCAGGACCTCACCGCGCTGAACGACACCGAACTGCGCCGCGTGCGCTCGCACAGCATCAGCATGGTGTTCCAGCACTTCGCGCTCTTCCCGCACCGCAGCGTGCTGGAGAACGCGGCCTACGGCCTCGAGGTGCAGGGCGTCGCCCGTGCCGAGCGTGAGCGCCGGGCCGGCGAGGCACTGGAGATGACCGGACTCGGCGGCTGGGAGAAGTCCTGGCCCGACGAGCTGTCCGGCGGTATGCAGCAGCGGGTGGGCCTGGCCCGCGCGCTGGCCACCGAAGCCCCCGTCCTGCTGATGGACGAGGCGTTCAGCGCGCTGGACCCGCTGATCCGCCGCGAGATGCAGCAGCAGCTGGTCGACCTGCAGAAAACCCTGCACAAGACCATCGTCTTCATCACGCACGACCCCCACGAGGCGGTGCGCCTCGGGGACCGGATCGCGGTGATGCGCGACGGCCGGATCGTCCAGAACGGCACCGTCGAGGAACTGCTGCTGCAGCCCGCCGACGCCTACGTCGCCTCCTTCATGGAGGACGTGGACCGCGGCCGGGCGCTGGCAGGCGTGAGCACCGGTTCCTCCGGCACCCCGGGCAGCACCTTCGGAAAGGAGTCGGCCGATGCCTAGACTCCAGCTCGGCGACTGGATCGACAGCGCCGTCACCTATCTCCGTGACCACTTCGCCTGGCTCTTCGACATCATCACCAACGTCGTGTCCGGTATGTACGACGGCCTGGACGCCGTGCTCGGCGCGCCGGCACCGCTGCTGCTCGCGGGGATCTTCGCGGTCGTCGCCCTGTGGCTGCGCGGGCCGACCGCGGCCGTGCTCACCTTCGCCGGCTTCGCGCTCATCGACTCGATCGAGCAGTGGGACCAGGCGATGGCGACCCTGTCGCTGGTGCTCGTCGCCACGGTGATCACCATCGTGCTCGCGATACCGCTCGGCATCTGGGCGGCCCGCAACCGCACCGTCAGCACGGTGCTGCGGCCGGTACTGGACTTCATGCAGACGATGCCCGCTTTCGTCTATCTGATCCCGGGCATCTTCTTCTTCGGCGTCGGCCAGGTGCCCGGCGTCATCTCCTGCATCGTCTTCGCGATCCCGCCGGGCGTCCGGATGACCGAACTGGGCATCCGGCAGGTCGACGGCGAGCTCATCGAGGCCGCAGAGGCGTTCGGCACCACCTCGCGCAACATCCTGCTGCGGGTGCAGCTGCCGCTCGCGCTGCCGACCATCATGGCCGGCATCAACCAGGTCATCATGCTGGGCCTGTCCATGGTCGTGATCGCGGGCATGGTCGGCGGCGGAGGCCTGGGCGCATCGGTCTTCACCGCGATCAGCCAGGTCAACATCGGGCTGGGCTTCGAGGGCGGCATCTCCGTCGTCATCCTGGCCATGTATCTGGACCGGATGACCTCCTCGCTCGGCACCCGGGTCTCACCGCTCGGCCGCCGCGCCACCGCGGCCCTGACGTCGCTGCGTGGCGCCAGCATCTGGAACTACCGGCCGCAGACCAGCATCGCGGTCGTCGGTGTGGTCGTCCTCGCCCTCGTCGCGGGCGGCATGAACATCTTCGGCGGCTCGGCGGACACGAACACCGCCGTCGCGGGCAAGAACGTCGGCAACGGCCGCGCGGTGAACATCGGCTACATCCCGTGGGACGAGGGCATCGCGTCCAGCTTCCTGTGGAAGGAAGCGCTGGAGGAGCGCGGCTACCAGCCCAAACTCTCGCAGTACGACGTCGGTCCGCTCTACACCGGGCTGTCCGCCGGGAAGGTGGACTTCCAGACCGACGCCTGGCTGCCGACCACCCACCAGTCGTACTGGGACAAGTACAAGGACAACCTGGACGACCTGGGCTCCTGGTACGGCCCGACCTCCCTCGAACTCTCCGTCCCCTCCTACGTCAAGGGCGTCGACTCGCTGGCCGACCTCAAGGGGCAGGGCGGCAAGTTCAAGGGCCGGATCATCGGCATCGAGCCGGGCGCCGGCATGATGAAGGCGCTCAACGACAAGGTCCTCAAGCAGTACGGCCTGGAGGGCGAGTACCAGGTCACCACCGGCAGCACCGCGAGCATGCTCGCCCAGCTCGACCGGTCCCTGAAGGCCAAGGAGCCCGTCGTCGTCACCCTGTGGTCCCCGCACTGGGCCTACAGCAAGTACGACCTGAAGAAGCTCAAGGACCCGAAGGGCGCCTGGGGCGCCGGTGACGGCCTGCACACCCTGACCCACAAGGGCTTCGCGGCCAAGGAACCGCAGATCGCCCAGTGGCTCAAGGACTTCAAGCTCACCGAGCCACAGCTCAGCAGCCTGGAGGCGGCCATCCAGGACGCCGGACAGAACCATGAGCAGGACGGCGTGCGCGCCTGGCTCAAGAAGAACCCCGGCCTGATCGACAAGATCGCGCCGGTGAAGAAGCCGGCTGCGGCCGCCAAGGGCTGACCGGCCGCCCGGCCGCGCGACCTGACGGCGCGCGCCGGGCCCGACCACGCGCCGTACGGTAGGCCGGTGACTCATCGTCCTGCCGTACGGCGCGTGGTTTCGCTCGTCCCCTCCCTGACCGAGGCGGTGGCGGCGACCGCCCCCGGGCTGCTGGTCGGCGCGACCGACTGGTGCAGCCACCCGCCCGGTCTCGAGGTGACCCGGATCGGCGGGACCAAGAACCCGGACCTCGCCCGGATCGCCGCCCTCGCACCCGACCTCGTGATCGCCAACGAGGAGGAGAACCGCGCACCCGACCTCGACGGGCTGCGGGCCGCCGGGGTGCCGGTCCTGGTCACCGAGATCCGCGACCTCGACCAGGCCTTCGCCGAGCTCCACCGGGTGCTGGTCGACGGCTGCGGTCTGGAACGTCCCGGCTGGCTCGACGAGGCCGAAGCGGCCTGGGGCGCGCCGCCCGTCCCCGAGCGGCGGCTGCGGGCGGTCGTCCCGATCTGGCGGCGGCCCTGGATGGTGCTCGGCCGGGACACCTTCGCGGGCGATCTGCTCGCCCGGCTGGGCGTGGACAACGTGTACGCGGCGCACGCCGACCGCTATCCGCCGATCCCCGTCGAGGAGCTGCGCGCCGCCGGCGCCGATCTGGTGGTGCTGCCCGACGAGCCGTACGCCTTCACCGCCGACGACGGCCCGGAGGCCTTCCCCGGCCTGCCCGCCGCGCTCGTCGGCGGCCGTCACCTCACCTGGTACGGCCCCTCGCTCACGGCCGCGCCCGCCGCGATCAGCGCGGCGCTGCGAGCAGCGACCCGCTGAGCAGCCCGCGCACCGTCCGCGTCCCCGCCACCGCCCAGGCCGCCACGAGGAGGGCGTACAGCCCGGCCGCGAGCCATGTGAAGGCGTCGAGGCCGGTGTGCCGGGCCAGCCCCGCGGCGCCCGTGACACAGGTGCCGACGGGGAAGGTGAAGGCCCACCACGTCATCGCGAACGGCATCCCGCGGCGCGCCGCCCGCACCACCAGTGCCGCGGCCAGCGCCAGCCAGAGCAGGGCGAAGCCCATCACCGGCACCCCGTACAGCACGGCGAACGCGCTCATGGCCGCCGCGTACGGTGCCTGGACGACGCCCGGTGCGGTGTCGGCGAGCTGGTTGACGGCCGTCGTGGACTGGCCGAGCGGGCCGAGGACCAGGAAGAGCGTCGGGGTCAGCGCGAGCGGCAGCGGCCCGTGCTGCACGAGCCGGCCCCAGATCAGCGGCAGCATCACCAGGGTGCCCAGCAGGCTCAGCCCGAACATCGCGTAGCAGCCCAGCAGCATCGCCTCCTGCCACTGGCCGGCCGGCAGATGGGGGATCAGCGCCGGGCCGAGCGCGGCCGACACCATTGGCGCGACCACCGGCAGCAGCCAGACGGGAGAGGCGCTGCCCGGCTCGACGCGGTGCCGGGTGATCATCAGATACGGGATCGCCGCCGCGATCAGCAGCCCGCTGACGGTGCCCGCCGTCCAGAGCACGGAGTCCGCGGCGATCGCGGCGGTCCGCCCGATCACGGGGGAGCCCAGGCTCAGCGTGCCGGCCCCCACCGCGAGCAGTGCCATCGGCAGACACCCGTAGAACGGGGCGACGGCCGGGTCCAGCAGATGCCGGCGGGCCTGGTCGCCGTGGCGGAGCCAGTGCCCGGCGCGGGCGGTGAGCAGCGCGGCCAGCAGAACGGCGGAGAACGCCCAGACGACGGTGCAGGCGGTGTGCAGACCGGGGACGCGCACCGGCAGCGCGGCGCCCGCGTTGGCGACGATGGCGGTGCCCATCATGGTGGCGTACCAGTTGGGTCCGAGGTGACGCAGGGCGCCGGAGCGGATCTCCAGATCGTGGAGAGCGCGGGCCCGTACAGGGGCGAGGGTGGTTGCCATGGTCTTCACACTCGCCGCCCGGCGGCCCGGCCGGAAGGCGGCGCGGGTCTATGGGGGCATAACCTGGGCTTATGAGTTCAGACAGCGCCACCGGTGACCGCGTCCCCCGGGCGGGCCTGGGCCACCGGGTGCCCGACCTCGGCGCGATGGAGCTGCTGCTCGCCGTCGCCCGGCTCGGCAGCCTCGGCCGGGCCGCCCGTGAGCTGGGCATCAGCCAGCCGGCCGCGAGCAGCCGGGTGCGGGCCGTGGAACGGCAGCTGGGCGTCGCGCTGGTGAACCGCTCGCCCACCGGGTCCACCCTCACCGACGCGGGCGCGCTGGTCACCGAATGGGCGCGCCGGGTCGTGGAGTCGGCGGAGGCGTTCGACGCCGGAGCACGGGCGCTGCGCACCCGCCGTGACTCGCGGCTGCGGGTCGCGGCGAGCATGACCATCGCCGAGTACCTGCTGCCGGGGTGGCTCATCGTGCTGCACGGCCGGCACCCCGACACCGCCGTGTCGCTGTTCGCCGGGAACTCGGCGGACGTCGCGGAACGGGTCATCGGCGGCGGCGCCGACCTCGGATTCGTCGAGGGGACGGATGTGCCGAACGGTCTGGACGCGGCGGTCATCGCGCACGACCGGCTGGTCGTCGTGGTCGCGCCGTCGCACCGCTGGGCGCGACGGCGCAAGCCGCTGTCCGCGGCCGAGCTCTCCGCCACCGCCTTCATCCTGCGCGAGCAGGGCTCGGGCACCCGCCAGGTGCTGGACGCCGCCCTCGCGGGACACGGCGGCCTCGCCGTACCGCTGCTCGAACTCGCCTCGACCACCGCGCTCAAGGGCGCCACGCTGAGCGGCGCGGGCCCGGCCGTGCTCAGCGAGCTGGCGGTGGCCGACGAGCTGGCCGCCCGCCGGCTCGTCGAGGTCCCGGTGGAGGGCATCGCGCTGGAACGCGTCCTGCGCGCCGTCTGGCCCACCGGCCACCGCCCGACGGGACCGGCCCGCGACCTGCTGTCCCTCACCCGCCGGCCGGCGTGACAGGACATACGGCGGGACGTGCGACGGAGGGGCGGCGGACGTGGGGCGGAGCTGCGGCGCAGCGCCCGGCACACCGCCATGCCGGTCATGTGACCTGCCTGTAACCGCCGTACTTACGGGATTCTCATGCTGTGGCCTTAGGGTGACGGCCGTGACCATGACGACCCCGCCCGGCTGGTATCCAGAGCCCGGGCACACAGGCAACGGCCCGGCCCTGGAACGGTGGTGGGACGGCGCCGCGTGGAGCGAGTACACGCGGACCGCCCAGGCCCCGGCCGACCAGGCCGCGGCCCCCGGCATCCCGTCCTACGCCGCCTATCCCGGTGGCAGCGTGCCGGACCGGCCGGCCCGCAGGGGAGGCGTGATCGCGATCGGCGTCATCGCCGTCCTCGTCCTCGTCGGCGGTGTGGTCGGCGGCGTCGTCATGCTGAAGGACAGCGGCGGTGACAAGGGCTCGGACCACGCGGCCCCGTCCACCAGCGCGCCGAGCACCCCGGGCGACGGGCCGAGCGGTTCGGACGGGCCGTCGCAGGGCCCCGACCAGGCACCCCAGACCAGTGGTGTCGTCGTGGACGCCCTGGACAAGATCAGTCTGCCGATCCTGCCCGGCTGGCAGGGCAAGGCCGGCGCCGGCGGCGCGGGCCTGACCATCGGCGGCTACCCGTGCGTCTCCGACCCGGCCAAGAACTGCGTCCGCGGCGGAGTGTTCTCCGCGCCCGCCGTGGCGTTCAAGCTCAAGAGCACGACGCCCGAGGCCGCCGCCAAGGAGGACATCCCGGTCAACGCGGAGCAGTCCTACGAGGGCGGGCTCACCTCCCACAAGGAGCTGCTCTCGCAGCCGGTCACCGTCGCCGGACAGCAGGGGTACCTGGTGCGCTGGCAGGTCGTGACGAAGGTCGGCGACGACGGCTACGTCCAGTCGCTGGTCTTCCCGTCACCGGCCAGTCCGCAGCAGCTCGTCGTGGTCCGCTACGGCTTCGACATCAACGCGAAGGCCCCCGGTCCCGAGGCCATGGACCGGATCACCAAGGGCATCAAGGCCGCCAGTGGTTCCGGCGGCACGGGCGGCACCGGCGTCTGACCGCGCCCCCGCCGGCCACCGGAAACGGGGCCGGCGGGGCAGGGACGTTCACAGGAACGTCTTGCCCTCGCCCCGGTAGGTCGGCACCGTCGCGGTGATCCGGTCGCCCTCCACGAGCTGCAGCTCGGCGAAGCGCTCGCACAGCTCCCCGGCCTTGGCGTGCCGGAACCACACCTTGTCGCCGATCAGCAGATCGTCCGCGGGCGATCCGAGCAGCGGCGTCTGCACCTCGCCGGGACCCTCCTGCGGGTCGTAGCGCAGGCCCTGCGGAAGGTACGGCACGGGCAGCCGGTCGGGGCCCGCGGCGCCCGACGCCGGATAGCCGCCGCCCAGCACGGTCACGATGCCCACGCCGGGACGGCGCACCACCGGCTGTGCGAACAGCGCCGCCGGACGCCCCCGGAACGACGTGTAGTTGTCGAACAGCCGCGGCACGAACAGCCCGGAGCCGGCCGCGATCTCGGTGACCGCGTCCTCCGCCGCCGTGTGCTGCACACTGCCGGTCCCGCCACCGTTGACGAACTCCAGCTCGGGGGCGACGGCCCGCACCGCCCGCACCACCTCGGCCCGCCGGACCGCCAGTTCCTTGCGCGCGGCGGCCTGCATCAGCCGGATCACCCGCGAGCGCACCGGCCGGCCCGCCAGCGAGTCGCCGACCCCGGCCACATGGCCCTCGTACGCCATGATCCCGGCCAGCCGGAATCCGGGCCGGCGGGCGATCGCCCGCGCCAGGTCGGCCAGTTGCCCGGGCTCCCGCAGCGGGGACCGCAGCGCGCCGATCCGTACCCGGCCGCCCAGCATCCGCAGCGACGTGTCGAGTTCCAGGCAGACCCTGATCCGCTCCGAGCCGCCGCGGCGGGCCGCGTCGATCAGGTCCAGCTGGGTGATGTCGTCGACCATCACCGTCACGGCGGCGGCCAGTTTGGGATCCCCGGCCAGCTCCGCGAAGCCGTCGCGGTCCGCGGAGGGGTACGCCAGCAGCACGTCGTCGAAGCCCGCCCGCGCCAGCCACAGCGACTCGTCCAGGGTGAACGACATGATGCCCGCGAACCCGTCACGAGCCAGCACGCGTTCCAGCAGCGCCCGGCACCGCACCGACTTGGACGCCACCCGGATCGGCTTCCCGCCGGCCCGGCGGGTCAGATCGGCGGCGTTGGCGTCGAACGCCTCCAGGTCGACGATGGCGACCGGGGCGTCGAGATGGGCGGTGGCCCGGTCGTACCGGACGCGGTCGGCTGCGGGATCAGACATGCGCGCAGCTTGCCAGACGGTGACTACCGAACGGTAGGGGGCGGGGGTCACGGGCAGGTCCCGGGCGGGGCGTTGCCGGGCGAGGGGCACTTCCGCGGCACTGCCGCGGCGCTTCCGGGGCGGAACATCCCGGTACCGCCGGATCTGGCGGGGGCCGCCGTGGCACCCGCCCCGCAGGACCCCCCGCGACCTGCGCCGCCCCCGATCCACGGCACAGCCGGAGCCCGTAGAGTGGCGCCAGACCACGTAGGGACATTGCGAGGGGGCACGGGTGAGCACGGGGGTCGAGAACGGAGCGGGGCAGCCGTCCCCCCGCAGCCGCCCGCGTTCCCCGCGCTGTACCCGACGACCCCGCCGCGGCCCGTGCACCGCCCGGCGGCCCGCGAGCAGATCGCCGCGCGCCGCCCGCAGGAGCGGCCGGCGGACCGGACGCCCGCACCGCCGACCGTGCCGCCGCCGCCCGCCGCACCACCGGCCGCCGCGTCACCGTTCCTGTCACGGCACCCGGAACCACCGCGCCCCGCCACTCCGCCGCACCAGGCACGGACGCGCCCGGAAACCGAACCACCCGCCGTACCCGAGCCGTTCGCGGTCCCGGCGCCGCCCGCCCGCCGTCCCCGTACGGCCGCCGGCCGCACCGCGTCGGCGCTCTGCCTCGTCCTGGGCCTCGGACTGTTCACCGGCGCCGCCACCGGCGCCCTGATCAACCACGACCCGGCCGCGGTGGGGACGACCCAGGGCGCCTACGCCCGCGCCGGCGACCTGTGGCACAGCGTTCCGGTCGACACCCTGCTGCCGCCGGTCGTGAGCCGGCCGGGCGCGGGCCCCGGTGGCGCCGACCGGACCTACACGCGGATCGGTGTCGCCCCGGCCGCCGGCTGCGCGGGCGCCTTCGACCCGCTGCTGGCGAAGGTGCTGGCCCCGGTGGGCTGCGTGCAGGTGCTGCGCGCCACCTACGTCGACGCCACCTCCAGCCGCGTCACCACCGTCGGCCTGCTCGTCACCGGCGGCGACGCGGCCGGCATGAGCGCGCTGAACCACCGCTGGACCAGCGAACACCTCGGCTCCCGGCTGGATCTGATGCCGCATCCGGTCGCGTTCCCCGGCACCGCGGCGGCCTCCTTCGGCGACGCGCAGCGGGCCAGCTGGACGGTGAGCGTCTCCGCCACCCTCCCCGTCGTGGTCTACGCGGTGAGCGGTTTCGCGGACGGCCGTCCGGTTCCCGAACCGCAGCCGGCCGCCGTGGCCACCGCGCCCGGTGCCACCACCGCGCCGGCCCAGGCCGGCCTCGGCACCGACGTCCTCGTCCTGGCCGCCGACCTCGAATCCCGGCTGCACAAGGCCGTCACGACCGACGCCACGTCCTCCCGGGGGGCATCGTGAGGAGATCGGCCGCCCTCGGGCGTACCGCCGCCGCCCTGCTGGGAGCCCTGCTCGCCGTGCTGCCGGCCGCGTCCGCCCGCGCCGACTCGGTCCGCGACGCGGAATGGACGCTGGACGCCCTGCACGCGCACGACGCCTGGCGCACGAGCCAGGGCGCCGGCGTCACCGTCGCCGTACTGGACACCGGTGTCGACGGCACCCACCCCGACCTGGCGGGACAGGTCCTGCCCGGCAACGACCTCATCGGCTTCGGATCAGGTCCCGGCGACAGCACGTGGGCCAAGCACGGCACCGGCATGGCCGCCATCATCGCGGGCCACGGCCATGGCCCCGGGTACTCGCAGGGCGTCCTCGGCATCGCGCCCCGGGCCAAGATCCTGCCGGTCCGGGTGATCCTGGAGGAGAAGGACCCCCGGCGCGACGAAGCCCGCGCGAGCAGGGGAAAGGCGGTTCCTGACGGGATCCGCTGGGCCGCCGACCACGGAGCCGGCGTCATCAACCTGTCGCTCGGCGACGACAGCGCGACCGCCGTGCCCACCGCGGACTACGACAACGCGATCCAGTACGCCCTCGGCAAGGGCGTGGTAGTCGTCGCGTCGGCGGGCAACGGCGGCGAGCAGGCGGACCGCTCCTCGTACCCGGCCGCCTACCCGGGGGTGATCGCGGTCGCGGCCGTGGACCGGGTCGGCGCGCACGCCTCGTTCTCCACCCGGCGCTGGTACGCCTCCGTCTCGGCGCCCGGTGTCGACGTCATCCTGGCCGACCCCAACCGCAAGTACTACGAAGGGTGGGGGACCAGCCCCGCCTCGGCGTACGTCTCCGGCGCGGTGGCCCTGATCCGCTCCGCCTACCCGAAGCTGAGCCCCGCGCAGATCAAGCAGCTCCTGGAGAGCACCACCCGTGAGCGGCCGGCCGGCGGCCGCAGCGACGCGGTCGGCACCGGTCTGATGGACCCGGCCGCGGCGCTCAAGGCGGCGGCGAAGCTCGAACCCCGGGCCGAGGCGCCGACCCCGGCCCCCTCGGCGCGGCGGTACTTCGGCGCCGGCCCGACGATCACGCTCTCGCCGGCCGCGGACGGCGGCGGTCTCGGCGACGGGGTGGCGGTCACCTGTGCACTGCTGGGCGGAGTCCTGGTCGGCGCGGCGGCGCTGCTCTGGTTCCGCCCCCGCCTCGGCCGGTCACGGCGCCGGGCGACGCACGGAATCCCTACCTGAACACGGGAACGCCTGAAAACCGGAACACCGGAACGTCCCTACTCGAACGCGCCCACCGCCGCCTGCGCGACGTCCTCTGCCAGCGCGATCCCCGCGGCCTGAGTGGTGTTTCCACTGGTCAGGACCGCGACGAGATAGGTGCTCCGATCCGTGGCGACCTGGCCGATGCTGTTGATGTCCCACAGCCCGGTCGTGCTGCGCTGCAGCCAGCCGTTCTTGAGCGCGGTGTCGGACGCCGGCACCGCCGCCGCCGTGACGCCCCAGTCCTGACCGTCGGATATCCGCCCCATCAGCCCCTGCAGATACCTGCGCGAGTCGGCGTCCAGCGGTGAGTCGGCACCGAACACCGCCCGCAGCAGCCGCAGCTGGTCGGCGGCCGTGGTCCTGGTGAGCCCCCACAGATCGCCGTCGCCGCCCTCGGTCCCGGTCAGCCCGAGGCGTTCGTTGGCCTCGGCGAGGCCGTCCGCGCGGCCGACGGAGTGCCAGAGCGCGGTCGCGGCGTCGTTGTCGCTCTGCTCGATCATGACGGTGGCGTTCGCCGTCTCCTGGGCGGTGAGACCGCGCCCGGCGTCCTGCGCCGTCAGCAGCAGTGCCGCGAGGATGTCGACCTTGACGATGCTCGCCGTGTCGTACGTCCCGTCCCCGTACACCGCCTGCGCGCCGGACGCGGTGTCCAGCACGGCGACGGAGAAGTCGGCGTCGGTCGAGTCGGCCACGGTGCCGAGCGCGTCGCTCAGCTCCTGGTCCCGGTCCGCCGCGGATGCCCCGGTCGGCATGCTCTCCCCACCCTCCCCGGCCGGCTGCGCCGCACCGGAGGAGGCGGCCGGACGCACCTCTGCCCCGGCCGGCGGCCGCGCCATCGCGTGGACGCCCGCCACCACCCCGCCACCCGCCAGTACGACGGCCGCGATGGTCGCGATGATGACGGTGCGGCCGGTATGACGGGTCCGGTGCCGGTTGTGAGGTCGCATTCCCGCAAGCATGGGAATCGAACCTGCGCGCACGCTGAGACACGGATGAACAAGCCGTGAGAAAACGGGCGGTACGAGCCCGTCGACGGCAGCCGGCCGGGGCCGGATACGCTGCCCAGCGTGTCACTCAAGAATATCCCCGACCCTGGCTTCGCCGACGACGACGGTTCGGCCGACGCGGCGCTGGCCACCGCACTCGCCGCCTACGCCGACGACAGCCGGACCGAGCCCGGTGTACTCGCCGCGCTGCCCGGCGCCCGTCTGCTGGTCCCCGTGGTGGCCGTACTGGGCGAGGTGGAGACCGGCCCTGACGGTCTGCGCCGCGAGAAGACCAGCGACATGGCGGTACCCACGATCCAGGCCGCCGACGGCCGGCGGGCGCTGCCCGCCTTCACCTCCGTCGAATCCCTCGCCCGCTGGCGCCCCGACGCCCGGCCGGTCGCCGTCCCGCTGCACCAGGCGCTCCAGGCCCTCGCGCACGAGAAGGCCGACACCCTGCTGATCGACATGGCGGGACCGGCCCCGTACGCCCTCACCGGCCCGGCGCTGCGCGCCGTCGCCCTGGGACGTGCGCACGTGGACCCGCTCGGCGATCCTGAGGTGCTCGGCGCGCTGCGCGCGGCCGTCGCCGCCGAACCGGGGGTGCTGCGCGCGTATCTGTCCCCGGCCGGCACCTCGGACGGCACCCTCGGCCTGGTCCTCGCCCCGGACGCGGCGGTGGCCGAGGTGGCCCGGCGGATCGCCACCGCCCTGTCGGCCGACGAGGTGCTGCGGTCCCGGCTGGTCCGCGGGCTCGACCTCGCGCTGCTGGGGCCGGATGCCGAGGTGTCGGGCGAGCCGCTGTTCACGCGCTGAGCGGACCGGTCCGGCCGACGGCCGGGTGACAACCGGTATGCCCCACTGTCTGCCGAAGTGTGCGATGCGGTCCTGGGACCGAGAATGCGAGAGCAGACCGACAGTGCACGCATACGGGCAGTAATCGATGCCAGGAGGCCCCATGGACAAGCGGACAGTGACCTGTGAATTCCTGGGCACGCTGCTGCTGGTCTTCTTCGCCGTCGGATCCGCGGTACTGGCGGGTGAGTACATCGGCACCCTCGGCATCGCGCTCGCCTTCGGCTTCACACTGCTGGCGCTGGCCTACGCGCTCGGCCCGATCTCCGGCTGCCATGTGAACCCGGCCGTCACCCTCGGCATGCTGGTCGCCGGGCGCATCAGCGTCCGGACGGCCGTCGAGTACTGGGTCGCCCAGCTGCTGGGCGGCATCGCGGGCGCCGCGCTGCTCTTCCTGGTGGCCAAGCAGGTGCCGGGGCTGAAGACCAGCGGGGCGTTCGGCACCAACGGCTACGGCAGCCGGTCCGCGGTCGGCATCAACATCGGCGGCGCGTTCGTCGTCGAGGTGGTGCTGACGTTCCTGCTGGTGTTCGTGGTGCTCTCCGTCACGCACAAGGTGGCGGTGTTCGGCTTCGACGGCCTGCCGATCGGCCTGGCGCTGGCCGCGATCCACCTGGTCGGCATCCCGCTGACCGGGACCTCGGTGAACCCGGCGCGCAGCCTCGGCCCCGCCCTCTTCGCGGGCGGAGCCGCGCTGTCGCAGCTGTGGCTGTTCCTCGTGGCGCCGCTGATCGGCGGCGCGCTGGCGGCGCTGGTGCACCATGTGACCCACCCGCCGACGGCCGCGCGGCACGGCGGCCTCCGGGTGGACGACCACGCCGACCACGCCGATCAGGCCGCCCGGGATGCCGGGGACACCGGGGCGGAACGGCCGGAGACGGCCTGACGCGACCTGGGGCGGCGCGCCCGGCGGTCCCGTCGGCCCGGCTTCAGCTCAGCTGTAGACGGGTCCGGTGAGCTTCTCGCCGGGTCCGTGGCCGGGCTCGTCCGGTACCAGGGAGGCCTCGCGGAAGGCCAGCTGCAGCGACTTCAGACCGTCCTTGAGCGGGGCGGCGTGGTAGGTGCTGATCTCCGGCGCGCCGGCGGTGACCAGGCCGGCCAGTGCGGTGATCAGCTTCCGGGCCTCGTCCAGGTCCTTGTGCTCCGGGCCCTCCTCGGCGAGGCCCAGGTTGACGGCCGCCGCGCTCATCAGGTGGACCGCCACCGTCGTGATGACCTCGACCGCGGGAACGTCCGCGATGTCGCGGGTCATCGCGTCGAAGTCAGGGGTCTCGTTCTCGTCACTCATGGCCCTCACGATAGGCGACCGCGCGGCAGGCCCACGCCGACGGGTACGATCCCGCCGATTACGGGCTTCCGCAGGTCACTGGTATGCTTGCAAATCGACCGGTCGGACACACCTGTGCCCGGCCCACAAGTGGAGGCTCCGATCTCCCACCCGACCGACCGAGAGGTTGGCGGGTCCGGTCTGGCAGCGTTCTTCGGTGGATGGTTCTCCCGGATGCCGAACGCGCTGCCTGTTGCGCCCCGCGGTGTTCCGTGGCGGTGCTCCCGGTTTTGAGGAGCCCTGCCTGTGACCTGTTCGGGGCGTTTTTTGCGTTCTGAGTACAGGGGTCGGACGACACAGACGTTACGTGGCTGTCCGCCAGGCGGCCGCGTGGTGCAACCGAGGAGGCCCCATCAGCGCCGAGCCCCGCATCGTCGAGCCTCGCATCAACGACCGCATTCGCGTCCCCGAGGTGCGACTCGTCGGTCCCAGTGGTGAGCAGGTCGGCATCGTGCCGCTTGCCAAGGCCCTGGAGCTTGCGCAGGAATACGACCTCGACCTGGTCGAGGTCGCAGCGACCGCACGTCCGCCCGTGTGCAAGCTCATGGACTACGGGAAGTTCAAGTACGAATCGGCCATGAAGGCCCGTGAGGCGCGCAAGAACCAGGCGCACACGGTCATCAAGGAGATGAAACTCCGGCCGAAGATCGACCCGCACGACTACGACACCAAGAAGGGCCACGTCGTCCGCTTCCTGAAGCAGGGCGACAAGGTCAAGATCACGATCATGTTCCGTGGTCGCGAGCAGTCCCGCCCCGAGCTGGGCTTCCGGCTGCTGCAGCGACTGGCGTCCGACGTGGAGGAGCTCGGCTTCATCGAGTCGAATCCGAAGCAGGACGGCCGAAACATGATCATGGTTCTCGGTCCTCACAAGAAGAAGACCGAAGCGATGGCCGAAGCCCGCGAGGCAGCGGCTGTTCGCAAGGCCGAGCGTCAGGGTTACGGCTCCGACGACGAGTCCGACGAGCACGACGAGTCCATCGACGGCACCGTCGAGAACTCCGAGGGTTCCGAGGAGTCCGCCGAGGCGCCGGTCGTCGAAGCGGCCGAGGAATCGGCTGAGAAGCCTGCCGACAAGCCGGTCGAGGACAACTGAGACCGCGTAAGGCCCCGGGGCACCGTTCCGGGATGGAAGACAGTACTGACGCTCTCCGTCCGCACCTGTGGCGGACGGGAGGGCCAGCGACGAGGAGACTACGGCGACATGCCGAAGAACAAGACGCACAGCGGTGCCAGCAAGCGCTTCAAGGTCACCGGCAGCGGCAAGATCATGCGTGAGCGCGCCGGCCGTCGTCACCTGCTCGAGCACAAGCCGTCGAGCAAGACGCGCCGCCTCGCCGGCACGGTCCAGCTCGCCAAGGCCGACACCAAGAAGATCAAGAAGCTTCTCGGTCTGTGACGGCCGCGCCCCATCGTCCGTGAGGACACCGAGGGGCGCGACGTCCAACCGGGATCCCATCGCTTTCGGGCCGCGTGAGTCCCCCCGCGGTCCCCTACAAGGAGTTATCAAGTGGCACGCGTCAAGAGGGCTGTAAACGCCCACAAGAAGCGCAGGGCAATCCTCGAAGCGGCGAAGGGTTACCGCGGTCAGCGTTCGCGCCTGTACCGCAAGGCCAAGGAGCAGGTCACCCACTCCCTGGTCTACAACTTCAACGACCGCAAGAAGCGCAAGGGCGACTTCCGTCGGCTGTGGATCCAGCGCATCAACGCCGCTGCCCGTCAGAACGACATGACGTACAACCGCCTCATCCAGGGTCTGAACGCCGCCAACATCGAGGTGGACCGCAAGATCCTCGCCGAGCTGGCCGTCAACGACCCCAACGCCTTCGCCGCGCTGGTCGAGGTTGCCAAGAAGGCGCTGCCGACGGACGTCAACGCGCCCAAGGCCGCCTGAGAACGACGCGACGGGGTGCTGCCGGGGTCGCCCCGAGTGACCCCCACGGCAGTCCCCGGACCCGCAGGCTGAGCCTGCGGGTCCGTGTGCTGTCCCGGCGCCCAGGGCCTACGTCATCTCCCGGATCCACCCCAGAAGCGAGCACTCCCCATGGCGAGCCCCGAGCCCGAGCTGACCTCCTTGCGATCCCCGCGTGTCACCGCGGCCCACCGCCTGGCCAAGCGCAGCTTCCGCGGCAAGGAGCGACGGTTCATCGCGGAGGGCCCGCAGGCGGTCAGGGAGGCCATCAGCCACCCCGGTGGCGCCGCCGGGCGCACGCTCATCGAGCTGTACGCGACCCCCGAGGCCGCCGAGCGGCACGCCGACATCGTCGCGGCCGCCCGCGCGATCGGGGCCCCGGTGCTCACCGCCGCCGACGAGGTCGTCGCCGAGATCTCCGACACCGTCACCCCGCAGGGCATCGTGGGCATCTGCCGCTTCCTGGACTCCCCATTCGATGACATTCTGCGATCCGCTCCCCAACTCGTCGCGGTCCTCGCGCACGTCCGGGACCCCGGCAACGCCGGAACCGTGCTGCGCTGCGCGGACGCGGCCGGCGCCGACGCGGTGATCCTCACCGACGCCTCCGTCGACCTGTACAACCCCAAGTGCGTGCGCGCCTCGGTCGGCAGTCTCTTCCATCTGCCCGTCGCCGTCGGCGTACCCGTCGAGACGGCCGTCGCCGGCCTGCGCGCGGCCGGAGTGCGGCTGGTCGCCGCCGACGGAGCCGGCGTACGGGACCTGGACGCCGAACTCGACGAGGGCACCATGGGCGGCCCCACCGGCTGGATCTTCGGCAACGAGGCCTGGGGACTGCCGGAGGAGACCCGCGCACTCGCGGACGAGGTGGTGCGCGTCCCGATCCACGGCAAGGCCGAAAGTCTCAACCTCGCCACGGCCGCCGCCGTGTGCCTCTATGCCTCCGCCCGGGCGCAGCGTGCGCCCGGAGGGTGCCGCTCCGTCACATCCAGCTAGTAGGGTTGCGGCCCGGGGGCCCTGAGAAGGGGGGTGCGGAGATGGACGTCGCGGCTACCGAGAGCACCACGCCTGCCACGCTCGCGAGCTGGGCGGCGGGCCTGGGCGAGTACGGACTCACACCGGACGACCTTCCCGACGGACTCGTCGTCGCGGACGAGGACGGCCGGGTCATCTGCTTCAACTCCGCCGCCGCCCGGATCACCGCGCTGCACCCGGCCGACGTGCTGGGCGCGCCCATCGAGCGGGCGCTGCCGCTGGAGGACCTCGAAGGCCGCCGCTGGTGGTCGCTGACCGACCCGTACCAGGGGCTCGCGATCCGGGTGGGCCAGCCGGAACGGAATCTGCTGCTGCCCGGCGGCCGCGAGGTGCTGGTCTCCGCGCGCTATGTGCGCACCCACCCGACCGGCCCGGTCCGCCGGCTCGTCGTCGCCCTGCGCGGCACCGAGGCGCGGCGCCGTACCGAGCGCAGTCACGCCGAGCTGATCGCCACCGTCGCGCACGAGCTGCGCTCGCCCCTCACCTCGGTCAAGGGCTTCACCGCGACGCTGCTGGCCAAGTGGGAGCGGTTCACCGACGACCAGAAGAAACTGATGCTGGAGACCGTCGACCAGGACGCCAACCGCGTCACCCGGCTGATCGCCGAGCTGCTCGACATCTCCCGGATCGACTCCGGCCGCCTGGAGGTGCGCCGCCAGCCGGTCGACATCGCCGCGATGGTCAACCGGCATGTGGACTCGCATGTGGCCGCCGGGCAGTCCAGGGACCGCTTCCGGGTCGAGGTCACCCAGCCGCTGCCCGCCCTGTGGGCCGATCCCGACAAGATCGACCAGATCCTCGGCAACCTGCTGGAAAATGCGGTGCGGCACGGCGAGGGACAGGTCACCATCGAGGTGGCGCCCTCGGTTCTGGGCACCCCGGACAAGGAACGCGCGGAAGGTACGGCACTGACGGTGAGCGACGAGGGCCCCGGCATCCCCGAGGAGTCGATGAGCCGCGTCTTCACCCGCTTCTGGCGGGGGAGCAAGCGCGGCGGCACCGGCCTGGGCCTGTACATCGTCAAGGGCATCGTCGAGGCGCACGGCGGGACGATCGCGGTCGGCCGGGCCCCCGGCGGCGGAGCCCAGTTCCGATTTATTCTGCCCGTCGGGGCGCCGGCGTTCATGGCCTGAGCCATGACCCCGCTCGGTCCGACGGGCGTGACCGGCTCATCAGCGCGGCCCCAGTAGACTCGGACCCTTGGCTTGTGTCCGGTCGGGCAGGCCGCTCACAGCACCCAATTCGGAACGGGAAGAGATGTCGGCACCGAACAAGTCGTACGACCCTGTCGAGGTCGAGGCACTGAAACCCGAAGAGATCGAGCGCATGCGGGACGAGGCGCTCGCCGCCATCGCCGCGGCCGCCGGCCTCGACGAGCTGCGCGAGGTCAAGGTGGCACACACCGGTGACCGGTCGCCGCTCGCCCTCGCGAACCGTGAGATCGGGGCCCTGCCGCCGCACGCGAAGGCGGAGGCCGGCAAGCGCGTCGGCCAGGCCCGCGGCGGGGTGAACAAGGCGCTGGCCGCCCGCCAGGCCGAGCTGGAGGCCGAGCGCGACGCCCGGGTGCTCGTCGAGGAGGCAGTGGACGTCACGCTGCCCTACGACCGGGTCCCGGCCGGTGCCCGGCACCCGCTCACCACGCTCTCGGACCGCATCGAGGACGTCTTCGTGGCCATGGGCTACGAGGTCGCCGAAGGCCCCGAGATCGAGGCCGAGTGGTTCAACTTCGACGCCCTGAACTTCCCGCCGGACCACCCGGCCCGCGAGATGCAGGACACCTTCTTCGTCCAGCCGCTGGCCGGCGGCTCCGCCGGGGACGCCGCGGAGTCGGGCGTCGTGCTGCGCACCCACACGTCTCCCGTACAGATCCGTTCGATGATCGACCGCGAGCCGCCGGTCTACGTCATCTGCCCGGGCCGGGTCTACCGGACCGACGAGCTGGACGCCACGCACACCCCGGTCTTCGCCCAGGTCGAGCTGCTCGCCATCGACGAGGGCCTGACCATGGCCGACCTCAAGGGCACGCTGGACCACATGGTCCGCGCCCTGTTCGGCGGCGACCTCACCACCCGGCTGCGGCCCGCGTACTTCCCGTTCACCGAGCCGTCCGCCGAGATGGACATGCAGTGCTTCGCGTGCCGCGGCGAGTCGGCCGTCGACCCGGACCGCCCCTGCCGGACCTGCTCCTCCGAGGGCTGGATCGAGCTGGGCGGCTGCGGCATGGTCAACCCGCGGGTGCTCACCGCGTGCGGCGTCGACCCCCGGAAGTACAGCGGGTTCGCCTTCGGCTTCGGCATCGAGCGGTTGCTGATGTTCCGTCACAACATCGCGGACATGCGAGACATCATCGAGGGTGACGTGCGTTTCACCCTTCCGTTCGGGATGGAGATCTGATGCGGATCCCGCTTTCTTGGCTGCGGGAGTACGTCGACCTGCCCGCCGGCGAAACCGGCCGTGACGTCCAGGCCAAGCTCATTTCCTCCGGCCTCGAGGTCGAGACCGTCGAGCAGCTCGGCGCCGGCCTGACCGGCCCGCTGGTGGTCGGCAAGGTCCTCACCATCGAGGAGCTGGAGGGCTTCAAGAAGCCGATCCGCTTCTGCACGGTCGACGTGGGCAGTGCCAACGGAACCGGTGAGCCGCAGGAGATCGTCTGCGGCGCCCGGAACTTCGCCGTCGGCGACAAGGTCGTCGTCGTGCTGCCCGGCGCGACGCTGCCCGGCGACTTCAAGATCGCCGCGCGCAAGACGTACGGCAGGACCTCGCACGGCATGATCTGCTCGGCCGCCGAGCTCGGCATGGGCGACGACCACGACGGCATCATCGTGCTCCCGCCGGAGCACGAGGCCGGCACCGACGCGATCGCGCTGCTGGAGCTCGTCGACGAGGTGCTCGACATCGCCGTCACCCCGGACCGGGGCTACTGCCTGTCGATGCGCGGTGTCGCCCGCGAGACCGCCATCGCCTACGGGATCTCGCTGAGCGACCCGGCGCTGCTCGACGTGCCGCCGCCGAACGCGTACGGCTACCCGGTCAAGGTGGGCGACCCGATCGGCTGCGACCGCTTCACCGCCCGCACCGTGGTCGGCCTGGACCCCGAGGCCCGCTCCCCGATCTGGCTGCAGCGCAGGCTGCAGAAGGCCGGCATGCGGCCGATCAGCCTGGCCGTGGACGTCACCAACTACGTGATGCTGGAGCTCGGCCAGCCGCTCCACGCCTACGACCGGACCCGGGTCGACGGCCCGATCGGCGTCCGCCGCGCACAGCCCGGCGAGAAGCTCACCACGCTCGACGGCGCGAAGCGCGTGCTGGACGCCGAGGACCTGGTGATCACCGACAACAGCGGTGTGATCGGTCTGGCCGGCGTCATGGGCGGGGCCGACACCGAGATCGCGGACGCCGTCCGCGACGAGACGACGGGCGAGGTGCGCGGCACCACCGACGTCGTCATCGAGGCCGCGCACTTCGAGCCGGTCACCATCGCCCGCACCGCCCGCCGGCACAAGCTGTCCTCCGAGGCGTCCAAGCGCTTCGAGCGCGGCACCGACCCGCAGACCACCTCGGCCGCCGCACAGCGCACCGCCGACCTGCTGGTGCTGCTCGCGGGCGGCACCGCGGAGCCGGGCGTCACGGAGATCATCTCCCCGTCCGCACCGCGCACCATCTCCATCCCGGCCGACCACCCGGACCGCGTCGCGGGCACCGAGTACGGCCGCGAGACCGTGGTGCGCCGGCTGCAGCAGGTCGGCTGTGACGTCTACGGCTCCGACGAGCTCGTCGTCACCGTGCCGAGCTGGCGCCCGGACCTCACCGACCCGAACGACCTCGCGGAAGAGGTCATCCGGCTGGAGGGGTACGAGAACCTGCCGTCGACGCTGCCCAAGCTGCCGTCCGGCCGCGGTCTGACCGGATCGCAGCAGCTGCGCCGCCGGACCGGCCGGGCGCTGGCCGGAGCCGGCTACGTCGAGGTGCAGAACACGCCGTTCCTCGGCGAGGCCGCCTTCGACCAGCTCGGCCTGGAGGCGGACGACCCGCGCCGCCGCACCGTCAAGCTCGTCAACCCGCTCTCCGACGAGGAACCGGCGATGCGCACGACGCTGCTGCCGGGACTGCTGGCCACGCTGCGCCGCAACATCGGACGGGGCTCGCACGACCTGGCCCTGTTCGAGACCGGTCTGGTCTTCCTGCCCACCGGCGCCGAGCCGTCGCCGCCGCGGCTGCCGGTCGACCGCCGGCCCACCGACGAGGAGATCGCGGCGCTGAACGCCGCGCTGCCCGAGCAGCCGCGCCGGGTCGCCGTCGCGCTGTCCGGCGCGCGCGAGCAGGCCGGCTGGTGGGGCAAGGGCACCGCCGCGAGCTGGGCGGACGCCATCGAGGCCGGCCGCACCGTCGCCCGCGAGGCCGGGGTCGAGCTGATCGTCCGCCAGGACCAGCACGCCCCGTTCCACCCGGGCCGCTGCGCGGCGCTGCTCGCCGTGGTGGACGGCGCGGAGCTCCTCGTCGGCCACGCCGGTGAACTGCACCCGCGGGTCGTCAAGGCGCTGCACCTGCCGGACCAGACCTCCGCGATGGAGCTCGACCTGGACCGCGTGGAGCGGGCGTCCGCCGGCCCCGTCCCGGCGCCCCGGGTGTCCACCTTCCCGGTGGCCACGCAGGACGTCGCCCTGATCACCGACGCGTCCGTGCCGGCCGCCGAGGTGGAGGCCGCCCTGCGCACCGGTGCCGGTGAACTGCTGGAATCGCTGCGGCTGTTCGACATCTACACCGGTGAGCAGGTCGGCGAGGGCAAGAAGTCCCTCGCCTACGCCCTGCGCTTCCGGGCCGCCGACCGCACTCTCACGGCCGAGGAGACGACCGCCGCCCGTGACGCCGCCGTCGCCGCGGCCACCGCGGCCACCGGCGCGGTGCTGCGCGGCGCGTGACAGCGGGCCTCCGGGCCTGACCGAACGCCGATGGGGCGCACCCGGATCTCCGGGTGCGCCCCATTCGTCGGTCCTGACCCGGTCAAGGGCCCCGTCTTAGGGCTACCGGTCACGGGATTCGGGCCGGTCCAGGATGCGCAGCCAGCTGCCGTCCGGCTGGCGGCGCGCCACCTGGGCGCGGCCGCCGGTCCCGTCGGCGGACCGCGTCGCGGTCAGCGCCAGATCGCCGTTGACCAGGGTGGGCAGCGACTCCTCCAGCGTGAAGTGCGGTACCTGCCGCAGCAGTTGCTCGATGACGCCGCGGATCGCCTCCCTGCCGACGGTCTCGCTGCCGAGCGGGAATCCCAGCACGGCGTCGGGCTCGTAGAGCGCGGCGACTCCCTCGGCGTCGCCCGCGTTCGCCCGTTCCACGAACAGCCGGGCCAGGTCCTCCGGTTGTGCGGCGGCTTCTCGTGCGGTGGTCATGGTCGCTCCCTCTCTTCGTAGCGGTCGCTGGTCGATGCGTTTCCTCTCTCCCATGGTGCGACGCCATGGCCCAGAAGTCGAAGAGATGGATCGTATGATCGACAGAAGCATTGGTTATGGGTAAGCGCTTGTCCTCGTGCGGAGGTTTCTTCGCTCGATCGGGTGATTCTCCAGGGCTGGGCGTTGTGGGAGGTGCACGGATCGACAGAATCGGTCGCGACGCGGGGGTCCGATCTCTGTGGGGGCGGTTCCGTCGCCGACCGCGCCAACGGCTGCGGGGAGTGTCGTCGAAGTAGCGTCGTCCGCCCGGAGGGCGGGGCCGGCGGGGTCTGGTGCGTGCGATCGCAAGGCGGCGGAGGGAGTCCATGCGGAGCATCGGCGACCGACGACAACGCCGCGAGCGCGCGTGTCAGGCCCCGCCGGCCAGACGGGACTTCGACGACACGACCTAGGGGGAGCCGGCGGGATGATCCGTATCAGAGCAGTTCTCGGGGTGCCGTACGGCACCCCGGCCGTGCTGGTGTACGTGCTGCCCGGTGTCTGGATCGCGCTGGTGCTGGTGGTCGCGGCGGTCGCGCCCGACGGGGTGAGTCCGCTGCCGGCGCTGGCCGTGGCACCCGCCATCGCGTGCGTGGGCACCGGTCAGCGGCAGTGTGTGCTGGTCAGTGGTGTCATAGCGCTCGTGGCGCTGGTGGCGGGGCTGGTGGGCCAGGGCGCCTTTGAGGTGCGGGATCGGCTCGGCACCGGGGTGGCGGTGCTCGCCGTGGTGGCGCTGTGCTTCTGGATGGCCGGCCGCCGGGCGGGACTGGCGGCGGAGCTGGAGCGCACCCGGGAGATCGCCGTCGCCGCCCAGCGGGTGCTGCTGCGGCCGCTGCCGTCGCGGGTGAACGGCTATGCGGTGGCGGGCGAGTATCTCTCCGCGAGCCTGGGCGCCCGGGTGGGTGGCGACCTGTACGAGGTGCTGGCCACGCCGTACGGGCTGCGGGCGGTGCTCGGTGACGTCCGGGGCCACGGGCTGGCCGCGATCGACTCGGTCGCCGCGCTGCTCGGCAGCTTCCGGGAGGCCGCGTACGACGAGCCCGAGCTGACCGGGGTGCTGTCCCGGCTGGACCGTTCGCTCCAGCGCCATCTGCGGCAGCGTTCGTGCGCGGAGCATCCGGCGGTGGCGGACACCGAGTCGCAGAACCCGGTCGCCGAGGAGTTCGTCACCCTGCTGTTGGTGCAGCTGAGCGACGACGGGAAGCTGGAGACGGTCAACTGCGGTCATCCGCAGCCCTTTGTGACCGGGCCCTACGCGACCGGCGAGCGACCGCGGCCGCTGGCGGTGGGGGAACCGCTGCCGCCGCTGGGCCTGTTGGACGACGGGGACCGGGCGGCGCCGGCCCACCACGGCGTGCTGCTGCCCGGCCAGGCCCTGCTGCTCTACACCGACGGGCTGCAGGACGCCCGCAACGCGTCCGGGACGTTCTTCCCGCTTCCCGAAGCGGTGGCGGCCGCGGCCGCCACCGCGCGGATCGGCGGCGCACTGGCCGCCGCACCCTTCGCCCGTGCACTGAGCGCCGCGGCCCTGCGGCACACCGGCGGCCGGCCGGCCGACGACATGGCCCTGCTCGTCCTGCTCCGCGAGGTGGCCCGGGTCCCGCTGCGGAACCGTTCCGCCGCACTGTCGGGAACACCGCGCCGCTGAGCCGCTCCGGGGGCGCGGACCGCGGTGGCGGGCGGTCCCTGTACGTCGTACTTTGCGGATATCTGTCGTATTTCGCAAGGACGTCAGGGACGCAAGGGAACGAGGTGGTCGCAGTGGCCGGTAAGTTCGAGGTCTACCAGGACAAGGCCGACAAGTGGAGGTTCCGCCTCAAGGCGGGCAATGGCGAGATCATCGCGGTGGGCGAGGCGTACGAGTCCAAGTCCGGCGCGATGAACGGAGTGGACTCCGTCAAGCGGAACGCCGGTGACGCCCCCGTGCAGGAAGTCGACGGCACGAAGAAGCAGTAGTCGGGGTCCGGCGCGGCGGGCAGGCACTCGGCACAGGCCCAGACGGGATGGTCGCCGCCCTCACGCGGGCGCAGCGTGCCGACCCGTGTCGTCCCGGCGCCGCTCGCCGCGCAGCGGAAGCATGTACCGGTCACTGTCGGCCTCCCAGAGATCGTCGTGGACCGCACCACCCGTCCTGCCGCGGTGTGCCTGGCAACGCAGGGCGGGCGGTGCGGGGTGGGCCGCCGCCAATGCACGAGGGGGAGTCGGCGACCCGGGGCACAGTCAATCCCGCCGCCAACTCCCGGGGGAGCGTGTGCGAACGGCATATGCGGGTGCTCCGCTCACACCCCGTGTGAACGGGGTGGTACTACGCTGCGCGCAGTGGGCGAAACCAGGGGGACCGGATGGAACCCAACACGCTGTTCGACGCCGTCCTCGACGAGGCGGGTGCCTCCCATGCGGGGCTGGCCGCCCGGATCAACGCACTCGGCCGGGCCCGGGGAATGCCGCTCCGCTACGACCGCACCGCGGTGACCCGCTGGATCAAGGGCCAGCGGCCCCGCGGCGAGGTGCCCGACCTGATCCGCGAGGTGCTCGGCGGCCTGGTGCAACGCCCGCTGACCCTCGGCGACATCGGGATGGACCGGGGAGCGGTGGCCCAGACGGCGGGTACCCCGCTGACCGGTTTCGTGGAACGCGCCACCGCGTTATGGCGCGCCGACGAACAGCAGCGCCCCCATGTGCGCACCGCGCCCGTACTGACCGGGCCCAAGGCGGTCATGCCGCTGTGGGAGTGGGAGAACCCGCCGGAGGACATGGACGTCTCGCGGACCGGGGTGCAGCGGGTGACCGGCGCGGACGTGGCCATGCTGCACGCCGCCCGCGCGCACTACGAGGAGCTGTACCGGGGAGCGGGCGGCGTGGCGACCCGGGACCGCGTCGTCGGCTTCCTCAACTCCCAGGCCGCGCCGCTGCTGCGCGGCCGCTACTCCGATCCGCTCGGCCGGCAGCTGCACCGCGCGGTCGGGGCGCTCGTCGGGATCGCCGGGATCTGCGCCTACGACACGGACGCGCACGGGCTCGCGCAGCGCTACTTCCACCAGTCGCTGCGGCTGGCCAAGGCGTCCGGGGACCGGGGGCTGGGCGCCTGTGTGGTGGGCATGCTCGTCTACCAGTCGCTCCATCTGCGCGACTACCGGCAGGCGGTGGCGTTCGCCGAGGCGGCACTGCGCACGGCGGGCCACAACGTCACCCCCGCACTGGCCGCGGATCTGTACGCGATGCAGGCCAAGGCGTACGGGCGGCTCGGCGACCGGCCCAGCGCCCACCGCTGCGGCCGGCTCGCGGAGACCGCGGAGCAGCGGATCAGGACCGAGGACGAGCCCGCGGAGACCGCCTATGTCCAACCAGGGCTGGTGGACGTGCAGTTGGCGGAGGCGTTCCTGAGCCTCGGTGAGCTGCGGCCCGCCCTCGAACACGCCGTCCAGGCGGTGAGTTCCCCCTCGCACGCCCGTGGACGGGTGCACCGGCTGGCCGTGCTGACCCATGTGGAGCTGCGCCGGGGCGAGGCCGACCACGCCGCGACGCTGGCGGTCCGGATGGTGGAGCAGGGGCGGGGTATGGAATCGCAGCGTCTGCGCGACCGGTTCGCGGCGGTCCGCGGCCAGCTGGCCGCCTGCGACAGCGTGCTGGCGGTCCAGGCCGCCGGGCTCATCGACGAGCTGCTCCGCGTTCCGTTGTGACGCTCACGCGAGCTGCGATGTTGTCACCATCCGAAAGGAAGGTGGCGGAATCGTGCAATGGAAGAACCTTAGTGAGCGAACCGTGTACAGAAACCGCTGGATGCGTGTCAATCTCGCCGATGTCGAACTCCCCGACGGGCGTCATCTCAACCACTACCTGATCAGGCTGCGGCCGGTCGCGCTGGCCACCGCCGTCAACGAGGCGAACGAGGTGCTGCTGCTGTGGCGGCACCGGTTCATCACCGACAGCTGGGGCTGGGAGCTCGCGGCCGGGGTCGTCGAGGACGGCGAGGACATCGAGACGGCGGCGGCCAGGGAGATGCTGGAGGAGACCGGCTGGCGACCGGGGCGGCTGCAGCACCTGCTGACCGTCGAACCCTCCAACGGCCTGACCGACGCACGCCACTTCGTCTACTGGTCGGAGGAGGCGGAGTACGTCGGTCATCCGGAGGACGACTTCGAATCGGACCGGCGGGAGTGGGTGCCGCTCAAGACCGTGCCGGACATGGTCGCGCGGGGTGAGGTCCCCGCGTCGAACATGGCCGCCGCGCTGCTGATGCTGCATCATCTGCGCCTGGGGTGATGCTCGCGGCCGAGCAGGCTGTTCAGGACGTGGAGTGCGGCCGCCCGCCGTGCGGGCCTGCGGGACCACACGGCGGGTGCGGCGGCGCCGATCAGCAGCAGGAGGGAGAGGGCGGCGACGGCGACGGCGGGCACCAGCGCACGGCGTCCGCCGACGACGATGGTGAGCGTGCTGAGAGGGAGGCTGAGGATCACGGGGGAGAGTGCTCTATGGGGATGGTCCGGTCTCATGTAAAAATAGTGAAGCACTTGAGAGACGTTTCGTCTACGAATTGGGACGGTGGGCATGGTGGTCGGTGAACGCCACGATCAGCTGTCCCGGTTGGTCCAGGAGGCGCAGACGGCCGGGGACTCGTACCAGGACCTCGCCGACCGGGCCATCGACCCGGTGACCGGCGCCACCGTCTCCAAGCCGTATCTGCACAAGCTCGCCCGCGGCCAGGTCGCCACCGCGCCCGGCCCCGTCCAGCTGCGCGCCATCGCCGCCGCGCTGCGCCGGCCGGCCGCCCTCGTCCAGCGGGCCGCCGCCGAGCAGTTCCTCGGCTGGGTCTCGGACGAGGTGCAGGGTTACGACGACGACATGCGCGTCATCGTCACCTACGCGGAGGCCATGCCGCCCGCGGAGCGCCGACGGCTGCGCGCCACGGTCGAGGCGTGGGAGCGGGCGCGGGCAGAGGAGCGTTAGCCGCCGGAAGGCGCGGTACGAGGCGGTCGCAGGGTGCGGCAGGGGTGGTCGCGGAGGCCCGCTCGCGGGGCCGGATTCCCTTGCGGTTGTTGGCCGGTACAGCTGTTGTCGGGGTGCGGGCCGGGCGGTACGTTGCCCCGTGACGCGCATCCGGTGCCTGGATTCGGCCGGCCGCGCGTGCCATCGATGGGGAACACCGTGATCCGGATCGTCTATCTCCTGGCCCCTCTCCAACCCGATGTCGGCGCGGTCGTCCGCGAACGCCGCGGCCGGGTCGAGGTCTATCTCTCCGACCGGCACCACACCCGTGACGGAGTCGCGGCCCTCAACAGCGCCTCCGAAGAGCTCCTCGCGGCAGGGCACTGGTTCCAGCTCTGGAAGGGCGAGATCGTCTCCATCCGGTCGCCCGAGCACTGACCGGGCGGCCGGAGGCGGGCCGGAGCGGCGCGGTCAGCGCGCCGCCCCGGCCGCCTTCAGGGCGGTCACGGTGGCCGCCGCGAGGCTGTCGAGGTACCCCTTGGGCAGCGGGGAGCGGATCACGGCGAGCCGCCAGTAGAGCGGACCCGCGATCAGGTCCAGGGACAGGTCCGCGTCGGTTCCCGCCGCCAGTTCGCCGCGCTCGACCGCCTTGCGCACGACGGCCGCCGAGATACCGCGCTGGGTGTCGCGCAGCGCCGTCTGCAGTGCCGCGGCGATCTCCGGATTGCGCGCCGCCTCGGCGAGCAGGTCCGGGATGATCTGCGACGCGACCGGATGCCGCAGGGCGCGCGCGGTGACCTCCAGCAGTAACCGGACGTCACCGAGGAGCGAGCCGGTGTCCGGCGCGGGCATTCCCTGGACCGCCACGGCGGACACCGTGTCGAGGACCAGCGGCAGCTTCGAACGCCAGCGCCGGTAGACCGCGGCCTTGCCGACCCCGGCCCGGCGGGCGATCCCCTCGATGGACATCCGGCCGTAGCCGACCGCCGCCAGCTCGTCGAATACGGCGCTGCGGATGGCGTCCGTCACGTCCTCCCGGAGCACGGCGGCTCCCGCGGGGGCGCGACGAGGGGTTCGGGGCTCCGTTGGCATGCCGCCGAGCCTAGCCTGACGTGGCGACGGAACGGTTGCGTTCCATTCAATGGATGCTCTACCGTCGGACCACACGACGAGACGGATCCGTTCCGTCGTGTCGTGTTCACTCCCCGTTTTCGCCTCGAACGAAAGCGCGTCACATGACCTTGCAGACGGACGCCCCCGCGGCGGCGCAGGACCTGGACAGCCCGGACGGCGGGCTGTCGGCCGCTGATCTGGCGGCGAAGTACGGGCTGTCGGTCAGTGGTGCCCGGCCGGGCCTGGCCGAGTACACCCGGCAGTTGTGGGGCCGGCGGCACTTCATCAACGAGTTCGCGAAGGCGCGGACGCAGGCGCAGTACACCGATGCCCGGCTGGGTCAGCTGTGGCAGGTGATGACGCCGTTGCTGAACGCGGCGGTGTACTACCTGATCTTCGGGCTGTTGCTGGGTACCGACCGCGGTGTGGACAACTTCATCGCGTTCCTGGTGACCGGCATCTTCATCTTCACCTTCACCCAGTCGTCGATCATGAGCGGCGTGCGGGCGGTGGCGGGGAACCTGGGGCTGATCCGGGCGCTGCACTTCCCGCGGGCGTCGATGCCGCTGGCGTTCACGCTGATGCAGCTGCAGCAGTTGCTGATGTCGATGCTGGTGCTGTTCTCGATCGTGCTGATGACCGGCGAGGTGCCGACCTGGTCGTGGCTGCTGGCGATTCCGGCGCTGTTCATCCAGTCGGTGTTCAACGCCGGTCTGGCACTGATCGTCGCCCGGCTGGGCAGCAAGATGACGGACCTGGCGCAGCTGATGCCGTTCATCCTGCGGACGTGGATGTACACCTCCGGTGTGATGTATAGCATCAGCCATTTCACGAAGACGGCACCGTATTTCGTGAAGATCCTGCTCGATGTGAATCCCATCGCGGTGTACATCGACCTGATGCGCTTCGCGCTGATCGACAGCGTGACCGCCGAGGACATGCCGCCGCACGTGTGGGCGGTGGCGGTGGGCTGGGCGGTCGTGGTGGGCGTCGGCGGGTACGTGTATTTCTGGAAGGCTGAGGAGAAGTACGGCCGTGGCTGAGACAGCGGAGATCGAGAAGAGCGCCACTCACACCGACCACCGGGCCGCCGGTATCGCGGCCCCCGCCGCGTCCCGCATCCCGACCGTGATCGTGGACGATGTGCACATCGTCTACCGGGTGCACGGCGCCGGGAACAGCAAGGGCAGTGCGACGGCCGCCCTCGGCCGCCTGGTGTCCCGTAAGTCGTCGCCGAACGTCCGGCTGGTGCACGCGGTGCGCGGGGTGAGCTTCACCGCGTACCGGGGTGAGGCCATCGGACTGATCGGGTCGAACGGTTCGGGCAAGTCGACGATGCTGCGGGCGATCGCGGGTCTGCTGCCGCCGGAGAGCGGCCGGGTCTACACCGACGGCCAGCCTTCGCTGCTGGGGGTCAACGCGGCGCTGATGAACGACCTGTCCGGCGAGCGGAACGTCGTGCTCGGCGGTCTGGCGATGGGGATGTCGCAGGAGGAGATCCGCGAGCGGTACCAGGGCATCGTGGAGTTCTCGGGAATCAACGAGAAGGACGATTTCATCTCGTTGCCGATGCGGACGTATTCCTCGGGCATGGCGGCCCGGCTGCGGTTCTCGATCGCGGCGGCCAAGAACCACGATGTGCTGATGATCGACGAGGCGCTGGCCACCGGTGACCGGTCCTTCCAGCGCCGCTCGGAGGAACGCATTCGCGAGCTGCGCAAGGAAGCGGGCACGGTCTTCCTCGTCAGCCACAACAACAAGTCGATCCGCGATACCTGCGACCGGGTGCTGTGGCTGGAGAAGGGCGAGCTCCTCATGGACGGCCCGACCGAGGAAGTCGTCAGCGCCTACGAGAACGCCCACGGATAACGCCCACGGATAAGGAACCGGCCCGCCATCGGAAGGGCGGGCCGGCTTTCTCATTCGTTCATCGGTGCGGTCAGTACTGGTAGAAACCGGAGCCGGTCTTACGGCCCAGCCGGCCCGCGTCGACCATGCGCTGGAGCAGCGGGGGAGCGGCGTACAGCGGCTCCTTGAATTCGTGGTACATCGAATCCGCGATGGCGGCGATGGTGTCCAGACCGATGAGGTCGGAGAGCTTGAGCGGGCCCATCGGGTGCGCGCAGCCCATTTCCATCCCGTTGTCGATGTCCTCGCGATTGGCGATTCCGGACTCGAACATCCGGATCGCCGACAGGAGATACGGGACCAGCAGCGCGTTCACCACGAATCCGGAGCGGTCCTGCGCGCGGATCGCGTGCTTTCCGAGCACGTCGGTGACAAGGCTCTCGGTCCGCTTGAGGGTGTCGTCCGCGGTGGTGAGCGCCGGAATCAGCTCGACGAGCTTCTGCACCGGGGCCGGGTTGAAGAAGTGGATCCCGAGCACGTACTCGGGACGCGAGGTGGCCACCGCGAGCTTCACCAGCGGGATGGACGAGGTGTTGGAGGCCAGGATGGCGTCCGGCCGGGTCACCACCTGGTCGAGGACCTGGAAGATCTCGGTCTTGACCTGCTCGTTCTCGACCACGGCCTCGATCACGAGGTCACGGTCGGCGAATTCGCCGAGGTCGGTGGTGAAGCTCAGACGGGCGAGTGTCGCGTCCCGCTCCTCCTCGGTGATCTTGCCGCGTTCGGCGGCCTTCCCGAGGGAGTTCGTCAGACGGGTACGGCCGAGCTCCAGGGCCTCGCCGGTGGTCTCCGCGACCCGGACGTCCAGTCCGGCGCGGGCGCAGACCTCCGCGATACCGGAGCCCATCTGCCCGGCCCCCACCACTCCGACGCGCTGGATGTCGCTCACTCGTAAGCCTTTCGCTGTGGTACAGGAATAAGCGGGCGCACCACGCGGTAGCGGGCCCGCCCGCTCCGACGTTACTCCGCCCGTGCGGAGGATTGCTCCAGCCCCCCGGCCGCACCATCATCAGCGGGACAGCACCCGACGATCAGGGGGCACGGATGGGGCACATCACTCGCAGGACCTTCGCCGTGGGCGCCATCGGCACCGTCGGCGCGGTGGCCGCGGCAGCCGCCACCGGGACACCCGCGGCGGCGGCCGCCAGGGTCCGGAACGCGGAACGGGAGCATCCCGCCCGCCAGTTCCGCGGCATGTGGATCGCGACCGTCGCCAACACGGACTGGCCCTCCGCGCCCGGTCTGCCGGCGGCGGAGCAGCGGCGGGAACTGCTCGATCTGCTGGACACCGCCGTCGAGCGCCGCCTCAACGCGGTGATCCTCCAGGTCCGGCCCACCGCGGACGCGCTGTGGGCGTCGCCGTACGAGCCGTGGTCGCAGTACCTCAGCGGGACCCAGGGCCAGGACCCCGGCTGGGACCCGCTCGGCACGGCCGTGCGCGAGGCGCACCGGCGCGGCCTGGAGCTGCACGCCTGGTTCAACCCGTACCGCATCGCCAACAACACCGACCCGAACCTGCTCACCCCGACCCACCCGGCCCGGCTGCACCCCGAGTGGGTCGTCCCGTACGGCGGGAAGCTGTACTACAACCCGGGGCTGCCGGAGGTGCGGCGGTTCGTCCAGGACGCGATGCTCGACGCCGTGCGGCGCTATCCGGTCGACGCGGTGCACTGGGACGACTACTTCTATCCGTACCCGGTGGCGGGGCAGGTCTTCGACGACGATGCCGCGTACGCCGCCTTCGGTTCCGGGTTCCCGGACCGGGCCGCCTGGCGGCGCGACAACACCGACCGGCTGGTGCGGGAGACCGCCGTGCGCATCCAGCGGATCCGGCCGCGGACCCGCTTCGGGATCAGCCCCTTCGGGGTGTGGCGCAACCGGGCGACCGACCCGCTCGGCTCGGACACCACGGCGGGCGTCCAGACCTACGACGATCTGCACGCCGACACCCGCGGGTGGGTGAAGAAGGGGTGGATCGACTACATCGTTCCGCAGGTGTACTGGAACATCGGGTTCCCGGCCGCCGACTACGCCCGGCTCGTCCCCTGGTGGGCGGACGTGGTCTCCGGCACGGACGTCGAGCTGTACGTGGGCGAGGCGCTGTACAAGGTGGGCGTCGCCGGGCAGCCCGCGGCCTGGCAGGATCCCGCCGAGCTCTCCCGCCACCTCACCTTCGACCGCGACTTCCCGCAGGTGCGCGGCAACGTCTTCTTCTCGTCGACCCAGGTGGTGGCCGACCCGCTCGGAGCGATGAGCCGCGTCGTGGCCGACCACTACGGAGGCTGCGCGCACCCGCCGCACTGAGGCGGCGGGACCCCTGGTCCGCCAACCCCGTTCCTGTGCGCGGCGGTTGCCGCGGGTCCTCCGGCGGATATTCGTTCGATCAAGGGGTGCGCGCCTGTTAGCGTCATGGTGTGGCGAAACTCAATCAGATCATCGCGGTCGAGAAGGGCGTCAAGTCCAAGTCCCATCAGGAACTGACCGCTTCCCATCACGACCTGCAGAAGCCCGTTCTGCTCTCCGGGCTCTCCCGGACCTACCAGCCGAAGGACGAGGAGGGCGAACAGCTGCCCCCCGAGTCGACCCGGGTCCAGATCAAGGCCGAGGACGTGCTGCGGACGACCACGGTCACCCTCACCCGGCTCTTCGACGTCACCGCCACCAAGGACTGGGCGAACTGCGAGGCCCGCGCCGACGTGACGGTCGACGGCCGCGCCCTGGTGCGGGAAGTGCCGGTGTCCTACCTGCTGTTCCTGGAGAAGCAGCTGGTGGACCTGCACACCTTCATCCGCAAGCTGCCGGTGCTCGACGCCTCGGAGTCGTGGAACCTCGACCCGTCGAGCGACGCGTGGAAGACCGAGCCCGTACGCACCATCCGTACGAAGAAGGTGCCGCGCAACCACGTCAAGGCCGAGGCGACGGAGAAGCACCCCGCCCAGGTCGACGTGTACTACGAGGACGTGCCGGTCGGTTACTGGACGACCGTCAAGTTCTCCGGCGCCCTTCCGGCCCGGCGGGTCAACGAGCTGCTCGAGCGGGTGGAGAAGCTGCAGAACGCGGTCAAGTTCGCCCGCGAGGAGGCCAACAGCGCGGAAGTCACCGACCAGCGGGTCGGCGACGCCGTACTGGGGTACCTTTTCGGACCGTAGGCGACCACACCACAACAGACCCCCTCCGCCTGTGTGCGGAGGGTGCGCGAGGAGCGCAAAGCTCAGCCTGAAGCTTGTCGTGACGACGTGGTTCCAGTGGGGGTTCGAGTCCCTCTCCCGGCACTACCGGCCGGGGTAGCCCAACTGGCAGAGGCAGACCGCGATCAATCTCAGACTCTTGCTCCAGACTCAGCATTCGCCGCCGATCGCCGGATCCCCCGGGTGCGGGCTTGGTCGTCAGGTGCCGGTTCGAATCCGGTCCGCCGCTCTCCTTCCTGCGGCGGTAGTTCAATGGCAGAACAAGACGACGTGAAACTGATCCGCACCCCATCGCGCCGGCGTGTGCATATGGGTGGCATCAACAGGGGCCCGGGAGCTGGACACGCTCTCGGGCCCCGCTCCATGTCCGGGGGTGGTCCTCAACCCCTCAGCCGGTGACGGCCCGTCGAGCGGTACACGGGCTACGGCCGGAACCGCTGGGTACGGTGAACGGGCGCGGGTACGCGTCGGGCAGGACCGTGCGGGGAAACGTGGTTCCGTACTCCGGGAGGCGAAGGTGCTGGACATCCGGCGGGTGACGCGGGCGGCGGACGTGATCGACGCGGAGACCCTCTTCGACGGGCCGGCCCGTCCGGAGTGGGCGGCGCGGTTCCTCGCCGAGCCGGGCCATCATCTGCTGGTGGCCTACCGGGGAGTGGAGCCGGCCGGGTTCGTCAGCGGGGTGGAGATGACCCACCCGGACAAGGGGACCGAGATGTTCCTCTACGAGCTCGGGGTGGCCGAGGGGCACCGGCGGCACGGCCTCGGCCGCGCCCTGGTCACCGGCCTGGCCGCGCTCGCCCGCGAGCGCGGCTGCTACGGGATGTGGGTGCTCACCGACCGCGACAACCCCGCCGCCCTGGCCACCTACCGCTCCACCGGGGCGGACACCGACGAGGCCACCGCCCTGCTGTCGTGGACCTTCACCACCGACAGCGTCCCGGAGCCGTAGCGGTCCGCCGCCCGATCCGCCCCGCCGCCTGCCGCCGCCCGGTCCGCCGCCCGTCCCGCTGCCCGGTGCCCGCCCGGCGGCGTGGCCCGGGCGTCCGGGGGACTCGGCTAGCCTGAGGGCACAATGAACCGTTTGACGACGTCATCGGGTGCGTACGACCTCACCCGCTTCCCCGAGGACCCCCGCGACAGGCTCCGTGCCTGGGACGCCGCCGACGAGTACCTGCTGCGGCACCTGGACGGCATCGCCCCGGACGGCGGCGAGCCGCGGCCCGTCGACCTCTCCGGCACCGTCGTCGTGGTGGGCGACCGGTGGGGCGCACTGGTCACCGCGCTCGCCGCGCACCGCCCCGTGCAGATCACCGACTCCTTCCTCGCCCAGCAGGCGACCCGGGCGAACCTGGCGCGCAGCGGGGCCGAGCCCGGCGCGGTACGGCTGCTTTCGGCCATGGACCCCGTCCCGGACCGCATCGACGTCCTGCTGGTCCGGGTGCCCAAGAGCCTCGCGCTCCTGGAGGACCAGCTGCACCGGCTCGCACCGCGGCTGCACGCGGGCACCGTCGTCGTCGGCACGGGCATGGTCACCGAGATCCACACCTCGACGCTCACCCTGTTCGAAGAGCTCATCGGCCCGACCAGGACGTCGCTGGCCGCCAGGAAGGCCCGGCTGATCTTCAGTACGCCGGACCCCGCGCCGGTCCGCACCGACAGCCCGTGGCCGCGTACGTACGAACTGCCCGCCGACGTCGGCGCGGCCTCCGGTCTGGCCGTCACCAACCACGCGGGCATCTTCTGCGCCGAACGCCTCGACATCGGCACCCGGTTCTTCCTGCGGAACCTCCCGCAGCGCCACGGCCCCGAGCGCGTCGTCGACCTGGGCTGCGGCAACGGCGTGGTCGGAACGGCCGCGGCGCTGGCCAACCCCGCCGCCGACGTGACGTTCATCGACGAGTCCTTCTCCGCGGTGGCCTCGGCCGAGGCCACCTTCCGGGCCAACGCCGGACCGGACGCCAAGGCCGCGTTCCTGGTCGACGACGGCCTCTCGTCCGTCCCCGCCGGCTCGGTGGACCTGGTGCTGAACAACCCGCCGTTCCACAGCCACCAGGCGACGACCGACACCACGGCCTGGAACATGTTCACCGGATCGCGCGAAGCGCTGCGCGCCGGGGGCGAGTTGTGGGTGATCGGCAACCGGCACCTCGGGTACCACGTGAAGCTGCGCAAGCTCTTCGGCACCTGCGAGGTCGTCGCGAGCGACCCGAAGTTCGTCATCCTGCGAGCGGTGAAACGCTGATCACGGCCTGACGCGGCCGCTCAGCGGGCCGCCGCGTCCCGGAGGGCGTCGATCAGGCCCAGCAGGGCGGGCTGCGCCGGCGAGGTCTCGCGTACCGCGGCGTAGATCGCCCGGACCGGCTCCGGTCCGCGGACCTTGCGCACGACGATGCCGGGATGATGGCGGTTGCCCAGTCCGAGCGTCGGCATCAGACCGACTCCGAGGCCGGCCGCGATGAATCCCTGCGCCGTGGCGTAGTCCTCGCTCTCGACCACGAAGTCCGGGCTGAAGCCGGCCGCGGCGCAGGCGTCGACGACGGTTTCGAGGCAGGGGCCCGCGGGCCATTCGTTGCCGACCCAGGGCTCGTCGGCGAGGTCGGTCAGATCCAGTACCTTCTTCGCCGCGAGCCGGTGCCCCTTGGGCAGTACGGCGCGGTACGGGTCGTCGAGCAGGTGCACGAGGCGGATGCCCGCGCTGGACCGGTCGCGCGGGTGGACCACGATCGCCAGATCGGCCCGGCCCTGCTGCACCTCGGGCAGGGGGTCGTCGGGGTCGATCAGCTTGAGGTCGATCCGTACGCCCGGATGTTCGTCGCGCAGCCGCGCCAGCGCGGGCGCGACCAGCGTCGCGCCCGCCGTGGCGAAGTAGCGGACGGACAGCTGCCCGGTGCGGCCGGCCCGGAGGTCGGCCAGCGCCGTCTCCGCCTCGGCGACGTTCCTGCTGATCACGGCCGCGTGCTCGGTGAGCAGCAGTCCGGCCGCCGTCGGCCGGACACCCCGGCCGAAGCGTTCGAGCAGCGCCGTTCCCGCCTGCTTCTCCAGTGCCGCCACCTGCTGGCTGACGGCGGAGGGGGTGTACCCCAGATTCGCCGCCGCCGCGGTCACCGAACCACTGGTGACGACCGCCCGCAGTACCTGCATCCGTCTCACATCGAGCATGTAGGAGAGCTTAATGGTGCATGCAACTCTTTTCTCTTGTCCTGTCGTATCGACTCGGGGCACGGTGATCACCGGAGACGGAAAGCCGAACAGGGAGACAGCACGTGAGCAACGACGGCAGTGGTGGATCCGGCCCGATGGCGTTGGTGCGGATGGGTGTCCTCGCCCTGCTGTGGGGATCGACGTTCCTGTGGATCAAGCTGGCCCTGGACGGCCTGTCGCCCGCTCAAGTGACCTTCACCCGCTGCGCGCTGGGCTCCCTGGTGCTGCTGGTCCTGTGCTTCTCGACGCGCCGCCGGCTGCCCCGCGACCGCGCGACCTGGGGTCATGTCGTCGTGGCCGCCTTCTTCTGCAACGCCCTGCCGTTCGCGTTGTTCAGCGTCGGGGAGCAGACGGTCGACTCCGGCGTGGCCGGGGTCCTGAACGCCACCACCCCGCTGTGGTCCCTGCTGATCGGCCTCACCCTCGGCACGGAACGCCGGCTCCACCCCGCCCGGCTGGGCGGCCTCCTCCTCGGATTCGCGGGCACCCTGCTGATCTTCGCCCCGTGGGGCCAGGCCGGACTCGTCAGCTGGGGTTCCGCCGCCATCCTCGGGGCGGCGGCGAGCTACGCCGTCGCGTTCGCCTACATGGGGCGCCATCTCGTCGGGAAGGGCACCGCCACCATCGCGCTCTCCGCGTCCCAGCTCATCGCGGCGACGGGACTCAGCGCGCTGGCCCTGCCGATCGGCGGCCTGGCGCCCGTACACCCGGGTCCCGCGGCCCTGTCGGCCGTCGTCGTCCTGGGGATCTTCGCCACCGGCATCACCTTCCACCTCACCTACCGGCTCATCGCGGACGAGGGCGCCACCAACGCCGCCACCGTCGGATACCTGCTGCCGGTGGTCTCGGTGGCGCTGGGCGCGATCGTGCTCCACGAGCACGTCGGCCTCAGGACCGTCGCGGGCATGGCCGTGGTCCTCGTCGGCGTCGGCATGACCCGCAGGCCGGCGCGCACGCGCGATGGCGCGGGTGCGGGGGCGGACAGCCGGCTGTGCGAAGCGGCCGCTCAGTCCGTCCGTCGGTAGCCGGCCGGGCGGGGCGATCCTCCGGGGGCTTCGCCGTCCACCAGCAGGCGCAGGGCCTTGTCGAGCCGGGCCTGCCTGGTCTCCGGTGTGAGTGCCTGGAGGAGCGGCAAGATCGTCAGATAGCGCCCGGTCCTGTCGAGCGCCTCGAACGCCCTCCCCGCCGCCGGGTTCGCGTCGAGCGCCGCCGCGAGGTCGGGCGGCACGGCCGCCGTCCGCTGCGACGCGTAGGCCGCGGCCCACCGGCCGTCCTCCCGCGCCGCGAGCACCTCGGCCAGCCCGGGTTCCCGCATCCGCCCCGCCGCGGTCAGCATCTCGACCTTCTCCACGTTCACCCGCGACCACAGACTCCTCGGCCGGCGCGGCACGTACTTCTGCAGATAGTGCCGCTCGTCGAGAGAGCGCCGCTGCCCGGAGATCCAGCCGTAGCAGAGCCCGATGTCGACCAGCTCGTCGGAGGTGACGCTCGGGATGCCGGAGTTCTTCTTGGCCATCTTGATCCACACGCCCTCATGGCGCCCGAAGTGCCGGGCCAGCCAGCCCTCGAACGCCCCGCCGTCCGCGAAGGCGATGATCTCCACTCCGTCGAGCTCGTCCACGCGGCCAGGCTATCGCCGGGCGCTGCGTGGGGCCTGGAGTCCGGATCTTTGCATAAAGCTTCGGTGGAACGTATAGTCATGCCATTGACGAGGAGGGTTCGATGGCTTTGCGGGCAGCGGTGGCAGGGGCGAGTGGTTACGCGGGGGGTGAGATCCTGCGGCTGCTCCTGGGGCACCCGGAGATCGAGATCGGTGCGCTCACCGGCAACTCCAACGCGGGACAGCGACTGGGCGCACTGCAGCCGCATCTGCTGCCGCTGGCCGGACGCGTACTCGAGCCGACGTCGGCCGAGGTGCTGGCCGGGCATGACGTGGTCTTTCTCGCGCTGCCGCACGGACAGTCCGCGGCGGTGGCCGAGCAGCTCGGCGACGGTGTGCTGATCGTCGACTGCGGCGCCGACTTCCGGCTGCGCGATGCCGCGGACTGGGAGAAGTTCTACGGCTCCCCGCACGCCGGGACCTGGCCGTACGGGCTGCCCGAGCTGCCCGGGGCGCGGGTCGCGCTGCGGGGCTCGAAGCGCATCGCGGTGCCCGGCTGCTTCCCGACCAGTGTCTCGCTGGCGCTCTTCCCGGCGTACGCGGCCGGGCTCGCCGAGCCCGAGGCCGTGATCGTCGCCGCTTCCGGCACGTCCGGCGCGGGCAAGGCCCTGAAGCCGCACCTGCTCGGCAGCGAGGTCATGGGATCCGTCACCCCGTACGGCGTCGGGGGCGGGCACCGGCACACCCCCGAGATGATCCAGAACCTGTCGGCCGTGGCCGGGGAGCCGGTCGGCGTCTCGTTCACCCCGACCCTCGTACCGATGCCGCGCGGCATCCTCGCCACCTGCAGTGTGCGGGCGAAGGCGGGGGTCACCGCCGACGCGGTCCGCGCCGTGTACGAGAAGGCCTTCGCGGACGAGCCGTTCGTGTACCTGCTGCCCGAGGGGCAGTGGCCGTCGACCGGCGCCGTACTCGGTTCCAACGCCGTACAGCTGCAGGTCGCGTACGACGCGGCGGCCGGCCGCATCATCGCCATCAGCGCGATCGACAATCTGACGAAGGGCACCGCGGGCGGCGCGGTGCAGAGCATGAACGTGGCCCTCGGACTTCCCGAGGACATGGGACTTTCCACGACAGGAGTGGCACCGTGAGCGTCACGGCAGCACAGGGATTCACGGCCGCGGGCATCGCCGCCGGGATCAAGGACAGCGGCAACCCCGACCTGGCCCTCGTGGTCAACAACGGGCCGCGCCTGGCCGCCGCGGGTGTCTTCACCTCCAACCGTGTGAAGGCCGCGCCCGTCGTCTGGTCCGAGCAGGTCGTCAAGGGCGGACTGGTGTCCGCCGTCGTCCTCAACTCCGGTGGCGCGAACGCCTGCACGGGGCCGCTCGGCTTCCAGGACACGCACGCGACCGCTGAGAAGGTCGCGGAGGTCCTCGGCCAGAACGCGGGCGAGATCGCGGTCGCGTCGACCGGACTGATCGGGCTGCGCCTCCCGATGGACAAGCTGCTGCCGGGGATCGGGAAGGCCGCGGCCGAACTCTCCGCGCACGGCGGTGAGAAGGCCGCCATCGCGATCAAGACCACCGACTCGGTGCACAAGACGGCCGTCGTCGAGAAGGACGGCTGGACCGTCGGCGGGATGGCCAAGGGCGCGGGCATGCTCGCACCGGGCCTGGCCACCATGCTGGTGGTGCTCACCACCGACGCCGACCTGGACGCCGGCACCCTCGACACCGCGCTGCGCGCCGCCACCCGCACCACCTTCGACCGGGCCGACTCCGACGGCTGCATGTCGACCAACGACACCGTGCTGCTGCTCGCCTCCGGCGCCTCCGGCACCGTCCCCGCCTACGACGACTTCGCCGCCGCCGTCGAGCGGGTCTGCGCCGACCTGGCCCGTCAGCTGATCGGTGACGCCGAGGGCGCGTCCAAGGACATCAAGGTCGAGGTGATCAACGCCGCGACCGAGGACGACGCCGTCGAGGTGGGCCGCTCCATCGCCCGCAACAACCTCCTCAAGTGCGCCATCCACGGCGAGGACCCCAACTGGGGCCGGGTGCTGTCCGCGATCGGCACGACCGGCGCCGCCTTCGAGCCGGACCGGCTGAACGTGGCCATCAACGGCGTCTGGGTCTGCAAGGACGGCTCGGTCGGCGAGGACCGCGACCTGGTCGACATGCGGTACCGCGAGGTCGTCATCACCGCCGACCTGAACGCGGGCGGCGCCGCCGCCACCATCTGGACCAACGACCTGACGGCGGACTACGTGCACGAGAACAGCGCGTACAGCTCATGACCAACCCCACCGCGCGCAACCACACCGCGCTGCCCAAGGCCCGCATCCTCATCGAGGCACTGCCGTGGCTCACCCGCTTCAACGGCAAGACCGTCGTCATCAAGTTCGGCGGCAACGCCATGGTCGACGAGGAGCTGAAGGCGGCCTTCGCCCAGGACGTCGTCTTCCTGCGGCACGCCGGCCTCAAGCCCGTCGTCGTGCACGGCGGCGGCCCGCAGATCAGCGCGCAGCTCGACCGGCTCGGCATCGCGTCGTCCTTCACCGCGGGACTGCGGGTGACCACCCCCGAGACGATGGACGTCGTCCGGATGGTGCTCGCCGGCCAGGTCCAGCGGCAGCTGGTCGGACTGCTCAACGAGCACGGCCCGTTCGCCGTCGGGATGACCGGCGAGGACGCGCACACCATGACCGCCGTCAAACGGCACGCGGTCGTCGACGGGGAGCAGGTGGACATCGGCTTCGTCGGCGAGATCACCCATGTCGACCCGGGCGCGATCCAGGCGCTGCTGGACGACGGCCGGATCCCCGTCGTCTCGTCCATCGCCCGCGGCGAGGACGGCCATGTCTACAACATCAACGCGGACACCGCCGCCGCCGCGCTCGCCTCGGCGCTGGACGCCGAGGTGCTCGTGGTCCTCACCGACGTCGAGGGGCTGTACGCCGACTGGCCGTCCAGCGAGGACGTGATCAGTCAGCTCACCGCGAGCGAGCTGGAGAAACTGCTGCCCTCGCTGGCCAGTGGCATGGTGCCCAAGATGGAGGGCTGTCTGCACGCGGTGCGCAACGGCGTCGGCAGCGCACGGATCATCGACGGCCGGGTGCCGCACTCGATGCTCCTCGAGGTGTTCACGGACGACGGCATCGGCACGATGATCGTGCCGGACGGGCAGGGGGACGGGTCATGAGCAACGCGGAACTGACGCGGCGCTGGCAGGGCTCGCTGATGGACAACTACGGGACGCCGCGCGTCCCGCTGGTCCGCGGCGAGGGAGCGAAGTTCTGGGACGCCGACGGCAAGGTCTATCTCGACTTCGTCGGCGGTATCGCGGTCAACTCCCTCGGCACCGGCCATCCGGCCGTGGTCCGGGCGGTCTCCGAGCAGATCGGCACGCTCGGCCATGTGTCGAACCTCTTCATCGCCGAGCCCCCGGTGGCCGTCGCGGAACGGCTGCTGGAACTCTTCGGCCGGCCGGGCCGGGTCTTCTTCTCCAACTCCGGCGCGGAGGCGGTGGAAGCCGCCTTCAAGATCGGCCGGCTGACCGGCCGTACGCACATGGTCGCCACCTCCGGCGCCTTCCACGGCCGGACGATGGGCGCCCTCGCGCTCACCGGCCAGCCGAAGAAGCAGGAGGCCTTCCACCCGCTGCCCGGTGAGGTGACCCATGTGCCGTTCGGCGACGCGGACGCACTGCGCGCCGCCGTCACCACCGGCACCGCGCTGGTGATCATCGAGCCCATCCAGGGCGAGAACGGCGTCGTCGTACCGCCCGCCGGCTATCTGCGGGCGGCCCGGGAGATCACCGCCGCCACCGGCACCCTGCTGGTCCTGGACGAGGTGCAGACCGGCATCGGCCGGACCGGCCACTGGTTCGAGCACCAGGCGCACGGCGTCGAGCCCGATGTCGTCACCCTCGCCAAGGGTCTCGGCGGCGGTCTGCCGATCGGGGCGACGATCGCCTTCGGTGCGGCGGCCGACCTGCTGACACCGGGTCAGCACGGCACCACCTTCGGCGGGAACCCGGTCTCCTGCGCCGCCGCGCTCGCCGTACTGGACACCATCGCGGCCGACGGGATCCTCGGCAACGTGAAGCGGCAGGGCGACCGGCTGCGGCACGGGATCGAGGCGCTCGGGCACCCGCTGGTCGATCATGTGCGCGGTGCGGGGCTCCTGCTGGGTATCGTTCTCACGGAGCCGCTCGCACCACAGGTGCAGCAGGCGGCTCAGGACGCCGGACTCCTGGTGAACGCCGCCGTACCCGACACGGTACGGCTCGCTCCTCCGCTGATCCTCGGTGACGACGAGGTGGAGGTGTTCCTCCAGGCTCTGCCCGCCGTCCTCGACGCGGTGCACCGTGACCAACGATCCGGAGAAGGGCGACGATGACCGAGGCGCAGCACGGCCAGGCCGTACCGCAGACCCGCACCGCACGCCACCGGCGGATCGTGGACATCCTCAACCGGCAGCCGGTGCGGTCGCAGAGCCAGCTGGCGAAGATGCTCTCCGACGACGGGCTGAGCGTCACGCAGGCGACGCTCTCGCGGGACCTGGACGAACTGGGCGCGGTCAAGATCCGCAACTCCGGCGGTGAGCTGATCTACGCGGTGCCGTCCGAGGGCGGCTTCCGCACCCCGCAGGCGCCGCTGGGGGAGTCGGTCAAGGAGGAGCGGATGGCCCGGCTGGCCGGTGAGCTGCTCATCTCGGCGGAGGCGTCCGCCAACCTGGTCGTGCTGCGCACCCCGCCGGGCGCGGCCCAGTTCCTGGCCTCCGCGATCGACCAGGCCGAGGTGCACGACATCCTGGGCACCATCGCGGGTGACGACACCCTCATGCTGATCAGCCGCGACGCGGCGGGCGGCCAGGCGCTGGCCGACCACCTGCTCCGGCTCGCGGCGGGCGACCACCGGCAGAACTGAACGGCGCCGTACGACCTGGCCCGTTTCGCCGAAGCCACCCGGAAGGCCCCCGTTCGCGGGGGCCCTTCGGCGTTTCCGGGGCGGCGGAACCCGCCGGAAGGTCTTTTGACGAACCATGCAGAGCAATGCATACTTATGCCAGTCAGTGCGGTCGTCACCAGGCGACGATCCACGCGACACCTTCGAGGAGCAGCGGTGAGCAGCAACGGCGATGTCAGGCTCTGGGGCGGCCGGTTCGCGGACGGCCCGGCGGAGGCCCTGGCCAAGCTTTCGGCGTCGGTCCACTTCGACTGGCGGCTGGCCCCCTACGACATCGCCGGCTCCCGCGCCCACGCCCGCGCCCTGCACAAGGCCGGGCTGCTCACCGATGACGAGCTGGGGCGGATGCTGGCCGGGCTCGACCGGCTCGCGGCCGATGTCGAGGCGGGCACCATCACCGGCACCATCGCCGACGAGGACGTGCACACCGCGCTGGAGCGCGGCCTGCTGGAGCGGATCGGCGCGGACCTGGGCGGCAAGCTGCGGGCCGGCCGGTCCCGCAACGACCAGATCGCCACCCTCTTCCGGATGTATCTGCGCGACCACGCGCGGATCATCGGCGGCCTGATCGCCGAGCTGCAGGAGGCGCTGGTCGGTCTCGCCGAGACGCACGCGGACGTCGCCATGCCGGGCCGTACGCATCTGCAGCACGCCCAGCCGGTGCTCTTCGCCCACCACGTCCTGGCGCATGTGCAGGCGCTGAGCCGGGACGCCGAGCGGCTGCGGCAGTGGGACGACCGGACGGCCGTCTCCCCGTACGGCTCCGGCGCGCTCGCGGGCTCCTCGCTCGGTCTCGACCCGGTGGCGGTCGCCGCCGAACTCGGCTTCGAGCGCGGCTCGGTGGCCAACTCCATCGACGGCACGGCCTCGCGCGACTTCGTCGCGGAGTTCGCGTTCATCACCGCGATGATCGGGATCGACCTGTCGAGGATCGCCGAGGAGATCATCATCTGGAACACGAAGGAGTTCTCCTTCGTCACCCTCCACGACGCCTTCTCCACCGGCTCGTCGATCATGCCGCAGAAGAAGAACCCGGACATCGCCGAGCTGGCGCGCGGCAAGTCCGGCCGGCTCATCGGCAATCTGACCGGTCTGCTGGCGACGCTGAAGGCCCTGCCGCTCGCGTACAACCGCGATCTGCAGGAGGACAAGGAGCCGGTCTTCGACTCCTGCGACACCCTTGAGGTCCTGCTGCCGGCCTTCACCGGCATGATGGCCACCCTCACGGTCAACACCGCGCGGATGGAGGAACTGGCGCCGGCCGGCTTCTCCCTCGCCACCGACATCGCCGAGTGGCTGGTCAAGCAGGGCGTCCCGTTCCGGGTCGCGCACGAGGTCGCGGGGGAGTGCGTCAAGGTCTGCGAGGCGGACGGCATCGAGCTGGACGGGCTGACGGACGAACAGTTCGCCAAGATCTCACCCCATCTGACGCCCGAGGTCCGCACCGTTCTCAACGTCAAGGGCGCGCTCGCCTCCCGTGACGGGCGGGGCGGCACGGCGCCGGTCCGGGTGGCCGAGCAACTGGCCGAGGTCAAGCAGGACGTGGCCGTACAGCTGGCCTGGGCGCTGGCCGAACGCTGACACCGGGCGGAGCGCCGGGCCGCCACGGTCCGGCGCTCCGCCTGTTCTGCGGGCTTAATATGAGACACGAGTGTCTCATGCGCGCTATATTCGTCTCATGAGTTTCGATCGTGAACAGGTGCTGCGCGACGCCGCGGCCCTGCTGAGCCGCCGGGCGACCGCGTCCATGGACGAGATCGCCAAGGCGGCCGGAATCAGCCGCGCCACCCTCCACCGGCACTTCCCCGGCCGCGACGCCCTCGTCCGGGCCCTCGGCCTGCTCGGGATCGCGCAGATGGACGAGCGGCTGGACGCCGCCCGCATAGAGGAGGGCGACCCGGTCGAAGCGGTCCGCCGGCTGATCGACGAGGCCATGCCCGTCTCCGGCTTCCTGGCCTTCCTCTACGGCGAGAACCAGCTGTACGACCTGCCGGAGGTCAACGAGGGCTGGGCGCGGGTGGACGAGCGGGTCAGCGCGCTGTTCCGGCGCGGCCAGGAGCAGGGGCTGTTCCGGTACGACCTGGCACCGACCTGGCTGGGCGAGGCGCTGTACGCCCTGATCGCGGCCTCGGCCTGGTGCGTCCAGGATGGACGTATGGCACGGAACGATTCCGCCCGTATGGTCTCCGAGCTGATGCTCGGCGGGATGCTGCGGAGCGCGTCATGACCCGTGACGCCCTGCACAAGCCCACCGCCCCCGTGCCCCCGACGCCCCCGCACCCCTCCCGCTGGCTCGCGCTCGGCATCCTGACGCTGGCGCTGCTGCTCGTCGCCGTCGACGCGACGGTGCTCGGGCTGGCGATGCCGTTCCTGACCGAGGACCTGGAGCCGTCCTCGACGCAGGTGCTGTGGATCGGCGACATCTACTCCTTCGTCATCGCCGGGCTGCTGGTCTCGATGGGCAGCCTCGGTGACCGCGTCGGCCGCAAGAAGCTGCTGCTCATCGGCTCCGCCGCGTTCGGCGGGCTGTCGGTGCTGGCCGCGTACGCGCACACCCCCGAGATGCTCATCCTCGCCCGCGCCCTGATGGGCGTGGCCGGCGCCACCCTCATGCCGTCCACCCTCGCGCTGATCCGCAACCTCTTCACCGACCCGCGCGAGCGCAGCTTCGCGATCGGTGTGTGGGGCGCGGCCTCGACGGCCGGCGCCGCCGTGGGGCCGGTCGTCGGCGGCATCCTGCTGGAGCACTTCTGGTGGGGTTCGGTCTTCCTGATCAACCTGCCGGTCATGGCGGTGCTGCTGGTCGTCGGCTACAAACTGCTGCCGGAGTCCAAGAACCCCGACCCGGGCCCCTGGGACCTGGTCAGCGTCGCGCTGTCGCTCGTCGGCATGTTCGGTGTCGTGTACGCCATCAAGGAGATCGCGGCGCACGGGGCGAAGCCCGCCGCCTTCGTCGCGGGCGCGGTGGGTATGGCCTGCCTCTACGCCTTCGTCCGGCGGCAGTACACGCTGCCCGCACCGCTGCTGGACATGCGGCTGTTCCGCAACCGGGGCTTCTCCGCCTCGGTGCTGGCCGATCTGCTCACCGTGCTGGGCCTGTCCGGGCTGATCTTCTTCCTGTCGCAGTTCCTGCAGATGGTGCAGGGGCGCTCGCCGCTGGAGGCGGGTCTCGCCGAACTTCCGGCCATGGTCGGCGCGGTGGGGGCCGGGCTGTGCGCGGGCATGGCCGCCCGCCGGTTCTCCGTGCGGCTGGTCGTCGCGGGCGGGCTGGGCGCCAGCGGTCTGGCGCTGGCCGGACTGTTCGGGCTCACCCCGGACACGGGCTACCCGCTGCTCTTCGCCGTGCTGCTGATCGTCGGTGTGGGCGCGGGCTTCTCGTTCACCGTCACCGCCGACGTGATCCTCTCCAGCGTCCCCGAGGAGGAGGCCGGTGCCTCGGCGGCGGTGTCCGAGACGGCCTACGAACTCGGCGCGGCCCTCGGCATCGCGCTGCTCGGCTCCATCGTCACCGGCGTCTACTCCAACCTGACGCTGCCCGCCGGGCTGTCGGCGGACGGCGCGGCGCAGGCCAAGGACTCCCTGGCGGGCGCCGTCGAGGTGGCGGGCACACTGCCCGGCGAGAGCGCGGAGACGCTGCTCACGGCGGCACAGGCCTCGTTCACCGACGGGCTGCGCATCGCGGCCCTGGTCGGCGCGGTCGTGCTGCTCGGCGCGTCCGTGTGGGCCTGGCGGATGCTGCGCCACACCAAGCTGGAGACGGCCCGCTCCGCCCACCACTGAGGGGCGGGGCGGGGCGCCTCGGCGCCGTGGGTCAGGCGGCCTTGGCCTTGGTGGCGTACATGTCGACGTACTCCTGGCCCGACAGCCGCATGACGTCGCTCATCACCTCGTCGGTGATGGCCCGCAGCACATAGCGGTCGCGGTCCATGCCCTCGTAGCGGGAGAAGTCGAGGGGCGCGCCGAAGCGGATGGTCACCCGGTGGATGCGCGGCAGCTTCTTGCCGGCCGGCTGGACGCGCTCGGTGCCGATCAGCGCGCAGGGCACGACGACCGCGCCGGTCATCAGGGCGAGCCGGGCGACACCCGTACGGCCCCGGTACAGCCGGCCGTCGGGGGAGCGGGTGCCCTCCGGGTGGATGCCGAAGATCTGGCCGTCCTCCAGCACCCGGCGGCCGGTCATCAGCGCCGCCGCGCCGCCGCGGGCGCCGTCCCGGTCCACCGGGATCATGCCGACGGTGGTGAAGAACGCGGCCTTCGCGCGGCCCTTGATGCCGCGGCCGGTCACGTACTCGTCCTTGCCGAGGAAGAAGACCGGGCGCGGGGCCACCAGGGTCATGAACGGTGAGTCCGAGAAGGCCAGGTGGTTGCCCGCCAGGATGACGGGTCCGGTCGCGGGGATGTTCTCTATTCCCTCGACACGCGGGCGGTACAGCACGCGGAGGAGCGGTACGAGCAGCGTATTGATCAGGAAACGGAACAACGGGCCCTCCGGGCAGGGGATCGGTGGATCGCAGACCAGGGGCGCACGCCCACTGGCGCACACCCCCTACAGATGAGGACGATACTTCCGTTCGCCTGGTCAGCGCACGTCGGGTTCACACACTTGCTACGCAGTGTTGACGTACGTTCCGCGCATGTTTCGCCTGTCGTGGCTCGTACGAAAGATGTACGCGCCTACGATGCGCGGGTCGACCGGCAGGTGCCGCACGGGCGTTCGGCCGCAGTCACCGGAGACAGGGGAGAGCTCATGACGCACGACCAGCAGGGATCAGGACCGGCCCGCCGGGCCGTCCTCGGCGCGGCGGCGGCCCTGGGCGCAGGTGGTGCGGTGTTCGCCCTGCCGGGGACGGCGGCCGCTTCGGATACGCCGGCCACGGACACGGCGGCCCGCCATGGCGGACACGGCTCGTCCAAGCTGCCGGTGCCGACCGTCATCGGGCACCGCGGCTCCAGCGGCTACCGCCCCGAGCACACCTTCGGCTCCTACCAGTACGCCCTGGACATCGGCGCGGACGTCATCGAGCAGGACCTCGTGCCCACCAAGGACGGCCATCTGGTCTGCCGGCACGAGCCCGAGATCGGCGGCACCACGGACGTCTCGAAGCACCCCGAGTTCGCGAGCCGCAGGACCACCAAGACCATCGACGGCACCGCCACCACCGGCTGGTTCACCGAGGACTTCACCCTCGCCGAGCTGAAGACGCTGCGCGCCGTGGAGCGACTGCCGGCCAACCGGCAGCGCAACACCCTCTACGACGGCCGCTGGGAGATCCCCACCTTCGAGGAGGTGCTCCAGTGGGCCGAGGAGCAGGGCCGCAAGCGGGGCCGTCCGGTGTGGCTGCACACCGAGACCAAGCACCCCACGTACTTCCGCAAGCTCGGCCTCGGCCTGGAGGAGCGGCTGGCCAGGCTGCTGCGCCGCTACGGCCGTGACCGCAAGGACTCCCCGCAGTTCCTGGAGTCCTTCGAGTCGAGCAGCCTGCAGCGGCTGGGCGCGCTCGGTATCGCCGCCCCCAAGATCTTCCTGCTCTCCGACCTCACCTCCCGCCCGTACGACTTCGTCGAGGCGGGCGACCCGCGCACCGTCGCCGACCTCGTCACCCCCGCGGGACTGCGGTGGATCGCGCACTTCGCCCGGGGCATCGGGCCGACGCTGCTGCTGATCATTCCCGTCGACGCCACCGGAAAGCTCGGCACCCCGACCACGCTGGTGCGCGACGCGCACGCCGCCGGGCTGATCCTGCACCCGTACACGATGCGCAACGAGAACACCTTCCTGCCCGCCGACTTCCGCCGGGGCACCGACCCGAACGCCTACGGTGACGCCTTCGGCGCGTTCAAGAAGTACTTCGAGCAGGGCATCGACGGGATCTTCTCCGACAACGCCGACACCGCGCTCCTCGCCCGCCAGGACTTCCTGAAGTCCTGATCGGGCCCTTCGGGCGGATGATCCACTCTGACGGGTGAAGACGGCCGCGTCCGGCAACCGCCGGGCGCGGCCGCGTCGTCCCGGCGATCATGACGATGTCGCTGCGCGAGGACGAACTGACCCGGTTGCGCCCCCTGATCGCCGCCGAGGCGGCCGCCGAAGAGGTGCCCGGCGGCATCGAGGCCGCCGACCTCGAACAGGCGGTCTGGCTGAGGATGCTCGAACTGGCCGTACCGCCGGCCGATCCCGCCCGCTGGCTCCGCGCCGCGGTACGGCGCGAGGTGCGCGAGGCCGCCCGCCGGGTCCGCCGTGAGCTCCGGTACACCCCGGGCCGCGACCCGGCGGCCGACCGCGGGCCGTCCGTCGAGGAACAGGTGCTCGGTGCCGAACAGCGGGCGGCCGTGCACGCCGCCGTCCAGCGGCTGCCGGGACGCTGCCCGCAGGTGGTTGGTGCGCTGATGTCCCGTTCCGACCCCACATACCAGGAAATCTCCCGGGAGTTGGGAATCTCACAGGGCAGTATCGGCCCATTGCGCTCACGCTGTCTCGGCTGCCTGCGCTCGATCCTGAAATCTGGGGTTGCATCCCCGGTAAGACGGGGTAAGGCACGGTAAACAGTCGGCGACAAGGCGTTCCTGGCGCGTTCGAGCGCGGCCGGATGCGGGTATTGCGAGGCATCTACCGCGCCGGGGCGTTTGTGCGATCATCAGCGCCACGGAGACGGCGCACACCCGTACCAACTCCGGTCAGGCACACGTCCCGGGCGCGCATCACACCCTCATCAGCCCGGGCGGACTCGAAGGGGAGGCCTGCGCACATGGGCATGAGCGTGACCATCTCTACGGCGGATCCAAACGACGCCGAGAAGATCCTCAAACTCCAGTACCTCTGCTATCAGAGCGAGGCGGAGCTCTACGGCGACTACACCATAGAACCGCTCACCCAGACCTTCGAGGCGCTGCGCGCCGAGCTGGCTGAGGGGTGCGTCCTGGTCGCCCGGCTCGGCGACGAGGTCGTCGGCTCGGTACGCGGAGTCGTCGACGTCGACGGCACCGCGCGGATCGCCAAGTTGATCGTCCATCCCCGTATGCAGCGGCACGGCCTCGGCGGCCGGCTGCTGCACGCCGTCGAGGAGCGGCTGTCCGCCGAGAGCGAGGCGAAGCGGTACCGGCTGTACACCGGGCACCGCAGCGACCTGAACCTGCGGCTCTACCGCAAGCTGGGGTACGAGCAGGTGGGCGACGCCGAGCCGATCACCCGGCGGCTGAGCCTGGTGACCATGGAGAAGGACGCGCCGCCGCAGACGTTCGCCGCCAGCGCCTGACCGGTTTCCGTCACGGCTGTTGTGGCCGCGCCGACCTGCGCAGCCACAACAGCCCGGCGACGGGCAGCAGCATCGGCAGGAAGAGATAGCCGATCCCGAAGTCCGACCACACGGTCGCGTCGGGGAACGCGGACGGGTCCACGAGGGTGAAGGTGCCCACCGCGAGCACGCCGGCCAGTTCGGCCGAGCAGCACACCAGCGCCACCCTGCGGGCCGCCTCGCCGCCGCGCCACAGCGCGACGGTGATCACCGCGTAGACGAGCCCGGCGACCGCCGACAGCACGTACGCGAGCGGCGCGTCATGGAACTTCGTGATCATCTGCACCAGCGAGCGCGACACCGCCGCGACGGTGAACACCCCGTAGAGCGAGAGCAGCAGCCGCCCGGGACCCCGGCCGATCCGCCCGGCCCCGGCCCCGTCCTCGTGTGCGGCCGGTGCCCCGGATGCCTCGTGTGCGGGCTCAGACACTGCCGCCGCCTCCCCAGATGTCGAAAAGCCGTACTTCGAGCACGGCGAGGATCACTCCGCCCGCGGCGACGATCGCCGATCCCCAGCGGGTGCGTTCGGTCAGCGACATGAAGGCGGCCGCCGGGATCGTGCAGGCGGCGCCGACCAGGTAGGAGACGAAGATCAACGTTCCCTGGTCCGGCTTCTCGCCGCGCGAGAGCTTCACCAGGGCGATCACCAGCTGAACCAGCGCGAGCACCGTGACCACGGCCATGCCGATGAAGTGCCAGTCCTTGGTCGGCTGGTCGCGGAAGGCGGCGAAGCCGCACCACGCCGCGAGCAGCAGCGCCGCGACCGAGACCGTGATGGTGACTGCGTCGAGCATGCCGCGACTCTATTACGGGTCAAATGGGCCGGGTCCGGCGGGATCCAGGAGCCCCCACGAGCCCGGCGTAGGGTGGCCGGATATGAAGATCACCACGCAGGCTCTGCTGTTCGACAACGACGGGACGCTCGTCTCCTCCATGGACTCGGTGGTCCGCTGCTGGAGCCGCTGGGCGCGGGAGGAGCGGGTGACGGCCGAGGCGTTCGCGGCGGTGCAACTGCACGGCCGGACCGCGGTGGCCATCATCCGGGACCTGCTGCCCGAGGAGCGGGTCGCGGCGGCGGTGCGCCGGATCGAGGAGCTGGAGCTGGCCGACGCCGACGGCGTGGTGGTCCTGCCCGGCACCCTCGCGCTGCTCGGCTCGCTGCCGGCCGGCCGCTGGGCGGTCGTCACCTCCGCCACCGGCCGGCTGGGCGCCGCCCGGCTTGCCGCTGCCGCGATCGACCCGCCCCTGCTGATCAGCGCCGACGACGTGACGCACGGCAAGCCGGACCCGGAGCCCTTCCTGCTGGCGGCCCGGAAACTGGGGGTGCGCCCGGAGGACTGCACCGTCTTCGAGGACGCTCCCGCCGGGCTCACCGCGGGCCGCGCCGCCGGGATGCGGACCGTGGCCTTGGCCACAACCCACGCTGCCGTGGAGCTGGACGCCGATGTGGTGGTCCCGGACCTGTCCGCGGTATCGGTGCAGGTCACGGACGCGGGCCTGGAGATCACCACCGCTGGATGAGCGGTTGTCCGCATAGTGAACGACCTGCCCGGAATGCGGGACGCGACCGGCAGGTCTGCTTTACTGGATCTCATGACCACGACGAACAGCCGCTGCCGCGCGACCGAGGCGACCACGCCCGGTGTTCGTTGTATGTGTCGAATGTGTGACTAGCCGAGGCCCAAGGCCCGCGTCACAACTTCCAGCAGCCTCTTCTTGCCGCTGATCCCCGCTTGGCCCCTGACGGGCCGATCCGTGCCGCGATCCGAGAAGAATGCCCCCTGTGCGGCGCTATGTCTGCCGCGCACTCGACAGTGACGGATACCCCTGTGATCACCACCACGGACCTGAGAAAGGTCTACCACTCGCGTGACCGCGAGATCACCGCCCTGGACGGCGTCGATCTGCATGTCCGCGAGGGCGAGGTCTACGGCGTCGTCGGACAGAGCGGCGCCGGCAAGTCCACCCTCATCCGCTGCGTCAACCTCCTCGAGCGCCCCACTTCCGGCACCGTCGAGGTCGCCGGGCAGGACCTGACCGCGCTCGGCGGCCGGACCGACCGGGCGGGTGCCGCGCTGCGCGCCGCCCGCAGCGGCATCGGCATGGTCTTCCAGCACTTCAACCTGCTCGCCTCGCGCACTGTGCAGGGCAACGTCGAGCTGCCGCTGGAGATCCTCGGCGTCTCCGGCAAGGAGCGCTCCCGCAAGGCCCTCGAACTCCTGGACCTGGTCGGCCTCGCCGACAAGGCCCGCGCCTACCCCGCGCAGCTGTCCGGCGGCCAGAAGCAGCGCGTCGGCATCGCCCGTGCACTGGCCGGCGACCCCAAGGTGCTGCTCTCCGACGAGGCCACCTCGGCGCTCGACCCGGAGACCACCCGCTCCATCCTCCAGCTGCTGCGCGACCTCAACCAGCAGCTGGGGCTGACCGTTCTGCTCATCACGCACGAGATGGACGTCGTCAAGGCGATCTGCGACTCGGCCGCGCTGATGAAGAACGGCCGGGTCGTGGAGGCCGGCACCGTCGCCGAGCTGCTCGCCACCCCCGGCTCCGAGCTCGCGCACGAGCTGTTCCCGGTCGGCGGCGAACCGTCGGGACCCGACCGCACCGTCATCGACCTCACCTTCCACGGCGAGAGCGCGACCGAGCCGGTCATCTCCCAGCTGGCGCGCACCTACAACGTGGACGTGTCGATCCTGGGCGCGGCCATGGAGACCATCGCCGGCCGGCAGATCGGCCGGATGCGCATCGAACTGCCCGGTCCCTTCGAGGACAACGTCGTACCGATCGGCTTCCTGCGCGAGCAGGGCATCCAGGTCGAGGTGGCACGGACCGCCGCCGCCGCACGCGTGAAGGAGACCGTGAAATGACCTGGGCCGAAATACAGCCGCTGCTCACGACGGCCTGTTGGGAAACCCTCTACATGGTGGGCTGGTCCACCGTGATCACGGCCGCGGTCGGCCTGCCGCTGGGCGTGCTCCTGGTTCTCACGAGCCGGGGCGGCCTGCTGCAGAACGTGGTGCTGAACAAGGTCATCGGCGTCGTCGTGAACATCACGCGGTCGCTGCCGTTCATCATCCTGATGGTCGCGCTGATCCCCTTCACCCGCTGGCTCGTCGGCGCGGCGTTCGGGCTCAACGCCGCGGTCGTCATGCTGTCCGTCGGCGCGATCCCGTTCTTCGCGCGGCTGGTGGAGACCTCGATCCGCGAGGTCGACCCCGGACTCGTCGAGGCGGTCCACGCGATGGGCGGCAACACCCGCACCGTGGTCGTCAAGGCGCTGCTGCCCGAGTCGCTGCCGTCGCTGGTCTCCGGCCTCACCACCACCGTCATCGCCCTCGTCGGCTACTCGGCGATGGCCGGCACGATCTCCGCCGGCGGCCTGGGCAACCTCGCGTGGACCTACGGCTACCAGCGCTTCGAGAACAAGGTCATGGTCGCCACGATCGTGCTGCTGATCGCGCTGGTCACCGCCGTCCAGCTGGCCGGCGACCTGACCGCCCGGGCGCTGGCCCGGCGCGGCGCCCGCACCTCCGGCGCCCCCGGGCTCCGCCTGCTGCGCGCCGCCCGCGTCGCGGAGACCACCGAGACCTCCTGACCCGCCGGGCTTCCCTCCGGCTCGTACCATCCACTGAGAAAGAGGCACTTTTCGTGCGTAACACCACCAAGATCACCACTGCTGTGCTGGCCGCCGGAGCCCTCGCTCTGGGCCTGAGCGCCTGCGCCTCCAACCCGACCCAGAAGGACGGCGAGAACGACGCGCTGGTCGTCGCCGCGAGCCCCGTGCCGCACGCCGACATCCTGAAGTTCGTCAAGGACAACCTGGCGGAGAAGGCCGGACTGAAGCTCGAGGTGAAGGAGTTCGACGACTACGTCATACCGAACACCGCCACCGAGAACGGCGAGGTCGGCGCCAACTTCTTCCAGCACAAGCCGTACCTCGACGACTTCAACGCCAAGAACAAGACGCACATCGTCCCGGTCGTGAACGTCGAGCTCGAACCGCTCGGCCTCTACCCGGGCAAGGCGAAGACGCTCGCCGACATCAAGGCCGGCGACACCATCGCCGTGCCCAGCGACACGACCAACCAGGGCCGCGCGCTGCAGCTGATCGCCTCCAAGGGCCTGATCACGCTCAAGCCCGGTGTCGGCGCCAACGCCAGCCTCCAGGACATCGCCGACAGCAAGGGCCTGAAGTTCAAGGACGCGAAGGCGGAGCTGCTGCCCAGCCAGCTGCCCGACGTGGCCGCCGCCGTCATCAACGGCAATGTGGCGCTCGGCGCCAAGCTCGACCCGGCCAAGGGCACGCTCGCCCTGGAGAAGGCCGAGGGCAACCCCTACGCCAACTTCCTGGCGGTCAAGGACGGCAAGCAGAACGACCCGCGGGTCGTGAAGCTCGTCAAGCTGCTCAACTCCGACGAGGTCCGGAAGTTCATCGAGACCAAGTACCACGGCTCGGTCATCCCGGCGTTCGGCAAGCCCGCCGCCTGACACCCGCGCCCCCGCACCCCGGCCGCCCGACCAGGCGGCCGGGGTGCGCCGCGTCGCAGCCCGTTACCTGCGCCGCACCCAGTACACGTCCGTCATGTACGGCATCTCGATGTCGCCGCCGCGCCGGGTCGGCTCGTGCGCCCCGAGCAGCGACTCCAGATCGGCCCGCACCCGCTCCTGCTCGGCCGCGTCCAGCACCGCGATGTGGCTGGACGACATCATCCGCTCGACGACGTCCTCGACGGTCGTCGAATGCGGGTTGGGCCAGTGCCGCTCGTGCACCCGGCCCCAGCCCGGCCGCCCCTCGAAGGACCTGCGCCACCGGTTGTCCGGATCCCCGATGCCGGACGCCAGCGGCGGGCTCGGCAGATCGCGCGGCGCCAGCCGGAAGAAGATGTCCTGGAAGTCGCGCACCCACGGCACCGACGTGTCGTACGTGTTCCACACCAGGGCGAGCGCGCCGCCCGGCCGCAGCAGCCGCTCCACCTCGTCGAGCGCGTCCGTCTCCTGGAACCAGTGCCAGGACTGCGCCGCCACGACCGCGTCCGCGCAGCCGTCCGGCAGCCCCGTCGCCTCCGCCGTGCCCGCCGTCACCACCACACCGGGCAGCAGCGCGGCCAGCCGTTCGCGCATCTCCGGCACCGGCTCCACGGCCAGCACCTCGGCCCCGGTCAGCGCCAGCAGCCGGGTGAACTTGCCTGTGCCCGCTCCGAGATCGACCGCCGTCCGCCCCGCCTGCAGCGGCAGGGCGTCCGCCAGCGCGGCGAGCGCGGCCATGGGGTACGAGGGGCGGGAGCGCTCGTACAAACCCGCGGCCCGCTGGGATCCGACTCCTGCTGCGTGGTGCAATGTCACGCGGCCAGACGCTAGCAGGGTCGGATGGCGACGGCCGATACCCGCCCCGGCCGTCATACGGCCTACCCTGGAAGGGCGTTCGCGGATCACCCCTCCCGCGAACCGTTCTGCGAGCCCGCTCTGCGAATGTCGCGGCCGATGCTGCATGCTGTGCTCTCCACACATGCCCTGGTTACGGAGCAGCGAATGACCTCCACCTTTCCGGACATCTCCATCAGTACGGAGCGGCTGGTGCTGCGCCCCTACGAGGAAGCCGACATCCCCGCCCTCGCGGAGATGATGAACGATGAGCTGGTCACCGCCTGGACCTCCGTCGCCCAGCCGTACACCGAGGACGACGCCCGCGCCTTCGCCACCCGGATCGCCCCCGCGGAACGCACCGAGGGCCGCGGCATCGTCTTCGCCGTCACCGAGTTCCTCACCCAGCGGCTGGTCGGCACCGTCCATCTGCAGAACACCGACTGGCGCATCCGCAGCAGTGAGATCGGCTACATGACCGCTCCCTGGGCGCGCGGTGAGGGCTACGCCTCCGAGTCGGTGCTCGCCGTCACCCAGTGGCTCTTCGACGACCAGAAGTTCGAGCGCCTCGAACTGCGGATCGCCGCCGACAACACCGCCTCCCAGCAGGTCGCCCAGAAGATCGGCTGCATCAGCGAGGGCGTGCTGCGCAACGCCGGCATAGTGCGCAGCCGGCCGGAGGAGGACCCGGGCGGCCGGTGGGCGGAGATCAGGACCGACCTGATCGTGTGGAGCCTGCTCCCGGAGGACCTGGACGTACCGCACGGCCGGGGCTCGGGGGACGAGGGGTACGTCGCCTTCGCCGACTGGGAGTAACGACCCTGCAGGTGCCGTCGGTGCCGTCGTCCGGTCAAGATCGGGCCCCGGGGTACTGTGCTTCCCCGGGGGAGCGCGCCACGCCCGGACACCGACCGCGACCACGCCCAGGAGACTGACGACATGGCCGACCGGGTCACCGTGATCGGGTGGGACGGCTCGCCGCCGTCCGACGCCGCGCTGTCGGCGCTCGCCGCGGCCACGCTGGTGGCCGGGAACCGCCGTCATCTGGACCTGCCGTACGTACCGGCGGCCGCCGAGCGGATCGTGCTCGGCAGCATCGAACTGGCCGCCCGCCGGATCGCCAAGCACCGGGGCACCGCGGTGGTACTGGCCGACGGCGACCCGGGCTTCTTCGGCGTCGTGCGCGCCCTGCGCGATCCGGAGCACGGCCTGGAGATCGAGGTCGTCCCCGGCGTCTCCTCCGTCGCACGGGCCTTCGCGCTGGCCGGCATGCCGTGGGAGGACGCCCGCGTCGTCGTCGCGCACAGCCGCTCGCTGCGCCGCGCGGTCAACGTGTGCCGTGCCTACCCCAAGGTCGCCGTGCTGACCGCGCCCGGCGCGGGCCCCGCCGAACTCGCCCTGCTGCTCGACGGCGTACACCGCACCTTCGTCATCTGCGAGGCGCTGGGCACCGAACAGGAGCAGGTCAGCGTCCTCACCTCGGACAAGGTCGCCGACCACATCTGGCGCGATCCCAACGTCGTCCTGGTCGTCGGCGGGATCACCTCCGCCGATCCGGCGGTCGCGGGCCGCAGCGGCTGGATCGCCGGCCGCGACCCGGGGTTCCCCGGCGCGGTGCGCGGCTGGGCCCTGCCGTCCTCGGAGTACGGCGGCGACGGCTCGCACCAGCTGCGGGCGCTCCAACTCGCCCGGCTGGGACCCCGCACCGGCGACCTGGTCTGGGACATCGGCTCCGCGGACGGGGCGTTCGCCGTGGAGGCCGCCCGGTTCGGCGCGGCCGTGATCGCGGTGGACCGGGACGAGGACGCCTGCGACTGGATCACCGCTGCCGGCCGGCGCTTCGGCGTCCAGCTCCAGGTCGTGCACGGCACCGCGCCGCAGGCGCTGGAGGACCTCCCCGAGCCGGACGTCATCCGGATCGGCGGGGGAGACGCCGAAGTCGTCACGGCGTGCGCCGCCCGGCGCCCGGAGCGCATCGTCGCGAGCGCGGGCAACCGGGACGAGGCGGAGGCGGTCAGCCGGGCCCTGGAGGAGGGCGGCTACGACGTCGAACGCGCCCTGCTGCAGACCGTCGAACTGGATTCCGGCTGGGCGGAACGCGAACGCCTCGTCACCTTCGCCCTCTGCGGCCACCGCAGGTGACAGCGGGCCCGCCGGCCCGCCCGCACTGTGGACCCTTGGACCGCCCTCCGGCGCACGCGCGGTAGGCTGGCGGATCGTTGTGCCGTCGTCGTGCGTTGACGGATCGACCCGTTGTCGATCTGTTGGTCATCCGTCGCCGCCGGGCAGCACACGCGGTGCCGACGCGCCGCATTTCCCGCCTTCCGGCCGTCATGGCCGGCGGGTGGACAGTGTGCGCGGCGCGGCGTTGGAAGGAGCGATACCGATGGGCGAGGGGCACGCATGACTGACACCGGCCAGGTCCCGGGCGAGGGACTGCCGGAGAACGCAGTCGGGGAAGCGGTTCCGCAGCCGCCCGCCGATCTGCCCGGCAGCGCCGCTCACCAACCGACCGCTCCCAGCTGGGGAACGGACGCGCTGAGCGGCGACGGCGCTCCCGCGTACACCTTCCTCGACCAGTCGGAGCCTTCCGGCCCGGCGGTCGACGACGACGAGGACCTGCTCCTGATGCCCAGTCTGCAGGGCTCCTGGAGCGATCCCCAGCCCGTTCCGCCGCAGCCCGAGGTCGTCGTGCCTCCCCTCAACGGTGAGGGGCACGAGTCCCACGAGTCCGCGGGACGCGACTCCGGATCCCTCGACTACGGGACGGTCCGGCTGCCGCAGCCCGCCGCCCAGCAGCTGCCCGGGGCCGCGGCCCCCGCCGCCGTCCAGGAACCGGAGCCCGTGGCCCAGCAGGCCGCCGAGCAGGTCCCGGAGCAGGCCGCCGAGCCGTTCGCCGCCGACCAGCCGGCCACCCAGCCCGCGCCGCCCCGGCGGCCGTTGCACATGGGTCCGCCGATGCCGGACCCGGCGTCCAGCGGTGTCTCCGTCCGCTCGCTGGCCGACCGCGGACCGGCCACGGCCCAGGGCCAGACGCCCGCCCCGCTGCGGGCGACCGGTGGCCCGGCCACCGCGGGACCCGAGTACCTCGACGTCCCGCACAGCGACTCCGCCGCCATCCCCGCGCAGCAGAACGGCGAGGCCCCCGAGCCGGCCGCCGTCGCGCAGCCGGGCTCGCCCGTCCAGGGCAGCGCATGGCCGTCGGCGGCACCCGCCGCCCCGGTGGCGCAGCAGCAGGACCTCCCGCCCGTGGTCCTCGCGGCGGCGCCCGCGCCCGAACCGGTCCAGCCGCAGGCCGCGGTGGAGCAGCCGGTCCCGGCCCAGCCGTCCGTCCAGGCCGAGCACCCCGCTCCGGTCCAGCCGCAGGCCGCGGCGCCGGTCGTACCGGCCCAGGAAGGGCCGGGAACGCCGCACGCGGGCACGCCCGTCCCGGACGCGGTGCCCGCCCAGGCCGCACCGATCGCCGTCGCGCCTGCGGCGCAGGCCGAACCGGTCGCGCCCGTCGCGCCCGTCGAAGCCGTGGCACCCGTTGCCCCGGTGGCCCCCGTCGTACCGGAGCCGGTGCCCGCCGCCGAGCCGGCGCAGCCGTCCGTGAACGTGCACGTGCCGCCGGTCGTGGCCGCGGCGCAGCCGCCGGTGCAGGCCACCGAGGTCCCTGCCGAAACGATCACTCCTCCGGCGGCTCCCGCCCAGCACCCGGCGGACGCGGCACCGCCCGCGGCGGAGCCCTACGTCCTCCCCGACGCGCTGCCCGAGCCCATCCTCGTCCCGGCGGCGGCTGCCCCGGCGCAGTCCGTACCGCAGGACGCTCCGGCGCCGGAGGCTCCCGCCCCGGACCTCGCCGCCGTCCTGGCGCCGGTTCCGGCGGAGCAGCCGCCCGTGCCCGGTACGCCGGTCGCGGCCGAACTCCCCGCTGAGCCGGACGAGTCCGCCGCCCCGGCCGCCGAGGCCCCCGTACCGGTCGTGCGGCAGCCCGCCGCCGACGGATACGAACCCGCCGTCCGTGACGCGGTCCACCGGGTGATCCGCGAACGCCGGGACATCCGCAACGGCTTCCGCGACGACCCCATCCCGCACGAGGTGCTGCTCCGCGTCCTGGAGGCGGCCCACACCGCCCCCAGCGTCGGCCACTCGCAGCCCTGGGACTTCGTCGTCATCCGCTCCGCCAAGACCCGCGAGCGCATGCACGAGCTGGCCAACGAGCAGCGCGACGCGTACGCCAAGTCGCTGCCGAAGGCCCGCGCCAAGCAGTTCCGCGAGCTGAAGATCGAGGCGATCCTCGACACCCCGGTCAACATCGTCGTCACCGCCGACCCGACCCGTGGCGGCCGGCACACCCTCGGCCGGCACACCCAGCCGCAGATGGCCCCGTACTCCTCCGCCCTCGCGGTCGAGAACCTGTGGCTCGCCGCCCGCGCCGAAGGGCTCGGGGTCGGCTGGGTCAGCTTCTTCGACGAGCGGCAGATGGTCCGTGAGCTGGGGCTGCCCGAACACCTCGAAGTCGTCGCCTACCTGTGTGTCGGCTACGTCGACGAGTTCCCGGAAGAGCCCGAGCTGATGCAGGCCGGCTGGTCCCAGCGCCGTCCGCTGTCCTGGGTGGTCCACGACGAGGAGTACGGCAACCGCGCCCTGCCCGGCGAGGAGCCCCACGACCTGCTGGAGGAGACGCTCCGCGGCATCCGCCCGCTGGACGCCAAGGCGCTCGGTGAGGCCTGGGAGCGGCAGAAGCGGATGACCAAGCCGGCCGGCGCGCTCGGCATGCTGGAGATCATCTCCGCGCAGCTCAGCGGCCTGTCCCGGCAGTGCCCGCCGCCGATTCCGGAGCCCGCGGCCGTCGCGATCTTCGCCGGTGACCACGGGGTGCACGCCCAGGGCGTCACATCCTGGCCGCAGGAGGTGACCGCCCAGATGGTCGCCAACTTCCTCGGCGGCGGAGCGGTCTGCAACGCGTTCGCCAACCAGGTCGGCGCCGAGGTCTGCGTCATCGACGTCGGGGTCGCGTCCGAACTCCCCAGCACCCCCGGGCTGCTGCCCCGCAAGGTCCGGTACGGCACCGCGGACTTCACCGCCGGGCCCGCCATGACGCGTGACGAGGTGCTGCGCGCCATCGAGGTCGGCATCGAGACCGCCCGCGACCTGGTCGCCGCCGGCAACAAGGCGCTGCTCACCGGCGAGATGGGCATCGCCAACACCACCACCTCCGCCGCGCTCATCTCCGTCTACACCGGCCAGGACCCGGCCGAGGTGACCGGTCGCGGCACCGGCATCAACGACGAGATGCACGCCCGCAAGATCGACGTCGTCCGCCGTGCGCTGGACCTGCACCGCCCCGACCCGGCCGACCCGATCGGCGTACTGGAGGCCATCGGCGGGCTGGAGCACGCCGCCATGGTCGGCCTGCTGCTCGGCGCCGCGGCGCTGCGCACACCGGTGATCCTGGACGGCGTCAGCGCCGGCGCCGCCGCGCTGGTCGCCCGCGCCATCGCCCCCGAGGTGCTGGCCGCCTGCATCGCGGGCCACCGCAGCGCCGAGCCCGGCCATGTCGCGGCCCTCACCAAGCTGGGCCTGCGGCCGCTGATCGACCTCGACCTGCGGCTCGGCGAGGGCACCGGCGCACTGCTGGCGCTGCCGCTGGTGCAGAGCGCTGCGCGCGTCATGCACGAGGTCGCGACGTTCGACTCCGCGGGAGTCACCGAGAAGGGCTGACGTCCACGACGTCGGCAGTGAACGCCGGGCGGGCCGGGTGCGGCCCGCCCGGCGTCGCCACGCGCAGATGTGATCTTGCGCGCTGCGGCCCGGGCGCATACGACCGTAGGGTTGGCAGCAGGGGCCCGGCCCCGCACGCACCACAGCCGCTCCGAGGGAGCAGCGGCCGCAACTTCGCCACAAGGAGCCGTACAGCCATGGCCGACGACCGCAACGACGCTCCCGCCTACCCCGTCGGGCTGCGGCTGTCCGGACGGCGGGTGGTCGTGCTCGGCGGCGGTACCGTCGCACAGCGCAGGCTGCCGGCACTGGTGTCGGCGGGCGCCGACATCGTGCTCGTCTCACCGTCGGCGACCCCGTCCGTCGAGGCGATGGCCGACGCGGGCGAACTGCGCTGGGAACGCCGTCCGTACCAGGACGGCGACCTCGCGGACGCCTGGTACGCGCTGATCGCCACCACCGACACGACGGCCAACGCCGCGGCGTCCGCGGAGGCCGAGGCCCGCCGCGTCTGGTGCGTGCGCAGCGACGACGCCGAGGCCGCCACCGCGTGGACCCCCGCCACCGGGCGCAGCGAAGGGGTGACCGTCGCCGTCCTCACCGGGCGCGACCCGCGCCGCTCCGCGGCCGTCCGTGACGCGGTCGTCGAAGGGCTGCGGGACGGCACGCTGGTCGCTCCCCGGCACCGCGAGCGGACCCCCGGCGTGGCGCTCGTCGGCGGCGGCCCCGGCGACCCGGACCTGATCACGGTGCGCGGCCGGCGGCTGCTCGCCGAGGCCGACGTGGTGATCGCCGACCGGCTCGGCCCCCGCGACCTGCTGGACGAACTCCCGCCGCACGTCGAGGTGATCGACGCCGCGAAGATCCCCTACGGCCGGTTCATGGCCCAGGAGGCGATCAACAACGCGCTCATCGAGCACGCCAGGGCAGGAAAGGCCGTGGTCCGGCTCAAGGGCGGCGACCCGTTCGTCTTCGGGCGCGGCATGGAGGAGGCCGAGGCGCTCGCCGAGGCGGGCATCGCCTGCACCGTCGTGCCCGGCATCTCCAGCTCCATCAGCGTGCCCGGCGCCGCCGGCATCCCGGTCACCCACCGGGGCGTCGCCCATGAGTTCACGGTCGTCAGCGGCCACGTCGCCCCCGAGGACCCGCGCTCCCTCGTCGACTGGCAGGCGCTCGCGAAGCTGCGCGGCACCCTCGTGCTGCTCATGGCCGTCGAGCGGATCGGCGCCATCGCCGCCTCACTCGTCCAGCACGGCCGTTCCGCCGACACCCCGGTCGCCGTCATCCAGGAGGGCACCATGGCGGCGCAGCGGCGCGTGGACGGCACCCTGGCGACCGTCGCCCAGGTCGTCGCCGACGCGGAGATCCGGCCGCCGGCCGTCATCGTCATCGGCGACGTCGTCACCGTCGGCCGCACCGTCCAGGGGTAGTCAGCCCCCGGCGGGTACCGGCCAGGTAGCCACCCCGGCGTTGGCATGTGCCGCGGGACAGGGCAGTATCAGCCTGTGGCTGAGCTCATCACGATCGACGACCCGGACGACCCCCGCCTTCACGACTACGTGGCCCTGACCGACGTCGAGCTGCGGCGCCGCCGCGAGCCCGCAGAAGGGCTGTTCATCGCGGAGGGCGAGAAGGTGATCCGGCGTGCCCGGCTCGCCGGCTACCGCATGCGGTCCATGCTGCTGTCGGCCAAGTGGGTCGACGTCATGCGCGACGTCATCGACGAGGTGCCGGCGCCGGTGTACGCGGTGAGCCCGGAGCTCGCCGAGCAGGTCACCGGCTACCACGTGCACCGCGGCGCGCTCGCCTCCATGGGCCGCAAGCCGCTGCCGGAGGCGGACGACCTGCTGGGGACCGCGCGCCGCATCGTCGTCATGGAATCCGTCAACGACCACACCAACATCGGCGCCATCTTCCGCAGCGCCGCGGCGCTCGGCATGGACGCCGTGCTGCTCTCCCCGGACTGCGCGGACCCGCTCTACCGACGCTCCGTCAAGGTCTCGATGGGCGCGGTCTTCTCGGTGCCCTACGCCCGCCTCGACAGCTGGCCCCGCGACCTGGAGACGGTGCGCGCGGCCGGCTTCAAACTGCTCGCCCTCACCCCGGCCGACAAGGCCACCGACATCGACGAAGCCGCCCCGCACCGGCTGGAACGGGTCGCCCTGCTCCTCGGCGCGGAGGGCGACGGCCTGTCCACCCAGGCTCTCGTGGCCGCCGACGAATGGGTCCGCATCCCGATGGCCCACGGCGTCGACTCCCTGAACGTCGGCGCCGCGGCGGCCGTCGCCTTCTACGCGGTGGCCTCCGGCCGGCCCACCGACTGAGGAACGCCCGCAACAGTCGGCCGGGAACGCCCGTCCGACCGGAGGGGACGGGGCGGGGTGCCTCCACGACGGCCGTCGGCCACCCCCGTGCCTGAGCACGCCCATCGGACCGGAGGGGACGTGGCGGGGTGCCCCCGCAGGCGACGAGAATCCACCACCGTCACGGTGCGGACGGCCCGCGGGTTTCGAGCGCCGAGGAGGTGCCCCGCCGCGTCCCCGACCTGCACCACGGCGGTGCGCCGCCGTCGCCGGGCAGCAGGCGCGATGACACCTCCACCCGCGAGCCGGGGGCGCCCGTCAGCCGGAGGCGCCCGGCCGCCCCACCGACTGACGGCCGGTCACCCGCCCGGGGCTCAGGCCGGGAGATCCACCAACTCGGCGAGAGCCGCCCGGTGGCGGCCCGGGGTGCCCAGGGCGATCTCGTCGGCCTTGGCGCGCTTGAGGTAGAGGTGGGCGGGGTGCTCCCACGTCATGCCGATACCGCCGTGCAGCTGGACGCACTCCTCCGCCGCGTGCACGGCGGTCGTGGCGCAGTGCGCCTGGGCGACGGCCACCGCGACGGCAGCGTCAGGACTGCCGGACGCCAGCGCGTCGGCGGCGTTTCGGGCCGCGGCGCGGGCCGAGACGACCTCCAGCCAGAGGTCCGCCAGCCGGTGCTTGAGGGACTGGAAGGAACCGACGGGGCGGCCGAACTGATGCCGCTCGCCCAGGTAGCGCACAGTCTCGTCGAGGCACCACTGGGCGATGCCCAGCTGCTCAGAGGCGAGCAGCCCGGCCCCGGTGAGCAACGCGGCGCGCAGCGCATCGGCGGCCGAGTCGGGACCGACGAGCAGCCGGGCGGCGACCGCGTCCAGGGTGAGGTCGGCGATCGGCCGCGTCAGGTCGAGCGGGACCGGCACGTCGATGGAGACCCCGGCGGCGTCTGCGGCGATCTCGTAGAGGCCCGGCCCGTCGGGGCCGACCGCCGGCACGACGAGCACGTCCGCGGCCGACGCGTCGGCGACGCTGGTGATCCGGCCGCTCAGCGTGCCGTCGGCCGCAACACGAACACTCCCCGGGAACGCGGCGCCGGGCGCCGTGGGCAGCGGTACGGCCAGTGCCGCGGTGGCCTCGCCGGAGGCGAGCCGCTTCAGCAGCGGACCCGCCGCCGCGGGCGCGGCCAGCAGCGCCGAGGTGGCGAGCACCGCGCTGCCGAGGAACGGCACCGGGGCGACCGCGCCGCCGAGTTCCTCCAGCACCACCGCGGCCTCGCGGGCGGACGCCCCCTGGCCGCCGAGCTCTTCCGGTACGAGCAGCCCCGCGATGCCGATCTCCGCGGCCAGCGTGCGCCACAGGTCCAGGTCGTACGGGGTGCCGCTCTCGATCCGGGCCAGCACGGCGGTGGGCGGGCAGCGGTCGGCCAGCAGACCGCGAACGGCGGACCGCAGATCGTCCTCGACGTCGGAGTACAGCAGGTCGGGGGTCGCGGGCTGCGACGACGGCTGGTTCATCGGGGAAGGTCCTTCCAGGCGGCGTCCTTGTCGGTGCGGGGCTCGGACGGCAGGCCGAGCACCCGCTCGGAGACGATGTTGCGCAGGATCTCGGAGGTGCCGCCCTCGATCGAGTTGCCCTTGGCGCGCAGATAGCGGTAGCCCGCGTCCCGTCCGAAGAAGTCGACGGTCTCCGGGCGGGTCATCGTCCAGTCGCCGTAGCGCAGTCCGTCCTCGCCGAGGAGTTCCACCTCCAGGCCGCTGATCTGCTGGTTGAGCCGGGCGAAGGCGAGCTTCAGCCCGGAGCCCTCGGGGCCGGGCGCACCGGCGGCGAGCTGCTGGCGGACCCGTTCCGCGGTGAGCCGGGAGACCTCGGAGTCCACCCACAGGCGCAGCAGCCGGTCGTGCAGGTCCGGGGTGCGCAGCTCGGGCCGTTCGCGCCAGGTGGCGGCGACCGTGCCGATCATGCCGCCCTCGCGCGGGATGGACGCGCCGCCGATCGCGACCCGCTCGTTCATGAGGGTGGTCTGCGCCACCCGCCAGCCGTCGCCGACCGCCCCGAGGCGGTGCGCGTCCGGGATCCGGACGCCGGTCAGGAAGACCTCGTTGAACTCGGCCTCGCCGGTGATCTGCCGCAGCGGGCGGACCTCGACACCGGGGTCGGTCATGTCGCAGACGAAGTAGGTGATCCCGCGGTGCTTGGGCAGGTCGGGGTCGGTGCGGGCGATGAGGATGGCCCAGCGCGCGTTGTGCGCGTTGGACGTCCAGACCTTCTGGCCCGTCACCACCCAGTCGTCGCCGTCACGTACCGCGCGGGTGCCGAGCGAGGCCAGGTCGGAGCCGGCGCCCGGCTCGCTGAAGAGCTGGCACCAGACCTCCTCGCCGGTCCACAGCGGCCGCAGGAAACGGGCCTTCTGTTCGTCGGTGCCGAAGGTGAGGACGGTCGGGGCCGCCATGCCCAGGCCGATGCCGATCCGGCGCGGATCGTTCTCGGGCGCTCCGGCCGCCGCCAGCTCGGCGTCCACGACCCCCTGCAGGGAGCGGCGGGCGCCGAGGCCGCCCAGGCCCTGGGGGTAGTGCACCCAGGCCAGGCCCGCGTCGAACCGGGCCCGCAGGAACGCGAGGCGGTCGGTGGCGGCGGGGTCGTGGGCGGCAAGCAGCGCCCGCACGCGGTGACGCAGGCCCTCCTCGTCGGGGGTGCCCGCCGGTTCGGTCGTCATACGCCACGTCCTTCCCGCTCATCCATCTCATCGTGACTAAGCAAGCGCTTGGTAACGTAGTCGATGTGGGGGTGCCGACGCCAGACCCCGCGGGGGAGCGGTGGACGGTGCTCCGGGAGAGCGGACGGTGCTCCGGGAGAGCGGACGGGTGTTCCGGGAGCGGGGTCAGCGCGGCCAGGCGCCCTGCGCGACCGCGATACAGGCCGCGGCCAGCAGCGTCACGATGACGAAGACGATGAGGCGTTGGCGCAGCAGCCGCCGGTCGGGCCCGCCGGGACGGCGTCCCGCGGGCGTACGGGGCGCGGGGGTCCGCGGCGCGGGAGTGCGCTGCCCCGGCGGCCGCGGGACCGGCGTACGGCCGGTGTGCCGCGCCGAGGACGCCGTGCCGCCCGCCGTCCGCCGCTCGGTGTGCTGCTGGGCGTACTCCTCGGCCCGCCGCCCGGTGGGCCGCTCCGGGCGCGGGCCCGCCGTCTTCGGCACCGCCTCGCGCCGGGGCGCGCCGAGCCCGCGCGCCTCACGCGCCGCGATCTCGGCCAGCCGCTCGGACAGCTGAACGGTGCTGGGCCGGTCCCCGGGATCCTTCGCGAGACACGCGTAGACCAGCGGCGCGAGCGCGTCCGGCACCCCGCTCAGATCCGGCTCCTCGTGCACGACCCGGTACAGCATCACCTCGGAACTGCCCTGACCGAACGGCGAGTCGGCGGTCGCCGCGTACGCGAGGGTCGCGCCGAACGCGAAGACGTCGGTCGCCGGGGTGACGGCCGCGCCGCGCACCTGCTCGGGGGCGAGGAACCCGGGGGAGCCGACGGCCGTCCCCACATGCGTCAGGGTGCTCGCGCCGGTCGACCACGCGATCCCGAAGTCGATGATCCGCGGGCCCTTCGGCGACAGCAGGATGTTCGACGGCTTCAGATCGCGGTGGACCACCCCCGCCTCGTGCACCGCCACCAGGCCGTCGGCGAGCGCCGCACCGATCGCGGCGACCTCGGACGCCTGCAGCGTCCCCTCCTCGGCGACCTTGTCGTGCAGCGAGGGGCCGGGCACGTACTGGGTGGCGAACCACGGCCGGTCCGCGTCCAGATCGGCCGCCACCAGCCGCGCCGTGCAGCCGCCGCGGATCCTGCGCGCGGCCGAGACCTCACGGGCGAACCGCGAACGGAACTCCTGATCCTCCGCCAGTTCCGGCCGGATCACCTTCAGTGCCACCCGCTGGCCGCGCTTGTCGGCACCCAGGTACACCACACCCATGCCGCCGGCGCCCAGCCGCCGGTGCAGCCTGAACGAGCCGACGACACGCGGATCCTCGCGCCGGAGCCGCATCATCGCCATGTTCTTCCCCGCTGCCTGGCCAGTTGGACGTCCACAGCTTACGGACTGAACTCCCGGTGCGCCGATAGGCCGCGCATGCGCCGGACGGGGGATTGTCAGTGCCGGGTGGGATCCTTAAGAGGTGGGAACGGGCCGCTCCGAAGGGCTGGAACGGCCGGGCCCGCACCATCAACGGTCCGTCTGCCAAGGGGGAATGACGCCGTGAAAGGTGATCGCGTGGAGATAGTCGTGGATGCCGGGGACACCACCCGTACCTATGAGGTGGTGGCCACCCGGGCCGGCCGCCGGGTCGAGACCGCGGTGCGCCGCGGGGTGGTGGAAGTGAGTGAAGTCACCCGCAACGGCACCGTCGTCCGCACCGCCCGATTCATGTCCACCCGGGTGCTCGCCCTGGTGGAACAGCCCATTCCTAGGGACGACACCGAGGCCTAGCGCGACCGAACGGCCCGCCGGGTGGTCCCTCCCTCGGGGTAGCCCCCTCAGGGATCACCCTGGGACCGGGGGCCCGGTGTCCACCCAGGGGAGTACCCCGGGCGGGCCCGCGTCATCCTCCCGGAGGCCCGGAAAGCGGTACGACGGCATGACGACCAGGCCATGGCGCGCACCTAATCTTGAAATCAAGCGGCGGGCGTAGCACTCGTCCCCCGAGGTCAGACGCCCGCCGCTTGCCTGACCGACAACCAGACGTACCACCAGCGTGAACGACCGACACCTCAGGAGAGGGCCATGGCGAACACAGTGAGTCGTACGGTGCGCCCCATGCGCGGCAGCAGGATCGCCGCCTTCGGTACCCGCCCGTCCGGCACGCGCCATCCGCTGGTCGCAGCGGCCATGGTGCTGCCACTCGCGGTGCTCCTCGCCCTGCTCTTCGGAGGCTTCGACGCGGTGGCCACACAAGCGTCGTCCGTAGCCGGGCTGATGGGGCGCTGACACAGCGCCCCGATGCATCGGCCCCATGCCCGGAAGAGCGGTCCGGGCTGGGGAACCGGTACGAAACCCCGTGGGGACGGGGGTGCGACGGACGGCCGTGATGCCCGGGTACCAGCGGTGGTACCCGGGCATCACGCACGTCAGGGCTCGCGAGGGTGCTTGACTGAACGTATGACGGTGGTGGGGGAGGAGCTGACGGCGGAGCTCGCCGCGCTCGCCGCGGGCATCTCCGGCATATCCGAGACCTCGGTGCTCGCCCACCGGCCCGACGGCACGGTGGTCCGCAGCGGCGCGCTCGTCGCCAAGGCGCACGCCGGCGACACCGACCGGGAGGCCCTCGCGGTCCGCCTCGGCGTCGCCGCGCACCCGTTGCTCCGCGGCATCCTGCTCGCCCCGCTGCCCCTGCCCGCGCCCAGCACCGGCTCGCTGCTGCACGGCCGCCCCGTCACCGCCTGGCCGCTGGGCGAACCCGTGGACCGCGAGGAGCCCGGCAGCGCGCCCTGGGAGGACGCCGCCGTCCTCCTCGCCCGGCTGCACGCCGTCCCCCCGCACGCGCTTCCGCACCCGCTGCCGCCCATGCGCGGCCCCGCCAAGGCGGCCCGCGCCGTCGCCCGCATGACGGCCGGCGCCCGGTCGGCCGCCGCGGACACCGTGCTGCGGGCCTGGGAGTGCCTGCCCGGCTGGGCCCGCGACGAGGCACCGCAGCCGCGTGCGGACACCCTCTGCCACGGTGATCTGCACCTCGGCCAGCTCGTCCGGCATCCCACCCCCGGCGGTCCCTGGCAGCTCATCGACGTCGACGACCTGGGGACCGGCGATCCCGCCTGGGACCTGGCCCGTCCCGCCATGTGGTTCGCGACCGGCCTGCTCGACCCGGACGCCTGGACGCGCTTCCTGGGCGCCTACCGGGACGCGGGCGGCCGGGCGGTGCCGCCCGACGGCGACCCCTGGCCGTATCTGGACGTGCCGGCCCGCGCGTTGACCGTCCAGTCGGCCGCGCTGGCCGTGGTGCGGGCCGCCCGCGAGAAGCGCCCGCTCGACGAGGTCGAGCTGGACCTCACCGCTGCCTGCGCCCGGATCACCCACGTATCGTGAACCCAGCTCCGCCGGACGGGCGTTCCGGCGGCGAATCACCGCAATCGAGGAGTTGAGCCGGAGATGCACTGTCCCAAGTGCCAGGGCCCGATGCACACGTTCAATCGCAACGGCGTCCAGATCGAGCAATGCGGCAACTGCCGGGGGATCTTCCTGGACTACGGCGAGCTGGAGGCGCTCGCCCGGGTCGAGGGCCAGTGGAACCAGCCGGCCGCGCCGCCGCAGCAGGCCTACCCGGCCCAGCAGGCCTACCCGGCGCCGCAGGCGTACCCCGCGGGTCCCGCCTGGGGCGCCCCGCAGCACGGCGGCCACGGCGGTCACCACGGCGGCCACCACCAGAAGCACCGCAGCTTCGGGCACATGCTCTTCTCGTCCTGACCCCAGGACGGATGCCGGGGACGCCCGGCGAGCGGCGGCGGGAACGACCGAGGGCCGGAGCGATGATCGCTCCGGCCCTCGGTCATGACGTGTGCGCGATACTGGGATTGAACCAGTGACCTCTTCCGTGTCAGGGAAGCGCTCTCCCGCTGAGCTAATCGCGCGGGACCCACTACAACTGCTGCCATGCAAGTGGTGCTGTGCTGCGTGCGCGATACTGGGATTGAACCAGTGACCTCTTCCGTGTCAGGGAAGCGCTCTCCCGCTGAGCTAATCGCGCGGGACCCACTACAACTGCTGCGATACAAGTGGTGCTGTGCTGCGTGCGCGATACTGGGATTGAACCAGTGACCTCTTCCGTGTCAGGGAAGCGCTCTCCCGCTGAGCTAATCGCGCGTGAGGTGGAGACGGGATTTGAACCCGTGTAGACGGCTTTGCAGGCCGTTGCCTCGCCTCTCGGCCACTCCACCAACATCGTCGGGGACGGGAAATCCCCCACGCCGAGCGGACGACGAGATTCGAACTCGCGACCCTCACCTTGGCAAGGTGATGCTCTACCACTGAGCCACGTCCGCAGGTGTCGTAGCTCCGGGGCGCTTCCGCGTCCCGGCGACGTGTTGAACTCTAGCGGATTCCACGGCCAGCTCAAAAACCGGTTTCCGCAGCGTGCCGGGCTGCTGACCAGCGAATGACCAGCGGGGCGCCGCGGCGGGCGCCGCTCTAGACTCGGCCACACCCCTTCGGACCGACCCTGGAAGCACTGTGCGAGACCTCGTCCCGATGGCCCGCTTCGGCGGCCGCGTCGCCTCCGACCTGCGAGATGTCACCAGCGACCTCGCCGCGCTCGACTCCTCGGGCTTCTGGGCGGTGTCCGCGGACTTCGAGGGACAGGTGGTGTGCGCGCGCTTCGGGGACGTCCGTTCCGCGCCGCCGGCGTCGCCGGACGGCTGGTGCGGACCGGCCACCGGAGTGTGGACCTCCTCACTGGACCGGGAGGCCTACATCGCGGGTGTGCGCCGCATACGCGCGTACATCGCGGCCGGCGACGTCTACCAGGCCAACCTCTGCCGGGTGCTGTCCGCGCCGCTGCCCGACCCCGCCCGGTCCGACATCGACGCGCTCGGCTCGGTGCTCGCCCACGGCAACCCGGCCCCGTACGCGGGCACCATCCGGCTCCCGGCGCACGGTGTGGAGATCGCCACCGCGTCCCCTGAGCTCTATCTGCGCCGCGACCGGTCCCTCGTCGGATCCGGCCCGATAAAGGGCACCGGACGTACGGAGGCGGATCTGCTGCCGAAGGACCACGCCGAGAACGTGATGATCGTGGACCTGGTCCGCAACGACCTGGGGCGGGTCTGCGCGACCGGCTCGGTCACCGTCCCGGAGCTGTGCGCGGTCGAGAAGCACCCCGGCCTGGTCCACCTCGTCTCGAGCGTGCGGGGCGAGCTGCGCCAGGACACCGGCTGGGCCGGGCTGTTCGCCGCCACCTTCCCGCCCGGCTCGGTCACCGGAGCTCCCAAGTCCAGTGCGCTGCGGATCATCGCGGAGCTGGAGACGGCGCCGCGCGGCCCCTACTGCGGGGGCGTCGGCTGGGTGGACGCCGACCGCGGCACCGGTGAACTGGCCGTGGGGATCAGGACGTTCTGGGTCGACCGCACCGGCCCGGAACCGCTGCTGCGCTTCGGCACGGGAGCCGGCATCACCTGGGGCTCCGACCCGGTGCGGGAGTGGGACGAGACCGAGCTGAAGGCGTCCCGGCTGCTGGCGGTAGCGTCGGGGGAACATCCGGGACACGAAGGGACCACACCGTGAAGATCTGGGTCGATGGCTCGCTGCGGGACGCCGCTGACGCCACGGTGTCGGTGCTCGACCACGGGATCACCGTGGGCGACGGGGTCTTCGAGACGCTCAAGGCCGTCGACGGCGCGGCGTTCGCGACCACCCGCCACCTGGACCGGCTGACCCGGTCCGCGCGCGGCCTCGGACTCCCGGACCCGGACCTCGACGAGGTGCGCAGGGGCTGCGAGGCGGTCCTGGCGGCCAACCCCGTGCCGCTCGGCCGGCTCAGGATCACGTACACCGGCGGGCTCTCCCCGCTCGGCTCCGACCGCGGCGACGCGGGACCCACCCTGATCATCGCCCTCGGTGAGGCCGCCGTCCGGCCGGACACCACCGCCGTGGTCACGGTGCCGTGGACCCGTAACGAGCGGGGCGCGCTCAGCGGCCTGAAGACCACCTCCTACGGCGAGAACGTCGTGGCGCTCGCCCGCGCCCATGCCCACGGCGCCTCCGAGGCGATCTTCGGCAACACCGTCGGCCGGCTCTGCGAGGGCACCGGCTCCAACATCTTCGTCGTGCTCGGCGGGCAGCTGCTCACCCCGCCGCTCTCCTCCGGCTGCCTCGCGGGCATCACCCGCGAGCTGGTCGCCGAGTGGAGCGGGGCGCAGGAGGCGGATCTGCCGCTGGAGGCGCTCGACGAGGCCGAGGAGATCTTCCTGACGTCCACCCTCCGCGACGTCCAGGCGGTACGGCTGGCCGACGGGCGGGAGCTGCCGGGAGCACCGGGCCCGGTCACGGCCAAGGCGATGCGGGTCTTCGCGGAACGGGCCGGAGCCGACCCGAATCCGTGACGTGGCGCTGAGGAGCGGGTAGAACTGGCCCCAGTCCAAACGGGGGAGTGACGCCATGACAACCACCCTGCGACCCGATCAGCCGGAGCGGCACGGAGCGGGCGGCGCGCGTTCGCGCCGCTACACGGTATGCGTCAACAGCAGGCCGGTCGGCGGGATCGAGCTCTCCGCCGGGCCGCGGTTCGGCGTCACGGCCGGCCGGATCACCGGACTGGAGATCCACGAGGCGGACCGGCGGCGCGGCCGCGCCACGGTCGCCGCGCTCGCCGCCGAGGAGGTGCTCCGCGGCTGGGGGTGCGACGAGGTGACGGTCGACATTCCGGCGGACGCCGTCCTGGCGCAGCGGCTCGCCGACACCCTCGGCTACACCGAACGCAACCGGGGCATGGTCAAGCGGCTGTCAGGGCCCGCACCCGAACTGCCCGCGGGCAGCACCGTCCGGCCGATGACCGAGGCGGAGTACCCCGCCTGGAACGAACACAAGATGATCGCGTACGTGGACGGCATGGTGGCCCGCGGCGTCCCGTTCGCGCAGGCCTCCGCCAGGGCCGAGGCCGATCACGGCGCGGCCCTGCCCGCCGGCGTGGGCACCGCCGGCACCCTGCTGCTGACCGTGGTCCACCGGGGCCGGGACGTCGGCACCCTGTGGCTACGGCTGCGGGACGCCGCCGACCCGGGGGTCCCGGCGTGGGTCTTCTCCGTCGAGGTGGCCGAGGAACACCGCGGCCAGGGGCACGGCCGCACCCTGATGCTCGTCGCGGAGCGGGAGTGCCTGGGCGCCGGGGTCGGCACCCTGGGCCTGAACGTCTTCGGCGGCAACACGCCCGCGCTGCGGCTGTACGAGTCTCTGGGATACGCGACCACGCGCCGCCATCTGTTCAAGCGGCTGCTCTAGCGGCTGCTTCAGGGAGACACGACCTGGCGGCTGCTCCGGGGGAGGGGACTCCGGACCGGACCTATCCGGCGAGCAGTCGGTCCGCGATCTCCTCGATCCGGGCCCGCAGTCCCTCCTGGCTCCTGCCGCCGTCCAGCCGCTGCCCGTCGATCACATACGTCGGCGTGCCCGTGACGCCGATCGCCCGCCCCTCGGCCTCGTCGGCGTCGACGATCAGCAGATGCCGGCCGTCGATCAGCGCGGTGTCCACCTCCTCCGCGTCCAGCCCCAGGTCGCGGGCCACCTCGACGAGCAGCTCCTCGCCGCGCTTGCCGAGCTCCTCGGTCCTGGCCAGCACCGCCTCGGTGTACGGCCAGCCCTGCCCCTGCGCCCAGGCCTCCTCGGCCGCCTGGGCGGCGGCGAGGGCGTGCCGGTGCTTCTCCAGCGGGAAGTGCCGCAGCTGGATGTCCAGCGCGTCGCCGTAGCGGGCGCGCAGCGCGCGTACGTCGTCGAGGGCGGTGCGGCAGTCGGGGCACTGCAGCTCGCACCAGACTTCCAGGACGGCGCGGGCGGTGGCCGGGGGAGTGACGTCGTTCATGCGGCCCAGTCTCGCACCTGGGGAGGAGCCCTCCCCCGAGATCACCCTGAGACGGGTCCCGGGACGTGGCCTCCGGCTTCGCGACGGGTGCACGATGGATACAGGAACATCCCGATACAGCCGCAGGAGTACAGGATCAGGAGCACTGGATGCTGACCGCTACCGTATGCGTCGCGCTGTCCGCGGCGGGCCTGGCGATCGCGATGCTGACCGCGTACCGCCGGCGTTATCTCGCGGCCGTCCGCACCGCCGCGTTCGCCCTGCTGCCGGTGGGCCTGTACATGACGGGCCTGGTGACGCTGGGCCGGAAGGTCGGCACGGCCACCGGGAGCTGGGCCGCGGACCTGGTCTTCAAGCCGACGGTATGGCTGGGCTTCGGCGTCCTCGCGGTGTCCGTGGTGCTCTACACGGTGACGCGTTTCGCCGCCGGCCGTGACGGCGGCGGCCGCCGTGAGCGCAAGGCCGCCGCTGCCGCCGCGGGTGCTCCGGCGGTGGCCCCCGGCGCCTCCCAGCCCGCACTGTCCGCGGGCCGCAAGCCGGCGGCGAAGTCCAAGGCCGCGACCGACGGCGGACTGTCCGATTTCTCCGACATCGAGGAGATCCTCAAGCGCCGCGGCATCTGACCTGCCGAAGGGCCCCGGAACGCAGAACCACCCCTGAGAGTTCGCGTGTTGGGCGCGGCGGCATGGGGTGCTGCGTCATCATCGCGGTGTGCTGCGATCTTCCGGGGGGTCACCCCCGTGCCCACGGCCGACATCTGAGGCCGAGAGGCCGGCCCCCGGAGACATCCCGCGGCCGAGGGCGGGCGCCGACGAGCCCAAGGGGTGTCTGTTCGCGCTCTCCCAGCCGCCGCTGATGCTCTTCCTCTGCGTGATCGCGGGGCTGATCGGGTTCGGGGCGCTCTACGACATCGTCATGCTGTGAGCCGCGCGGCTCAGCGGCTGGCCTCGCGCTGCCGGGCCCGGTACGCGGCGACGTGCAGCCGGTTCCCGCAGGTGCGGCTGTCGCAGTAGCGCCGCGAACGGTTGCGCGACAGGTCGACGAAGGCCCGGCGGCAGTCGGGGGCGTCGCAGCGCCGCAGCCGTTCGCACTCACCGGCGACGACCAGGAACGTCAGTGCCATGCCGCCGTCGGCGGCCAGGTGGTCGGAGAGCGACGCGCCCGGGGCGAAGTAGTGCACATGCCAGTCGTGGCCGTCGTGGTTCGTGAGCCGCGGGGTGGTCCCGGCCTCGGCGACCATCGCGTTGAGCAGCGTGGCGGCGGCCTGGGCACTGGGGGCGCAGAACACCTGCGCGAACCGCTCGCGCACCCGGCGCACGGTGGCGAGGTCGTGCTCACCGAGCCGCCCCACCTCGCTCACGTGGTGGTCCTCGACGAACGCGCGCAGCGCGGCGACATCGTGCAGACCCTCCCGGCCCTCGCTCTCCGGGGAGGTGTTGATCAGGTCCACCACACAGTCGAGTGCGTACCTGGTGTCATGGTTGATCAACACGGAATCGCTCCCTGGCCGGTGGGGGTCGGGCGGCTGCGTTCCGGCGACTCTAGCGCGCGAGAGCCACCGCCGTGGGGGTCGTGGTCCACGGCGGTGGCTCTGCGAAGCGCATGTCAGGCTTCGTACGGCGGTCGGGTCCGGGCCATGCCCCCGAGTAGGACGGCACCGGACGGCTGGTGGGCTGGGGTCAGCTCTCCGCGAGGATGTGGGAGAGCTCGGTGTCCAGATCGAAGTGACGGTGCTCGGTGCCCGGGGGCACGGCGGCGTCGGTCCGCTTGAGGAACGACTCCAGTGCCCGCGCCGGGGCTTCGAGCAGCGCCTCCCCCTCTGGGGAGCTGAGGGCGATGCACACGACGCCCTGGCCATGACTGCGGGACGGCCAGACCCGGACGTCTCCGGTGCCGGTAGGCCGGTGCAGGCCCTCGGCGAGCAGATCGCGGGCAAACACCCATTCGACCGTCTCTTCGGCACCAGTGTGGAAGGTGGCGTGCACGGCATAGGGATCGGCCGTGTCGTACCGCAGGCCTGCGGGTACAGGCAGTGAGGATTCGCTCGACACAACGAGGCGCAGGTGCAGCTCGCAGCTGACCGTGGTGTTCATAAGCGCCAGGGCCTTTCGCTCAGTGTGCGCTCGGGGATTCGCACGTCGGCGAAATCGACATGCCACCTGCGGGGACGTTGTAAACCCCTCTGACTGGTTTGTGAGGCTTCTGGTACCTCGTCCGGCCCAGTACTTTTACGGTGTCGAAGGCCATTCCGGTGATCTCCGCCCGTCGGGTAGGTTTGGCGCCATGACTGCGGAGAGTGACGAAATTCGGGAGGACGTGGCCATGGACCGGAGACTCGGTTCGAAGGCTCCTGAATTCATCAGGAAATCCCGGGGACTGCACCTCAGCTGGCAGGTGGGCGTGTTCATCGTCGGGCTGGCCGTGGTGGCGGCCGGTGTGGTGATGCTGCCGCTGCCCGGCCCCGGCTGGTTGGTGATCTTCGGGGGAATGGCCATCTGGGCCACCGAATTCGTCTGGGCGCAGCTCGTGCTGCGCTGGACGAAGCGCAAGGTGACCGAGGCGGCGCAGCGCGCGCTCGACCCCAGGGTGCGGCGCCGCAACATCATCCTGACGGCGGTCGGACTGGTGATCATCGGCACCCTGCTCGGCTACTACCTCTGGCGGTTCGGATTCGAGATGCCATGGCGGATCGGCTGACCCGCGGATGGTCCTGGGCACCGTCTGAGGTGCGGTAATGTTGTCCCCGCACAGGGGCGATTAGCTCAGTGGGAGAGCACTTCGTTCACACCGAAGGGGTCACTGGTTCGAACCCAGTATCGCCCACCCCGACCGAAGGCCCGGAAGCCGAAAAGCTTCCGGGCCTTCGGCGTTTCCGGACCTCCCGCGCCCCGGAAACGCCGCGCGGCGCTCAGTGCATCCGGCCGATGACCTCGCGCACCCGGCGGACGTCACGCAGCCGGCGCTCGTACGTCGTGCCCAGCGCCAGCAGCAGCAGACCCGCCACCGCGAGCGGCAGCCAGCGCGGCGCCGCGCCCACGACCTGGACGACGTACGGGGCCAGCTCGTGCAGCGCGAGGACCACCAGGACGCCGCCGCCCAGCAGCAGCGGGGCCTGCAGCCGGTGCCGGGCGCCCAGCAGCGTCACGGCGAGGGCGCCCGCGCCCAGCAGCAGCGGGCGCTGCCAGTGCGGATCGCCCCACGCGGCCACCAGGCTGGGCAGCAGGGTCATCGCCAGCCCCGGACCGTAGGCGGACCAGGACGAGGCCGCCGGGTCGCGGCGGCGGCGCAGCCAGCCGATGAGCAGCCCCGCGACGGACAGCGACAGCGTGTACGCCTCCGGCGTCGTGACGCCGGAGGCGGCGAGCCGCACCCAGCTCGCAGCGGCCGTCAGGGCGCCGGCGGCGTAGACGGCCCGCCGGCGGTCCTGGCGCAGGGCGAGAGCGCCGGCCAGCACGCCGGCTGCCGCGAGGACCAGGGCGAGCGCCGGAGCGTCCGTGGCGGCCAGCACGACGGCCAGCGCCGCCGCGGCCCACCCCGCGGGCTCCAGGGCCTGCCGGGGCCACCCGGACCGTGCCGCGGACAGCACCGCCGTGGCGCCGACCGCGAGGACCGGGAAGGCCGCCACCTGTGACGGGTGGCCCGCGGCGGCCGGACCGGCCCAGGCCAGCCCGGTCGCGCACACCACCGTGCCGACGGCGCCCACCGTTCGCCGCACCACGTCACCGCGCACCGCCGCCGTCCCGGCGAACGCCGCCAGGAGCACACCCAGCACGGCGAACGTGGCGGTCCGCCCGGCGAGACTCCAGGCCACCGCGGTCACGGCCGTAGCCGTGCCGGTGACGAGCGCGGTACGCGACAGCAGCGGGACGCGTACGGCCACGGCCGCCGCGAGCAGCGCGACCGCGAGCGCGAGCCGCAGGGAGAGCGCCACCGGGTACGTCGCGCCGACGGCCGCGGGCAGCGCCGCGACGGTCACGGCGCCGCACACCACGGCCGCGGGACCCGGCACCCGCCACGCGGGGCGCCGCAGCGCGGTCGCCGTGAGGACCAGGGCGAGCAGCCCGGCGACCACCACCATGGACGGCGGCGCGACCCGCAGCCCGTGGGGTGTCAAGGCGTCGCGGGCGGCGTGCGGGGCGCCCGTCCAGATCGAACCCACCCAGCTCAGCGGCCCGAAACAGGTCACCGCCAGCGGGGGCACCGCCCACAGCGCCGCCAGCAGGTGCGCCGCCGAGGCTCCCGTCGCGACCCCGTCGGCCGTGGCGCGGCGGGAGCCGCCGCGCAGGGCGGCGGCCAGTGCCAGCACGGCCACCGCGCAGCCCAGGTACCCCGGAACGACCCAGTCGTCCGCGACGCCGGTCCGCACCACGCCACCGGTCCCGGCGATCGTCACGAGGGCGGCCAGGGCGGCGAGCAGCGCGGCGGCGGGGTGCCGGGTGGCGGGGGCGCTGAAAAGTGGGGGACCGGCGACGGGAGCCGGGTGCGCCGGAGTCTCCGCCGGTAGGTGATGGGCGGCCGTGAGGGCCACCGCGGCACCTGCCAGCAGCAGGCCGCAGGCCTGGACCGTGGCGCCGGCCGACGCGGCGTCCAGCGACAGCCAGAGCGCGGCGGCCAGGCCCAGCAGACCCGTCACCGTGCCGGCCACGGCGCCCGTCGTCCGCAGACCGCGCGGCAGCCGGCGGCCCGGTGCCGTGACGGCGAGGGCGGCGTCCGACGCGGCGGCGAGGAGCACGGCGGCGGCGAAACCGCGCACGGAACCGTGCGCCCAGGCCCACAGCGACAGCGGCAGTTGGGCGAGGACCAGCGCGACGGGCGCGGGCAGCAGGAGCCGGCCGCGCAGCAGCAGCCCGTAGCCCGCCCAGAGCGCGCTCACGACGGCGAGGCACCCCGCCGTGTACACCAGCGCCTGGACCTCGCCGAGATCCGCGCTCACCCGGCGCACGGCGTACGCGTCGAGCAGCAGCAGGACCAGCCCGAGACAGGCGATCACCTCGGCGGTGGCCGACAGCGACCGGCGCAGCAGGAGCGCGGGAACGGTGAGCGCGGTGAGGGTCAGCGCGCCCAGGACCGCGGACCGGCCGCCGATGCCGAGCTGTCCCCAGTTGACGACGGTGAAGGCGGTCACCGCGACGGCGAGCAGAATGCCGCCGAGGGAGAGCAGCAGATTCTGCGCGCTCGGCGGGGACGTCTCCCGGACCGGACCCGCGACGCGACCCGCGAAGGGACCGGCGAACGGACCCGCGGCCGGACCGGGGCGCGGGCCCCAGCCGGGCGGCGGCGGTGGGAAGGCCACCGGGCGCGCCGCGGCGAACAACTGGGCCCGGCGGCCCAGGAGACGGCCGCGTTCCGCGTCGACCGCGGCGAGCGCGGTCCCGATCGCCCGCAGTTCCACGGCGATCTCCCCATGGAGCGGCAGCGCGCAGCGCGGGCACACCGGGACGGGCGTCGCCGGGTGCGGAAACGTTCCGCAGGCGGGGCATTGGGCGGATGGCGGTAGGGGCTCCATGCCGATGGAGTGTGGCGTGGACCACGAGATCCGTCATCCGGGCCGGTACTCAGAACGTGCCTGAGTACCCACACTGGCTTCCATGGACTGGAGCCGTTACCGCTTCCGCACCACCTGGCGCCTCGGCGCCCGCCGCGACGCCGTCTACGCCGTGCTGGAACGCCCCGACGAGTACCCGTTGTGGTGGCGGCAGGTGCGCGAGGTGCGGCGCACCGGCGAGACCACCGGCACCCTCCGGTTCCGTTCCATGCTCCCGTACGACCTGGTCGTCGACGCGCGCGAGTCGCGCCACGACGAGGTGGCCGGGGTGCTGGAGGTGACCATGACCGGGGACCTGGAGGGCTGGGTCCGCTGGACGGTGACGGCCGACGGCGGCGGTACGCGGCTGCTCTTCGAGGAGGACGTGGTCGTCCGCAAGCCCCTGATGCGCCGCCTCGCGGTGCCGTGCCGGCCGTTCTTCCGGGCCAACCACGCGCTGATGATGCGCCAGGGGCGGCGGGGGCTGCGGGACCGGCTCGCGGCCGGCCCGGCCGGGAATGGCGTTTGAACCGACGGGCCCGCGCCCTGTATTGTTCGGGACGTCCCGGGCGATTAGCTCAGCGGGAGAGCACTTCGTTCACACCGAAGGGGTCACTGGTTCGATCCCAGTATCGCCCACAGCAGTGAGACCGGCCGGTCCTGATGGACCGGCCGTTTTCGTGCGTGACGGGCGCTGCGGACGTCCTGGCGCTCAGGCGGCCGGGGGCCGTGCGCGCTGCGCGGGGATCATCGGCGCGGGGCGCAGCGGCCAGGACGGGTCGCAGCGTTCCGGCGTACCGTTCCTGGCGAAGTAGGCCTGCAGACCGCGGGCTTGGCCCGCATGCCACGCCGTCTGGCGTTCGTGCAGTTCGACGGGGCCGAGCTCGGCGAGCCGCTCCGCGAAGCGCCGCCCTATCGCCCGCGCCAGCTCCAGGGACGCGGCCGCGTCCGCCGCGGCGTCATGCGCGTCCGCCAGCTCGACGCCGTAGTGCGCGCACAGATCGGTGAGGGTGCGCCGGCCCTTGCGGTAGCGGTCCAGCGCCTTGTCCAGCACCCGGGGGTCGAGGACGCACAGCGCCGCCCCGTCCAGCCGGCCGTGCAGCGATCCGCCGCGGTGCCGCTTCAACTCCCGGTCCAGCAGCGTCAGGTCGAACGGCGCGTTCATCACCACCAGCGGCACCGACCGGGCCGCCCGGCCGGCCAGCGCCTGCGCCATCTCCTCGACGACCGGACCCGGCTGCCGGCCGTGCCGCCGCAGGAAGGCGTCGCTGAGTCCGTGTATGGCCCGCGCGCCCTCCGGCACGGGCACGCCCGGGTCGACCAGCCAGCGCAGGACGCGGGGTTCGGCCCCGGGGGCGTCCTGCTCCACGAGGGCCCCGGAGACTATGCGGTCGTGCTCCACGTCCACGCCGGTGGTCTCGGTGTCGAAGGAGGCCAGTGGCCCGTCGTACCAGCGAGGCATGGGGTACTCCCAAGGATGTCGGGGAGGTTGACGGGCGGTCAGTTCTGCCGCCGCTGAGCGGTATGTACCCGTAACTCGGGGTCACTGAACCGCAACTGTTTGCGACCCGCCGCTGGTGGAGAAGACACAGGTGACGGATACGCACTGACAACGCACGGCTCGGAAGGCACGGAAGAGCGATGGCGCTCACGCAGCCCGCCCCGGGCGAGCCGACGGCCGAGCGGGCCGCACCGCTCAGGGGAGGGCTCGCCACCACCAGTTGCATGGAGACCCTGCAGGTGGGGTATTTGCACGCGGTCGCGGCGGCGGCCGGCTGCTCGCTCGCCCAGCCCTTTCCGGACAACGGCATCGACTGGCATCTCAGCCACAGTTCGCGCGCGCACGCCGTCGACGACGAGGTGACGATAAAGGTGCAGCTCAAGTGCACCTACCAGGTCGCCCCGCATCCGGCGGGGCCGACCTTCGGCTTCACGCTGGAGAACGAGCACCTGGTGAAACTGGCCAGGACCCCGGCGTCGGTGCACAAGATCCTGGTGGTGATGCTCGTGCCGCGCACGCAGGACGAGTGGCTGGCGGCTGGACACGACCGGCTGGAACTGCGGCACTGCTGCTACTGGACGAATCTGGCCGGCGTCGCCGTGACGGGCAAGCGCAAGACCACAGTGCGGATACCGACCGCGCGGATCTTCGACGACCGTGCGCTGTGCCAGATCATGGCGCGGGTCGGGGCGGGAGGAAGACCGTGACGATGCAGCGGCCCACGAACACCGAAGAGCCCGTTCTGCCCGACCCCGAGCGCGTCGACCCCGCGGTGCTGACCGCGCTGCTCGTCCGGCACGGCTGGGAGCGGCGCGGCGGCGCCCCCGGCCGGTACAGCCGCTGGACCCCGCCCGGCAGCGCCGTCCGGCTCCAGGACGCGGGGGCGGACGCCGGCCGGCCGACGGGGAACGGCACCGGCACCAGCCTGCTCGTCCCCGAGGGCCGCCCGCGCCGCGGCCGGACCACGGACCCCGGCTACGCGGACCACACCGACCTGCTCGGTGAGGCCCTCACCGCACTCGCCCGCTCCGCCGCCCCGTCCGCGCGCGAGGTGCTGCTCGCCCTCACCGTCCCCGGCGACGAGATCCGCTGGCGGCGCGAGGTGCCGCGGATCGGCGACGCGGTGCCGTGGACCACGGCCGAGCAGCTGCGGGCCGGCGCCCGGGCGATGCTGCTGGCCGCCGCGCGCGCCGCCCGGCAGACCGCGGGGTACTTCGGCGAGCGGCACGGCCCGCATGCCGCGGGATTCCTGGAACAGGTCCTGGTCGGGCCGGTGACCGGCGGCCATCTGCTCACCGCGTACGCCCCCGTCCCCGAGGGCCGGCCGGCGACCTCGACCCTGCTGCGCGCGCTGCAGGCGGCCCGGGACGCGGTGGACTTCCAGCGCGCCACCGGCGGGATGGAGGCGTTCGACGCCGCCGTCGACCTCGGCGTCTGCCATGAACTGGCCGAGGCGCTGGTCCGGCTGGTGCGCGGCACCGAGGGCATGGAGGTGGCGCTCGCCTGGTCGCCGGCGGCCGGTCCGCCCGGCGGTTTCGCGAGCCGTCCCGAGCCGGTGGAGTTCTCGCCCGGCGACCTGCCGGCCCTGGAGGCGGCGAGCGCCCGCTATCTGCGCCGCGAACCGTCGGTCCCGGTCCGGGTGACGGGCACCGTCGTCCGGCTGCGCCGGCCCACCCCGTCCGGCGGCGGCTCGGTCCGGCTCCGGGTGCTCGCCGGCGCCGACGTCCGCCAGGTCCGGGTCCGGCTGGACGAGGCGGAGTACCGTATCGCCGCCCACGCCCATCTGGTCGGGCTGCCGATCCGGGTCAGCGGACGGCTGGAGAGCCGGGGCGGCTTCCGCCGGCTCACCGAGGCCGTCGGCGTCACCCCGGTCCAGGTGGACGAGGCCGAGCGGGACCGGCTGCTGAAGTCGCTGCACGGCGGCGTCGACACCTTCGAGGACGCCTGCGGCGGAGACTCCTGACCTGAGAAGCGTCCGCCGGTAGCTCACCGTCCCTCTATCACTTCGCGGCGCACCCGCCGGGCTCGGTACGATTCACCCGTGCGGCATCCGCCGCCGTGCGGTATTGAGTCATGGGAGAGAACCGGTGTCAGACGTCCGTGTGATCATCATTCGCGATTCCGTTGAGCGGGAAGAGCGGGTGGTCACGACCGGGACGACCGCCGGAGAGCTCTTCGACGGCGACCGCAGCATCGTCGCCGCGCGCGTCGCCGGCGCGCTGAAGGACCTGGCGTACCCGGTCGCCGACGGTGACGAGGTCGAAGCCGTCCCCTGACCAGCGAGGACGGGCTGAACATCCTGCGGCACTCCGCCGCGCATGTCATGGCCCAGGCCGTGCAGGAGCTGTTCCCGTCGGCGAAGCTCGGTATCGGCCCGCCCATCAAGGACGGCTTCTACTACGACTTCGACGTCGAGACCCCCTTCACGCCGGAGGATCTCAAGAGCATCGAGAAGAAGATGCAGGAGATCCAGAAGCGCGGTCAGCGCTTCTCGCGCCGCGTGGTGAGCGACGACGACGCCCGCGAGGAACTGGCGGCCGAGCCGTACAAGCTGGAGCTGATCGGCCTCAAGGGCTCCGCCTCCGCCGACGACGGTGCGAACGTCGAGGTCGGTGCGGGCGAGCTGACCATCTACGACAACATCGACAGCCGGACCGGCGAGCTGTGCTGGAAGGACCTCTGCCGGGGTCCGCACCTGCCCAGCACCCGGCTCATCCCCGCCTTCAAGCTGATGCGCAGCGCCGCCGCGTACTGGCGCGGCAGCGAGAAGAACAAGCAGCTGCAGCGCATCTACGGCACCGCGTGGCCGTCGAAGGACGAGCTGAAGGCGTACCTGGACTTCCTCGCCGAGGCCGAGAAGCGCGACCACCGCAAGCTCGGTTCCGAGCTGGACCTCTTCTCGATCCCCGAGGAGATCGGCTCGGGCCTGGCGGTCTTCCACCCGCGCGGCGGCGTCATCCGCCGGGTCATGGAGGACTACTCGCGCAAGCGGCACGAGCAGGAGGGGTACGAGTTCGTCTACACCCCGCACGCCACCAAGGGCGCGCTCTTCGAGAAGAGCGGGCACCTGGACTGGTACGCGGACGGCATGTACCCCCCATGCAGCTCGACGAGGGCACCGACTACTACCTCAAGCCCATGAATTGCCCGATGCACAACCTGATCTTCGACGCCCGGGGCCGGTCCTACCGCGAACTGCCCCTGCGGCTCTTCGAGTTCGGCACCGTGTACCGGTACGAGAAGTCCGGCGTCGTGCACGGCCTGACCCGCGCCCGCGGCTTCACCCAGGACGACGCGCACATCTACTGCACCAAGGAGCAGATGGCGGACGAGCTCGACTCGACCCTCACCTTCGTGCTGAACCTGCTGCGCGACTACGGCCTGGAGGACTTCTACCTGGAGCTCTCGACCAAGGACCCGGAGAAGTTCATCGGGTCGGACGAGAACTGGGACGAGGCCACCGAGACGCTGCGCAAGGCCGCCGAGAAGCAGGGCCTCGAACTGGTCATGGACCCGGGCGGCGCCGCCTTCTACGGCCCGAAGATCTCCGTCCAGGCGCGCGACGCCATCGGCCGGACCTGGCAGATGTCGACCATCCAGGTCGACTTCAACCTGCCGGAGCGCTTCAACCTGGAGTACACCTCCGGCGACGGCTCCAAGCAGCGTCCGGTGATGATCCACCGTGCGCTCTTCGGCTCGATCGAGCGGTTCTTCGCGGTGCTCCTGGAGCACTACGCGGGTGCCTTCCCGGCCTGGCTGGCGCCGGTGCAGGCGACCTGCATCCCGATCGGTGACGCGCACGTCCCGTATCTGCAGGAGTTCGCCGCCAAGGCGAAGGCCCTCGGGCTGCGGGTCGACGTGGACGCCTCCTCGGACCGGATGCAGAAGAAGATCCGCAACGCCCAGAAGGCCAAGGTGCCCTTCATGATCATCGCGGGTGATGAGGACATGGAGGCCGGTGCGGTGTCCTTCCGCTACCGCGACGGCACGCAGAAGAACGGCGTGCCGGTCGACGAGGCCGTCGCCGAGATCGCCAAGGCCGTCGAGGACCGCGTCCAGGTCTGACGCACGGCGTACGGCGGGCCCCCGGAGCGCGAGCTCCGGGGGCCTTCGTGCGTGGCGGTGTCCCACCGCGGGGATACCACCGCGGGAACCGCCCCTGCGACACGCGGCGCGGGCCGAAGTCCTATGCTGATCGGCATGACGAGTGAGCCGGAGCAGCAGATCGGAGTGGGTACGCAGGACGCGTTCCAGCGCCTGTGGACCCCGCACCGCATGGCGTACATCCAGGGTGAGAACAAGCCGACCGGCCCGGAGGCCGGCGACGGATGTCCGTTCTGCTCGATCCCGTCCAAATCCGACGAGGACGGCCTGATCGTCGCGCGGGGCGAGCACGTCTACGCGGTGCTCAACCTCTATCCGTACAACGGCGGCCACCTGATGGTGGTCCCGTACCGGCACGTCGCGGACTACACCGAGCTGGACCTCGCGGAGACCGCGGAGCTGGCGGAGCTGACCAAGGGCGCGATGCGGGCACTGCGCACCGCGTCCGGGGCGCACGGCTTCAACATCGGCATGAACCAGGGCGGGGCGGCGGGCGCGGGGATCGCCGCCCATCTGCACCAGCACGTGGTGCCGCGCTGGGGCGGCGACACCAACTTCATGCCGGTCATCGGGCACACCCGGGTACTGCCGCAACTGCTGGCCGACACCCGCAAGATGCTCGCGGACGTCTGGCCGAAGGACTAGAAGCCGCGGTGGGCCGGGGGGCCGGGCCCCCCGGCCGCTACGCGTCGTAGGCGTCCGCCTTGCGGGGTTCCGCGCCCTGGACCAGGCCGCTCAGCATCAGCGAGCGGTTGGTGAAGTGCGAGGTGTCGACGCCGTTCTCCTTCATGACGTGGATCGCCGCCGCGTGCACCGCCCGCAGTACCGGGGTCGCGGCGCGCAGCGCGTCATCGGCCATGAAGCGGTGCTTCCACGGCTTGTCCGCCCAGGTGTGCCGGAGGCCGAACGGCTCGGGCAGTGCGAGCGTGCCGCCGAGGTGGTCCAGCACGCTGGGGAACCGGGTGAGCGGCGCGCGGGCCGCCAGCCGGACCACCTCGCCGGGGTGGATCAGCGGCAGCTGCACCGTGTGGGTCTCCCAGAACTTGACCGGGTGCGAGACGGTCTTGGAGTTGGGCGCCGGCGGCGCGGTGAAGATGGGGTGCACGGGGCCCAGCGCATGGCCCGTCACCTCGACCCGCAGGGTCTGCGCCAGCACGGTCACCGTGACCATGAGCGTTATCACCAACTGGCCGTCCCACAGGACGAACTGGATGCCCAGGTAGTGCCGGTTGCCCTTGCCGAACTGCTGGTTGTTGCAGATCCGCTGGATCTCGAAGTCCTTGACGGTGAACGCCTCGACCTCGGCGCCGGTGGGCCGGGAGATGGCCTTGGCGTTCTCCCCGGTCGGAGCGACGACCCAGTGCCGTATCGACGCCTTGGGGAAGCCTCCGGTGTGCAGCGGGCCGCGCTCCAGCATCCGCAGTTTGTCGTGGATGGCGCGGATGACGTCCCAGCTGCGGAAGGGGTGGATCTCGGCGAGACCGTCGCGCGGCACCAGCTCCTCGGCCATCTGCCAGCTGCCCCAGCGGGTGCCCATGCCCAGTATTCCCTTGGGGCCCGCGTAGAAGACCACGTTGCTGTTCTGCTCGGCGGAGAGCTTCGCCAGGCTCTGCCGCAGCGTCTCCGCCCGGGTCTGGTTCGGGTTGCGCGGCACGGCCTCGGGGATCTTGGCGCCGACGCCGCTGCCGGAGACCAGGCCCGCCCAGCGCTCGCGCAGGTCCTTCGCGGTCTGCTCGCAGATGCGCTTGGCCCAGAACCAGCCCAGCACCGGTACGAGCATCATGACGCGCAGGTACTGGCGCCAGAAACCGGTCAGCGGCGGCTTGATGATGAGCAGCGCGGCGAACGCGACGACGACCAGCAGGATCACCGCGCCCAGCGGGCCGGCCTTCGAGTCCTGCGCCTTCGCCAGCGACCTGCGCAGCTGGAACGCGCCGAGCCAGATCAGCACCCCCGGCAGGAACAGCAGCCCGAAGACGGCCATCACGATCGTCAGCCGGTTGTCGCGCTCCTGGCGGATCCGGTTCGCGGCGAGGCAGTGCTCGACGACGGACTGGGGTTCGGCACCGAAGGACTGCACGAGTTCGCCGCGCGCCGCGCCGAGCATCCGCACCTGGACGGAACGGGCGAACGCCTCACCGAGGTTGGGCTCGAAGAGCGAGAGCCGGGGCGGCGTGAACACCGCGTCCTCGTTGGCCTTCCTGAGGTCCTCGACCGGGGAGTCCCGGTAGGCCGCGGACGACAGGGCCTGGGTCGCGGCGGTGCCGCCCTCCGTACCGATCAGCGGGACCTGCGCCCCGGGGCTGAAGTCGAACCCCTTGCCGTCTGCCACTACCGCCCCCTCATTCCCCCACACGACCCCGCGGGCACAACGGCTCCACCGGCCCATTCCCCGCGAGGGGGCCGTCACACTTCTGGAGCAATGCCCACAGTATCGGCGCGGCGGTCCGCGCGGGGGGCACACGGACCGCCGACTGGCCTTCCCGCAGCGTTACTTGGCGGTATCCGCCTGTTCCCTGAGCTTGGCCGCGAGCGGCGGGGGCATCGGCTCGTGGCGGGCGTACGCGCGGCTGAAGCGGCCGGTGCCGTGCGACAGGGACCGCAGGTCGACGGCGTACCGGCCGATCTCGATCTCCGGCACCTCGGCCCGGACCAGCGTGCGCCCTGGCCCGGCCGGTTCGTTGCCCAGGACCCGGCCGCGCCGTCCGGACAGATCGCTCATCACCGATCCGACGTAGTCGTCGGAGACCAGCACCCCGACCTCGACGACCGGTTCCAGCAGGTCGATCCTGGCCCCGGCGGCGGCCTCCCGCATGGCGAGCGCCCCGGCGGTCTGGAACGCGGCGTCGGAGGAGTCCACCGAGTGCGCCTTGCCGTCGGTGAGGGTGATCCTGATGTCCACCACCGGGTGGCCGAGCGCCACGCCCCGGGCGGCCTGCGCGCGGACGCCCTTCTCCACCGACGGGATGAACTGCCGCGGTACCGCCCCGCCGATCACCTTGTCGACGAACTCGATGCCGGAGCCGGCCGGCAGCGGATCGACCTGGATCTCGCAGATCGCGAACTGGCCGTGCCCGCCCGACTGTTTGACGTGCCGGCCGCGCGCGGTGGCCTGCTCACCGAACGTCTCGCGCAGCGACACCCGGTGCTGCACGGCGTCCACCTGGACCCCGTAGCGGCTGCGCAGCCGCTCCAGCGCGACATCGGCATGCGCCTCGCCCAGGCACCACAGGACCACCTGCCGGGTGTCCGGGTTCTGCTCGAGCCGCATGGTGGGATCCTCGGCGACCAGCCGTGCCAGGCCCTGCGAGAGCTTGTCCTCGTCGGCCTTGCTGTGCGCCTGGATGGCCACCGGGAGCAGCGGGTCGGGCATCACCCACGGCTCCATGAGCAGCGGCCGGTCCTTTGCGGAGAGGGTGTCGCCGGTCTCGGCGCGGGTCAGTTTGGCGACGCAGGCCAGATCGCCCGCGACACAGCTCGCCACCCCGCGCTGCTGTTTCCCGAAGGGCGAGGAGAGCGCGCCCACCCGCTCGTCCACGTCATGGTCCGCGTGCCCGCGGTCCGCCATGCCGTGCCCCGAGACATGGACCGTCTCGTCCGGCCGCAGCGTTCCGGAGAAGACCCGCACCAGGCTGATCCGCCCGACGTACGGGTCGGAGGAGGTCTTCACCACCTCGGCGGCGAGCGGCCCGTCAGGGTCGCAGGTCAGCGGCGGGCACGGGCCGCCCTGCAGGGCGCTCACCGGGGGCGCCTCGCGCTCCAGCGGGGTCGGGAAGCCGCCGGTGATCAGCTCCAGCAGCTCCAGGGTGCCCAGCCCCTGCCGGGCGCCGTCGGCCGCCGGGGCGGCGGCCAGCACCGGGTGGAACGTGCCGCGGGCGACCGCCCGTTCCAGGTCCTCGGTGAGCGTCTTGAGGTCCAGCTCCTCGCCGCTGAGGTAGCGGTCCATCAGGGTCTCGTCCTCGCTCTCGGCGATGATCCCCTCGATGAGCCGGTTGCGGGCCTCCTCGATCAGCGGCAGCTCCCCGGACTCTGGGGCCCGCTCGGTCCGCTCGCCCGTGGAGTAGTCGAAGACCCGCTGCGAGAGCAGCCCGATCAGTCCGGTGACCGGGGCGTGCCCGTCCGGGCCCTGCTCGCCGTGCAGCGGAAGGTACAGCGGCAGCACCGCGTCGGGGGAGTCGTCGCCGAGGACCCGGGCGCACAGCGCCGTCATCTCGTCGAAGTCGGACCTGGCCGCCTCCAGATGCGTCACCACCACCGCCCGCGGCATCCCGACCGCCGCGCACTCGTCCCACACCAACCGGGTCGCGCCGCCCACCCCCGCGGCGTCCTGCGCCGCCGAGACGACGAAGAGGGCCGCGTCCGCTGCCCGCAGACCGGCCCTCAACTCCCCGACGAAGTCGGCGTATCCGGGAGTGTCCAGCAGATTTATCTTGACATCGCCCCAGAGGACCGGCACCAGTGACAGCTGCACCGACCGCTGCTGCCGCTGCTCGATCTCGTCGTGATCGGAGATCGATCCGCCGTCCTCCACCCGCCCTGCCCGGTTCACCGCGCCGGTCGCCAGCGCCAGGGCCTCGACGAGTGTGGTCTTGCCCGCTCCGCTGTGGCCGACCAGCACCACATTGCGCACCTTCTCGGGCCGGCCGGCCGCCGGTGCCCTTCCGGCGGCTCCTGGATGTACGTCTCTCCTGTCGGCTGCTCCACCCACGGGTCTCGCCTCCATGTCCGTCACTGCATGGGGGACCGCGCCCTCTGCAGGGGCACAAACGCGCAACGTCACGGGAGACCGCACCGGAGGTGCCCCGGGACGGGGTACAAAGGGAGGGTTTCCGGCGACGCCCGCGGTTATCCGACCTTCCCACGGCGGTCACGGTGCGTCCATACGTCGTACGTCCCCAGGGTACCGACGGGTGCCTCACGCATACGGACGACGAGGGCTGGCTACGATGGGCCGTCCAGTGGCCGACCGGGCCAGCCGACATCCACCGATCCATCCGGGAAGGCCATGCTGAACAAGTACGCGCGTGCATTCTTCACGCGTGTTCTCACGCCGTTCGCCTCGTTCCTGCTGCGCATCGGGGTCACCCCCGACGCGGTGACCCTCATCGGCACCGGGGGAGTGATGGCGGGTGCGCTGGTCTTCTACCCCATGGGCGAGTTCTTCTGGGGCACCGTCGTCATCACCCTGTTCGTCTTCTCGGACCTGGTCGACGGGAACATGGCGCGGCAGTCCGGGGTGTCCAGCCGATGGGGCGCCTTCCTCGACTCCACCCTCGACCGGGTCGCCGACTCGGCGGTCTTCGGCGGGCTCGCGCTCTGGTACGCCGGCGGCGGTGACGACCTCGTGCTCTGCGCGGTGACGATCTTCTGCCTCGCCAGCGGCCAGGTGGTGTCCTACACCAAGGCCCGCGGCGAGGCCATCGGCCTGCCGGTGAACGTCAACGGGCTGGTCGAGCGCGCCGAGCGGCTCGTCATCACCCTCGTCCTGTGCGGTCTCGCCGGGCTGCACAAGTTCGGCGTTCCCTATATCGAGTGGCTTCTGCCGATCGCCCTGTGGGTCGTCGCCGCGGGCAGCCTGGTGACCCTGATCCAGCGGGTCGTCACCGTGCGCCGAGAGGCGGCGGAGGCCGACGCGGCCGACGCGGTCGCCGGTGCGAACGGGGGCGGCGCCGCGTGAAGGACCGGTTGACCGACGGCCTGTACGGGCTGGGCTGGGGTGCGGTGAAGAAGCTGCCGGAACCGGTGGCGAACGCCCTCGGCCGGAACATCGCCGACCTGGTCTGGCGGCGGCGCGGCAAGGGAGTGCTCCGGCTGGAGTCCAACCTCGCCCGTGTCGTACCGGACGCGGACGAGGCCCGGCTGCGCGAGCTGTCCCGGGCCGGCATGCGCTCGTACCTGCGGTACTGGATGGAGTCCTTCCGGATGCCCGCCTGGGACCGGGAACGCTTCCGCAGTGTCGACATCCAGAACGCGCACATCCTGCAAGCGGGGCTGGCGGCCGGCCGCGGCGTCATCATCGCCCTGCCGCACATGGGCAACTACGACCTGGCCGGAGCCTGGGTCACCACCAAGATCGGGGTGCCCTTCACCACCGTCGCGGAACGCCTCAAGCCCGAGACCCTGTACGACCGCTTCGTGGCCTACCGCGAGGGACTCGGCATGGAGGTGCTGCCGCACACCGGCGGCTCGGCCTTCGGCACCCTCGCCCGCCGGCTGCGCGCGGGCGGTCTGATCTGCCTGGTCGCCGACCGCGACCTGTCCGTCTCGGGCATCGAGGTGAAGTTCTTCGGCGAGGCCACCCGGATGCCCGCCGGGCCCGCGATGCTGGCGCAGCAGACCGGCGCCCTGCTCCTGCCGGTCACCCTCTGGTACGACGGCTCGCCCATCATGCGCGGCCGGATCCACCCACCCGTCGACGTCCCCGAACTCGGCGACCGGACCGAGAAGGCCGCGGCCATGACGCAGGACCTGGCCGACGCCTTCGCCTCCGGGATCGCCGAACACCCCGAGGACTGGCACATGCTCCAACGGCTGTGGCTCGCCGATCTCGAGGTACGCCCGAACAGTTCCGGAACGGAGAAACCTTGAGGATCGGGATCGTCTGCCCGTACTCCTGGGACGTCCCCGGCGGCGTCCAGTTCCACATCCGCGACCTCGCGGAGCACCTGATCAAGCTCGGCCACGAGGTCTCCGTGCTCGCGCCCGCCGACGACGAGACGCCGCTCCCGCCGTACGTGGTCTCCGCGGGCCGCGCCGTCCCGGTGCCGTACAACGGCTCGGTGGCCCGGCTCAACTTCGGCTTCCTGTCGGCCGCCCGGGTGCGCCGCTGGCTGCACGACGGCGGCTTCGACGTCATCCACATCCACGAACCGACCTCGCCGTCCCTCGGCCTGCTGGCCTGCTGGGCGGCCCAGGGGCCGATCGTCGCGACGTTCCACACCTCCAACCCGCGCTCGCGGGCCATGATCGCCGCCTATCCGATCCTGCAGCCCGCGCTGGAGAAGATCCGGGCGCGCATCGCGGTGAGCGAGTACGCCCGGCGCACCCTGGTGGAGCACCTCGGCGGCGACGCGGTGGTCATCCCCAACGGTGTGGACGTCGACTTCTTCGCCACCGCCGAGGCCGAGCCGAAGTGGCAGTCGGAAGGGGCCCGCAGCACCGCCCTGGACGGCGTGCCGAGGCCGGGCGGCACGATCGGCTTCATCGGCCGGATCGACGAGCCGCGCAAGGGCCTGCCCGCCCTGATGCGGGCCCTCCCGAAGATCATCGCGGAACGCCCCGACACCCGGCTGCTGGTCGCCGGAAAGGGTGACGAGAAGGAAGCCGTCGAAGCCCTGCCGGAACACCTGCGCGGCCAGGTGGAGTTCCTCGGCATGGTCAGCGACCGGGACAAGGCCCGGCTGCTGCGCAGCGTCGACCTGTACGTCGCCCCCAACACCGGCGGCGAGAGCTTCGGCATCATCCTCGTCGAGGCGATGTCGGCGGGCGCCCCGGTGCTCGCCAGCGATCTGGACGCCTTCCGCCAGGTCCTGGACGGCGGAGCGGCGGGCGAACTGTTCCCCGTCGAGGACGCCGACGCGCTCGCGGCCGCCGCGGTGCGGCTGCTCGGTGACCCCAAGCGCCTCGCGGAGCTGCGGGAACTGGGCAGCAGGCACGTCCGCCGCTTCGACTGGAGCACGGTCGGCGCCGACATCCTCTCCGTCTACGAGACGGTGACGGAGGGCGCCACCGCCGTCGCCACCGACGAACGCGTGGGCCTGCGCGCCCGCCTGGGGCTCGCCCGGGACTGAAGTACCCGGCGCGACGGTAGCCTTGCCGCCCGTGACCACCTTCATCTGGGTCGCGGTGGCTGTCGTTGCCATCGGCCTGTACCTGAGCTGGACCGCGGGCCGCCTTGACCGGCTGCACGCCCGTATCGACGCCGCCCGTGCCGCCCTGGACGCGCAGCTGCTGCGCCGCGCCTCGGTGGCCCAGGAACTCGCGACGTCCGGGGTGCTGGACCCGGCGGCGTCCATCGTCCTCTACCAGTCCGCGCACGCCGCCCGGCAGTCCGAGGACGAGCACCGTGAGGTGGCCGAGAGCGAGCTGAGCCAGGCGCTGCGCGCGGTCTTCGCCGAACCGGACGCCGTCGAGGCGGTGCTGGCCGCGCCCGGCGGCGAGGAGACCGTCGGCGAACTGACCCAGGCGGTACGCCGGGTGCCGATGGCCCGGCGCTTCCACAACGACGCGGTCCGGGCGGCGCGGGCGGTGCGCAGGCACCGGGTGGTGCGCTGGTTCCGGCTGGCCGGCCACGCGCCCTTCCCGCTGGCCTTCGAGATGGACGACGAGCCACCGATGGCGTTCACAGCGGACGGCGCGGCAGGCCACTGACCCCGGATTGGCCCTTTTCCGGCCAGGTGGACCGGTTCACGATGGGTACAACGCACCATTCGTCATCGAGTGAGGTCATACCGTGTCCACCACCCCCGCCACCGCCCAGAACCCCGAGACCGGCACCGCGCGCGTCAAGCGCGGTATGGCCGAGCAGCTCAAGGGCGGCGTGATCATGGACGTCGTCAACGCCGAGCAGGCGAAGATCGCCGAGGACGCCGGCGCCGTCGCGGTCATGGCCCTGGAGCGGGTGCCCGCCGACATCCGCAAGGACGGCGGCGTGGCCCGTATGTCCGACCCGGACATGATCGACGGCATCATCAACGCGGTGTCCATCCCCGTCATGGCGAAGTCCCGCATCGGCCACTTCGTCGAGGCCCAGGTCCTCCAGGCGCTCGGTGTCGACTACATCGACGAGTCCGAGGTGCTGACCCCGGCCGACGAGGTCAACCACAGCGACAAGTGGGCCTTCACCACCCCCTTCGTCTGCGGCGCCACCAACCTGGGCGAGGCCCTGCGCCGGATCGCCGAGGGCGCGGCCATGATCCGCTCCAAGGGCGAGGCCGGCACCGGCAACGTCGTCGAGGCCGTGCGCCACATGCGCCAGATCCGCACCGACATCCGCCGCCTCGGCACCCTGGACGAGACCGAGCTGTTCGTCGCCGCGAAGAACCTCCAGGCCCCGTACGAGCTGGTCAAGGAGGTCGCGGGCCTCGGCAAGCTGCCCGTCGTGCTCTTCAGCGCCGGCGGTGTGGCCACCCCGGCGGACGCCGCCCTGATGATGCAGCTCGGCGCCGAGGGTGTCTTCGTCGGCTCCGGCATCTTCAAGTCCGGCGACCCGGCGCAGCGCGCCGCCGCCATCGTGAAGGCCACCACCTTCTACGACGACCCCAAGGTCATCGCGGACGTCTCGCGCGGTCTGGGCGAGGCCATGGTCGGCATCAACTGCGACACCCTCCCCGAGTCCGAGCGCTACGCCAACCGCGGCTGGTAACCGGACCGTGAGCGCCATACCCACCATCGGCGTACTGGCCCTGCAGGGCGACGTACGCGAACACCTCGCGGCGCTCACCGCCGCCGGCGCACGGGCCGTGCCCGTGCGCCGGCCGGCCGAGCTCGCCGAGATCGACGGCCTGGTCATCCCCGGCGGCGAGTCCACCACGATGTCCAAGCTGGCGGTCATCTTCGGCATGCTGGAGCCGCTGCGCGAGCGGGTCGCGGCCGGCCTGCCGGCCTACGGGTCCTGCGCGGGCATGATCATGCTCGCCGACAAGATCCTGGACGGCCGGGACGACCAGGAGACCATCGGCGGCATCGACATGATCGTGCGCCGCAACGCCTTCGGGCGGCAGAACGAGTCCTTCGAAGCGGCCGTGGAGATCACCGGCATCGGCGGCGGCCCGGTCGAGGGCGTCTTCATCCGCGCCCCCTGGGTGGAATCGACCGGCGAGCGCACCGAGGTACTGGCCCGGCTCGATGACGGCACCGTCGTCGCCGTACGCTCCGGCAACCTGCTGGCCACCTCGTTCCACCCGGAGCTGACCGGAGACCACCGGGTTCACGAGCTCTTCGTCGACATGGTGCGCACCGCGGGCTAGCGCGACCCCGGTAGGATCTCTTCTGTTCATTTCTACTGGCGACGTTGTAAGGAGCTGGCGATGTCCGGCCACTCTAAATGGGCTACCACCAAGCACAAGAAGGCCGTGGTTGACGCCAAGCGCGGCAAGCTGTTCGCCAAGATGATCAAGAACATCGAGGTGGCGGCGCGCATGGGTGGCGGTGACGTCTCCGGTAACCCGACCCTTTACGACGCCATCCAGAAGGCGAAGAAGAGCTCGGTCCCGAACAAGAACATCGACAGCGCGGTCAAGCGCGGTGCCGGTCTGGAAGCCGGCGGCGCCGACTACCAGACGATCATGTACGAGGGCTACGGGCCGAACGGCGTCGCGGTGCTCATCGAGTGCCTCACCGACAACCGCAACCGCGCGGCCTCCGACGTCCGTGTCGCGATGACCCGCAACGGCGGGGCCATGGCGGACCCGGGCTCGGTCTCGTACCTGTTCAACCGCAAGGGCGTCGTCATCGTCCCCAAGGGTGAACTCTCCGAGGACGACGTGCTGGGCGCCGTGCTGGAGGCCGGGGCCGAAGAGGTCAACGACCTCGGCGAGTCCTTCGAGGTCATCAGCGAGGCCACCGACATGGTCGCGGTCCGTACCGCGCTCCAGGACGCCGGCATCGACTACGACTCGGCCGACGCCAACTTCGTCCCCACCATGCAGGTGGAACTCGACGAGGACGGCGCCCGCAAGATCTTCAAGCTGATCGACGCGCTCGAGGACAGCGACGACGTGCAGAACGTCTTCGCCAACTTCGACGTGAGCGACGAGGTCATGGAGCAGGTCGACGCCTGATTCCGCGTTGACCGCGCCTTGTGCGCACCACGGGCCGGCGGGACACACCCCGCCGGCCCGTCGGCGTTGGCGGCGTTGTCAGTGGGAACGGCTAACCTGCAGGAACAGTTGACCGACAGGGCTTGAGGGGTGACGGGGTGCGGGTACTCGGCGTGGACCCGGGACTGACCCGGCTCGGCATCGGAGTCGTGGAGGGCGTCCCGGGGCGCCCGTTGACGATGCTGGGCGTCGGCGTGGTGCGCACCCCGGCCGACGCGGAGATCGGGCACCGTCTCGTCCTCATCGAGCGCGGCATCGAGGCGTGGTTGGACGAGTACCGGCCGGAAGTCGTCGCCGTGGAGCGGGTGTTCAGCCAGCACAACGTCAGCACGGTCATGGGCACCGCGCAGGCCAGCGCCGTCGCGATGCTCTGCGCCAGCCGGCGCGGACTCCCCGTCCATCTGCACACCCCCAGCGAGGTCAAGGCCGCCGTCACCGGCAGCGGACGGGCGGACAAGGCCCAGGTCGGCGCCATGGTGACGCGGCTGCTCCGGCTGGACGCCCCGCCCAAGCCGGCCGACGCCGCGGACGCACTGGCGCTGGCCATCTGCCACATCTGGCGCGGTACCGCCACCAACCGTCTCCAACAGGCCATCGCCGCCCACCGGCCGGCACGAATCCAGGAGCCCCGAGCATGATCGCCTTCGTCAGCGGCCCGGTCGCCGCACTCGCCCCGGACGCCGCGGTCATCGAGGTGGGCGGCATCGGCATGTCCGTCCTGTGCACCCCGGGCACCCTCGCCACCCTCAGAACCGGCCAGCCGGCCAGGCTCTCGACGTCGCTGATCGTCCGCGAGGACTCGCTCACCCTGTACGGCTTCGCGGACGACGACGAGCGGCTGGTCTTCGAGCTGCTGCAGACCGTCAGCGGTGTCGGCCCGCGCCTCGCGCAGACGATGCTCGCCGTGCACTCCCCGGACGCCCTGCGGATCGCGGTGGCCACCGGGGACGAGAAGGCGCTCACCGCCGTCCCCGGCGTGGGCAAGAAGGGCGCCCAGCGACTCCTGCTGGAACTGAAGGACCGGCTCGGCGAGCCCGTCGGCCCCGGGGCGAACCGCGGGATCGGCAGCCCCGTCAGCGCCTCCTGGCGCGACCAGCTGCACGCGGCGCTCATCGGCCTCGGCTACGCCACCCGCGAGGCCGACGAAGCGGTCTCCGCGGTCGCGCCGCAGGCGGAGGCGGAGCTGGCCGGGGGCGGGGCGCCCAATGTCTCCGCACTGCTGCGCGCGGCCCTCCAGACCCTGAACCGCACCCGCTGACGGCCTGCCGCCGCACGGACACGATCCCCGCACCGACGACCCGAAAGTCCGACATGAACTGGGACGAGCCCGCACCCCCGACCGCCGGCGAGCTGCCGGACCGGCTGGTCGGCTCCGATGCCGACGGTGAGGACCAGGCCGTCGAGGCCGCGCTGCGGCCGAAGGACCTCGGTGAGTTCGTCGGGCAGGAACGGGTGCGGCAGCAGCTGGACCTGGTGCTGAAGGCCGCCAAGAAGCGCGGCGGCACCGCGGACCACGTCCTGCTCTCCGGAGCGCCCGGCCTCGGCAAGACCACGCTGTCGATGATCATCGCCGCCGAGATGGGCGCCCCGATCCGCATCACCTCGGGCCCGGCCATCCAGCACGCGGGCGACCTCGCCGCGATCCTCTCCTCCCTCCAGGAGGGCGAGGTGCTGTTCCTGGACGAGATCCACCGCATGTCCCGGCCCGCCGAGGAGATGCTCTACATGGCGATGGAGGACTTCCGGGTCGATGTGATCGTCGGCAAGGGCCCCGGCGCCACCGCCATCCCGCTGGAGCTGCCGCCCTTCACCCTGGTCGGCGCCACCACCCGGGCCGGCCTGCTGCCGCCCCCGCTGCGGGACCGCTTCGGCTTCACCGGCCACATGGAGTTCTACGCCCCCGCCGAGCTGGAGCGCGTCATCCACCGCTCGGCCCGGCTGCTGGACGTCGAGATCGAGACGGACGGCGGTGCGGAGATCGCCGGCCGCTCCCGCGGCACGCCCCGTATCGCCAACCGGCTGCTGCGCCGGGTCCGGGACTACGCGCAGGTCAGAGCGGACGGCCGGATCACCCGCGAGATCGCCACGCAGGCCCTGGAGGTCTACGAGGTGGACGCCCGCGGCCTCGACCGGCTGGACCGGGCCGTGCTGCGCGCCCTGCTCCAGCTGTTCGGGGGCGGCCCGGTCGGGCTGTCGACGCTGGCGGTCGCCGTCGGTGAGGAGCGCGAGACGGTCGAGGAGGTGGCGGAACCGTTCCTGGTCCGGGAGGGTCTGCTGGCGCGTACTCCCCGTGGCCGGGTGGCTACCCGGGCGGCGTGGACGCACCTCGGCCTGGTCCCGCCCCCGCAGCCCGGGGGCCCCGGCCAGGGTGGCCTGTTCGGACCGTGACGGCATGGAGACTCGCCCCCCAGGAACCCCAGTGCCATGCTGGGCGTTGTTTCACCGGCGAGGACTCGCTTAGACTCCGCCGACGCCCTTCCTCCGGAACGGCATACACCCCCGTAGATCAGGCCAGCCACCGCGGCCGTGCGAAGGAACGTTGTAAATCGTGAGTATCGGCTTGCTCCTCCCGTTCATCATCCTTATCGGTGCCATGTTCCTCATGACCCGGTCTGCCAAGAACAAGCAGCGGCAGGCGGCGACGATGCGGAACCAGATGGAACCGGGCTCCGGTGTCCGCACCATCGGCGGCATGTACGCCGTGGTGAAGGAAGTCAACGAGGACACCGTCCTCCTGGAGCTGGCCGACGGGGTGCACGCGCACTTTGCGAAGAACTCCATCGGCGCCGTCCTGGACCAGTCCGAGTACGACCGGATCGTGCACGGCATCGAGCCGGACGAGCTGGAGGACGGCTCCGAGGACGCCGACGAGGACGCGGCCACGGATGAGGACGCCGTGACGGCCGAGGCCGCCGATGACGAGCGCATCGACCTGAGCAAGACGGAGGACGAGCCGAAGAAGGACGGCACCGACCCCAAGTAAGGGCGCGTCGGTCCGGACTCTCACATCACTTCGTGGCCACCCCACGGGCGCGCAGGCCCGGGGGCTGGTTGGACAGGGAGAAACAAGAAGGTGGCAGCACCCAAGAAGGGCCGCAGGTCCTCGGGTAGTCAGGGGTACCCAGGGCGCGCCCTGGCCGTGATCCTGATCGCGCTCGTGGCGTTGACGGGGACGATGTTCCTCTCGCACAACACCAAGCCGCGACTGGGCATCGACCTCGCCGGCGGTGTCAGCATCACGCTGACCGCCAAGAGCGATCAGGCCAACGCGATCAACAAGACCAACATGAACACCGCTGTGAGCATCATCAACCAGCGTGTGAACGGTCTTGGCGTCTCCGAGGCGGAGGTGCAGACCCAGGGCGACAAGAACATCATTGTCAACATCCCCAAGGGCACCGACCCCCAGCAGGCGCAGGACCAGGTCGGCCAGACCGCCCAGCTGTTCTTCCGGCAGGTGCTCGCCGAGCAGGCGAACCCCCCGGCGGTCAAGACGCCGCCGGTGAAGCCCACCCCGTCCGTGACCCCCACGCCGTCGGGCAAGCCCGGCACCAAGCCGACCGGTACGGCCACGCCGAAGGGCACGCCCTCGACGAAGATCACGCCCTCGTCCAGTGCCACCACTCAGGGCCGCGCGGTCACCGACGGCCTGAAGGCCGACCCGGCCAAGGCGCCGACCCCGACGCCCACCCCGTCCGCCCCCCGGCCGGCACGCTGGACAGCACGATTCCGGCCGATCTGCAGGCGAAGTTCACCGCGATCGACTGCAACGACCCGAAGCAGCGCTCGGCGGCGAACCAGGGTGTCAAGCCCGCTGACAAGGTCGTCGGCTGCGGTCAGCGCGGTGACGGCAAGGACAAGATCTGGTACAAGTACGCGCTCGGCCCGGCCGTCCTCGACGGCAAGGACGTCTCCAAGGCCAGTGCGAAGTTCGACACCACGTCCGGCAACGGCTGGGTCGTCGACCTCAGCTTCACCGGTGGTGGCGCCAAGAAGTTCACCAAGGTCACCACCCAGCTGGCCGCCCAGCAGCCCCCGCTGAACCAGTTCGCGATCGACCTCGACGGCAACGTCGTCTCCGCGCCCTCGGTTTCGCAGGCCCTGCCCGGCGGCAGCGCGACGATCTTCGGCAGCTTCACGCAGACGTCCGCACAGAACCTGTCGAACGTCCTGTCCTACGGTTCGCTCCCGCTGACCTTCAAGATCCAGGACGTGACCACGGTCTCCGCCGCACTCGGCGGGGAGCAGCTGCGCGGCGGCCTCATCGCGGGCGCCGTCGGCCTCGCGCTGGTCGTGCTCTACATGCTGGCGTACTACCGGGGCCTCGGCCTCGTCGCGATCGTCAGCCTCCTGGTGTCGGCGGCGCTCACCTACACGCTGATGTCCCTGCTCGGCCCGGCCATCGGCTTCGCGCTGAACCTGCCGGCCGTCTGTGGAGCCATCGTCGCGATCGGTATCACCGCGGACTCGTTCATCGTCTTCTTCGAACGGATCCGTGACGAGCTGCGCGAGGGCCGCTCGCTGCAGCCCGCGGTGGCCCGCGGCTGGCCGCGCGCCCGGCGCACCATCCTGGTGTCGGACTTCGTGTCCTTCCTCGCCGCCGCCGTGCTGTTCGCGGTGACGGTCGGCAAGGTCCAGGGCTTCGCGTTCACCCTGGGTCTGACCACGTTGCTCGACGTCGTGGTGGTGTTCCTCTTCACCAAGCCGCTGATGACGATCCTGGCCCGCAACAAGTTCTTCGCCGAGGGCCACAAGTGGTCCGGCCTCGACCCGAAGGGCCTGGGTGTCCAGGCTCCCATCCGCCGCGTCCGCCGCAGGACGAGCACCGAGACGAAGGAGGCCTGATGTCCAAGCTCGGTAATCTCGGACAGCTCGGACACCGGCTGCACCGTGGCGAGATCGCCTACGACTTCGTCGGCAAGCGCAGGCTCTGGTACGGCGTCTCGATCCTGATCACGATCGTGGCCATCGCCGGTCTGGCGATCAACGGTCTCAAGCTCGGCATCGAGTTCTCCGGCGGTGCGGTCCTGACCACCCCGAAGACGTCGTACTCGGTCACCGATGTGCAGAACAAGATCGCCGGCCACACCGGCGATCATGACGCCACCGTGCAGAAGCTCGGCAACGGCGGCGTCCGGATCCAGGTCAGCGACATCTCCACGGAGGAGTCGAAGAACATCCAGAAGCGGGTCGCCACCGACCTCGGACTGGATTCGAACAAGATCGACGCACAGATCGTCGGCCCCAGCTGGGGTGAGGAGATCTCGAAGAAGGCCTTCACCGGCCTGATCATCTTCATGATCCTGGTGGTGATCTACCTCGCCATCGCCTTCGAGTGGCGGATGGCCATCGCCGCCCTCGTCGCCCTGATCCACGACCTCACGATCACCGTCGGCGTCTACGCCATCGTCGGTTTCGAGGTCACCCCGGGCACCGTGATCGGTCTGCTGACGATCCTCGGTTACTCCCTCTACGACACCGTCGTCGTCTTCGACGGTCTCAAGGAGACGACCCGCAGCATCACCAAGCAGACCCGCTTCACGTACAGCGAGCTGGCTAACCGCAGCCTGAACCAGACCCTGGTGCGTTCCATCAACACCACGGTCGTCGCGCTGCTCCCCGTCGGCGCCCTGCTGTTCATCGGTGGCGGCATCCTCGGGGCCGGTGTCCTCAACGACATCGCGCTCGCGCTGTTCGTCGGCCTCACCGCCGGTGCGTACTCCTCGATCTTCATCGCGACCCCGCTGGTCGCGGACTTCAAGGAGCGCGACCCGGAGATCAAGGCCCTCAAGAAGCGCGTGCTGGCCAAGCGCAAGGCCGACGCGGCCAAGGGCGTGGACCCGGCCGAGGAGGAGCAGCGGGCCCGCGAGGACGCCGTCGCCGCTGACGAGGACGACGAGCCGGAGGACGGCGACCGCGCCGCCGCCGGTGGTGTGGTCGGCCAGCGTCCCCAGGCCGCCGCCCGCAACCGCGGCAAGAACCGTCCTTCCGGGAAGCGGCGGTGACGGCGGCCGCGGCCGGCGCCGAAGCGCTGCGCGAGCAGCTGCTCGGCCGGATCCGGGACGTGCCGGACTACCCGCAGCCGGGTGTGATGTTCAAGGACATCACCCCGCTGCTGGCCGACCCCGACGCGTTCAACGCCCTGGTGGACGCCCTGGCCGTGCTCTGCGCGCGCCATGGCGCCACCAAGGTCGCCGGACTGGAGGCGCGCGGGTTCATCCTCGCCGCCCCCGCGGCGGCCCGGGCCCACCTCGGCTTCGTGCCCGTGCGCAAGGCGGGCAAGCTGCCCGGCGCCACGCTGTCGCAGCGCTACGAGCTGGAGTACGGCAGCGCCGAGATAGAGGTGCAGCAGGACGCCCTCGCCCCCGGCGACCGGGTCCTGGTCATCGATGACGTGCTGGCCACCGGCGGCACCGCCGAGGCCTCGCTGGAGCTCATCCGGCGGACCGGCGCGGAGGTGGCCGGCGTCGCGGTCCTGCTGGAGCTCGGCTTCCTCAAGGGCCGCGAACGGCTCTCCACCGCCCTCGCGGGCGCCCCGCTGGACGCACTGATCATCGTCTGACACCCAGGCACAGCGCCCTGCGGCAGCACAGCACCGCCCGGAGGCGGGCGCCCGGAAACCACCGGGCGCCCGCCTCCTGCCACAGATCGATACCATGGGTGCTCCCACCCGCGTGAGGAGTGCTCTTGCCAGACGAGGCCCAGCCGCTCGACGCCGAAGGCGGGGACGAAACCCCCGCCGGGAGCAACGGAGCCGCCCCCGAGCCGCCGACGCCTGCCGTCCGGCCCGTACGGACCCCCGCCAGCGCGACGCCGTCGCGCGCCGCAGGCTCCTCCAACCGCGTCCGCGCCCGCCTCGCCCGGCTCGGTGTGCAGCGGTCCAGCCCGTACAACCCGGTGCTGGAGCCGATGCTGCGGATCGTCCGGGGCAACGACCCCAAGGGCGACACCGCGCAGCTGCGCCAGATCGAGCGCGCCTACCAGGTCGCCGAACGCTGGCACCGCGGTGTGAAGCGCAAGAGCGGCGACCCGTACATCACCCACCCGCTCGCGGTCACCACGATCCTCGCCGAGCTCGGCATGGACCCGGCCACACTGATGGCGGGACTGCTGCACGACACCGTCGAGGACACCGACTACAGCCTGGACGCGCTGCGCCGGGACTTCGGCGACCAGGTCGCGCTCCTCGTGGACGGCGTCACCAAGCTCGACAAGGTGAAGTTCGGCGAGGCCGCGCAGGCCGAGACCGTACGCAAGATGGTCGTGGCCATGGCCAAGGACCCGCGCGTCCTGGTCATCAAGCTCGCCGACCGCCTGCACAACATGCGCACCATGCGGTATCTCAAGCGGGAGAAGCAGGAGAAGAAGGCCCGCGAGACGCTGGAGATCTACGCCCCGCTGGCGCACCGGCTGGGCATGAACACCATCAAGTGGGAGCTGGAGGACCTCGCCTTCGCGATCCTCTACCCCAAGATGTACGACGAGATCGTGCGGCTGGTCGCCGAGCGCGCCCCCAAGCGCGACGAGTACCTCGCCGTCGTCACCGACCAGGTCCAGCAGGACCTGCGCGCGGCCCGGATCAAGGCGACCGTCACCGGCCGCCCGAAGCACTACTACAGCGTCTACCAGAAGATGATCGTGCGGGGCCGCGACTTCGCCGAGATCTACGACCTGGTGGGGATCCGCGTCCTCGTCGACACCGTCCGCGACAGCTACGCGGCGCTCGGGACCATCCACGCGCGGTGGAACCCGGTGCCCGGGCGGTTCAAGGACTACATCGCGATGCCCAAGTTCAACATGTACCAGTCGCTGCACACGACGGTCATCGGGCCCAGCGGAAAGCCCGTCGAGCTGCAGATCCGCACCTTCGACATGCACCGCCGCGCCGAGTACGGCATCGCCGCGCACTGGAAGTACAAGCAGGACCCCGTCTCCGGCGCCTCCAAGGTGCGCACCGACACCCCGCGCAAGAGCGACGGCGACACCGTCAACGACATGGCCTGGCTGCGGCAGCTGCTGGACTGGCAGAAGGAGACCGAGGACCCGAGCGAGTTCCTGGAGTCGCTGCGCTTCGACCTCTCGCAGAACGAGGTCTTCGTCTTCACGCCCAAGGGCGATGTCATAGCGCTGCCGGCCGGCGCCACCCCGGTGGACTTCGCCTACGCGGTGCACACCGACGTCGGGCACCGGACCATAGGGGCCCGGGTCAACGGCCGCCTGGTGCCGCTGGAGTCGACGCTCGACAACGGCGACCTGGTGGAGGTCTTCACCTCCAAGGCCGCGAGCGCCGCCCCGTCGCGCGACTGGCTGGGCTTCGTGAAGTCCCCGCGCGCCCGGAACAAGATCCGCGCCTGGTTCTCCAAGGAGCGCCGCGAGGAGGCCGTCGAGCAGGGCAAGGACGCCATCGCGCGGGCGATGCGCAAGCAGAACCTGCCGATCCAGCGGGTCCTGACCGGCGACTCGCTCGTCACCCTCGCCCACGAGATGCGCTACCCGGACATCTCCGCGCTCTACGCGGCGATCGGCGAGGGGCACATCACCGCCCAGTCCGTCGTCCAGAAGCTGGTCGACGCGCTCGGCGGCGAGGAAGGTGCGACCGAGGAGATCGAGGAGGTCACCACCCCCTCGCGCAACCGCTCCAAGCGGCGGGCCAACGCCGACCCCGGCGTGGTCGTCAAGGGCGTCGACGACGTGTGGGTCAAGCTGTCCCGCTGCTGCACCCCGGTGCCCGGCGACCCGATCATCGGCTTCGTCACCCGGGGCAGCGGCGTCTCGGTGCACCGCACGGACTGCGTCAACATCGAGTCGCTGTCCCAGGAGCCCGAGCGGATCCTGGAGGTCGAGTGGGCGCCCACCCAGTCGTCCGTCTTCCTGGTCGCCATCCAGGTCGAGGCGCTGGACCGGTCGCGGCTGCTGTCGGACGTCACGCGGGTGCTGTCCGACCAGCACGTCAACATCCTGTCCGCCGCCGTGCAGACCTCCCGTGACCGGGTCGCGACCTCGCGTTTCACCTTCGAGATGGGCGACCCCAAGCACCTGGGGCACGTCCTGAAGGCCGTACGCGGCGTCGAGGGCGTCTACGACGTGTACCGCGTCACCTCGGGCCGCCAGCGCTGAGCCCGTACGCGAGCGGCCCCGGTACGGAAGATCCGTACCGGGGCCGCTTCGTCGTGCGGTGCGGGGCTCAGGGCCTGCTCAGCCGCCGAACTCCTCCAGGCCCTTCAGCGCCTGGTCGAGCAGGGCCTGCCGGCCCTCCAGCTCACGGGTGAGCTTGTCGGCCTTCGACGCGTTGCCCGCGGCCCGTGCCGCCTCGGCCTGGGTGCGCAGCTTGTCGACGGCCGCCTGGAGCTGGCCCGTCAGACCCGCGGCGCGGGCCCGCGCCTCCGGGTTCGTCCGGCGCCACTCGTTCTCCTCCGAGTCCTGGATCGCACGCTCGACCGCGTGCATCCGGGCCTCGATACGGGGCCGGGCGTCGCGCGGCACATGGCCGACGGCCTCCCAGCGCTCGTTGATCCCGCGGAACGCCGCACGGGCCGCCTTGAGGTCCGTCACCGGAAGGATCTTCTCGGCCTCGATGGCGAGCTCCTCCTTGAGCGCGAGGTTCTCCCGCTCCTGGGAGTCGCGCTCGTTGAAGACCTCGGTACGGGCCTGGAAGAACTGGTCCTGGGCGCCGCGGAAGCGGTTCCACAGGTCGTCCTCGGACTCGCGCTGTGCGCGGCCCGCGGCCTTCCACTCCGTCATCAGCTCGCGGTAGCGGGCGGCGGTCGGACCCCAGTCGGTGGAGTTCGACAGCGCCAGCGCCTCCGTGACCAGCTTCTCCTTGGCGCGACGGGCCTCCTCGCGCTGGGAGTCCAGCGACGCGAAGTGCGCCTTGCGCCGCTTGGAGAAGACCGAACGGGCGTGGCTGAACCGGTGCCACAGCTCATCGTCGGCCTTGCGGTCCAGCCGCGGCAGCGCCTTCCAGGTGTCCACCAGGGCGCGCAGCCGCTCGCCCGCGGTCCGCCACTGCTCGCTCTCGGCCAGCCCCTCGGCCTCCGCGACCAGCTCCTCCTTGGCCACCTTGGCCTCGTCGGTCGCCTTCGCCTTCGCGACCTTGCGCTCCTCGCGGCGCGATTCCACCAGCCCGACGAGAGCGTCCAGCCGCGTGGCGAGCGCCGCCAGGTCGCCCACCGCGTGCGCCTCGGTGACCGACGCCCGAAGGTGCTCGATCGCGGTCAGCGCGTCCTTGGGCGCGAGGTCGGTGGTCTTCACCCGCCGCTCAAGGAGGCCGATCTCGACGACAAGCCCCTCGTACTTGCGCTCGAAGTAGGCCAGCGCCTCATCCGGAGACCCCGCCTGCCACGAACCGACCTCCCGCTCCCCGTCGGCCGTACGCACGTACACGGTCCCCGTCTCATCGACGCGGCCCCATGGGTCGCTGCTCACAGCGCCTCCTCCACGTGATGCCCGGCCGGTTTCCGGCTCGCCGGCATCGTTTTTTCACAGTTTCCTCCGGCCGGGCTGCGCCCTGACCGGTCCAACGCCAACATAGGCGACCGGCGCCCCGGCTGTCCGCATCCAGCACACGCGAAATTTACCGCCGGGGCCCGGCTCATCAGGGGTTCACGACTGCTTGACGACCGCCTTGTTGATCACCACGGTCGCGTTCGGGGCGGTGTTCTGCTGAGCGTCGGGGGCCGCCGCGCCCGCCGCCGCGATCTTCTGCAGCACCTTCATGCCGTCGGCGCCGATGGTGCCGAAGGGGGTGTAGGACGGCGCCAGCGGGCTGTCCTTGTAGACCAGGAAGAACTGGCTGCCGCCGGTGTGCGGCTTCCCGGTGTTCGCCATCGCGATGGTGCCCGCCGGGTAGGTGACGGTGCCGTTGGCGCCCGCCTTGCCCAGCGCGGTCAGGTTCTCGTCCGGAATCGTGTAGCCGGGGCCGCCCTGGCCGGTGCCGGTCGGGTCGCCGCACTGCAGGACGTAGATGCCCTCGGCGGTGAGCCGGTGGCACTTGGAGTGGTCGAAGAAGCCCTTGTCGGCGAGGAACTTGAAGGAGTTCACCGTGGCCGGCGCCTTCGCGGCGTCCAGTGCCACCGCGATGTCACCGCAGGTGGTCTGGAGCGTGAAGGTGTACTTGGCGCTCTTGTCGACCGACATCGCCGGCTCGGTCTTCCACTGCTGCTTCCCCGGGGTACCCTCGCCCGGCTTCGCGCACGGGTCCGGCGCCTTGGAGGGCGTCGTGGCCGACGGGCCGGCGGCCGCGTCCGTCTTCGGCTTGTCCTTGCCGTCCAGGCCGCCCGCCGCGTACGCGGTGGCGCCGGCGGCGACCACGACGGCCACCACGGCGGCGATCACGCTGTTGCGCCGGCGGGCCTTGGACTGCTCCACGGTCCTGCGCTGCTGCTGCCGCTCGAACTTCTCTCGGGCGAGCTGTCGCCGCCGCTGTTCCTTGGTGACCACTTCGCCGTCTCCCGGTCTTCTGCTTCAGTCTTCTCGAAAACGTCATCTCGAACGTGAATCCGCGTGCGGCAGATCTTCGCGCCCCACCCGGCCCGCAGTCCAGTACCCGCGCGGTACGCACCGGCGCACCTGCGGGGACGATACGGGTTCGCCGCGGCCGCTCCCGCGCCGGTAGGCTCGTGAGCTGCCGACACCTCCGCGGACGACAGAAGGACGAACGTGCTCATTGCCGGGTTCCCCGCCGGGGCCTGGGGGACCAATTGTTATGTGGTCGCCCCCGCCGCCGGTGAGGAGTGCGTGATCATCGACCCGGGTCATGAAGCGACCCAGGGCGTCGAGGACACGCTCGCCAAGCACCGCCTCAAGCCCGTCGCCGTCATCCTCACCCATGGCCACATCGACCATGTGGCGTCCGTCGTGCCGGTCTGCGGGGCCCATGACGTCCCGGCCTGGATCCACCCCCGGGACCGCTACATGATGAGCGACCCGGAGAAGGCCCTGGGGCGCTCCATCGGACAGCAGCTGCTGGGCGAACTGACGATCGGGGAACCCGACGACGTCCGGGAGCTGACCGACGGCGCCGCCCTCGGGCTGGCCGGCCTGGAGTTCACCGTCTCGCACGCGCCGGGCCATACGAAGGGGTCGGTGACCTTCAGGCTTCCCGAGTCCTCCGACGTGCCGTCGGTGTTCTTCTCGGGCGACCTGCTGTTCGCCGGCTCCGTCGGACGCTCCGACCTGCCCGGTGGCTCCGCGGACGAGCTGATGGAGTCGCTGGCCCGGGTGTGCCTGCCGCTCGACGACTCGACCGTGGTGCTGTCCGGCCACGGCCCCCAGACGACCATCGGCCGCGAGCGCGCCGCCAACCCCTACCTGGGGGAAGCGGCCCGCGGCTTCGGAGCCGGTTCACCGGCTCCGCGACGAGGATTGTGACAAGGCTTCCTGTGAGTACCTTCCAGGCCCCCAAGGGCACGTACGACCTGATCCCGCCGGATTCCGCGACGTTCCTCGCGGTGCGCGAGGCGATCTCCGCACCGCTCAAGCGGGCCGGCTACGGCTATGTCGAGACCCCCGGGTTCGAGACCGTCGAACTCTTCTCCCGCGGCGTCGGCGAATCCACCGACATCGTCAGCAAGGAGATGTACACCCTCACCACCAAGGGCGGCACCACGCTGGCGCTGCGCCCCGAGGGCACCGCCTCCGTGCTGCGCGCCGCCCTGCAGAACAACCTGCACAAGCTCGGCAACCTGCCGGTCAAGCTCTGGTACTCGGGCTCGTACTACCGCTACGAGCGCCCGCAGGCCGGCCGCTACCGGCACTTCTCGCAGGTCGGCGCCGAGGCGATCGGCACCGAGGACCCGGTGCTGGACGCCGAACTGATCATCCTGGCCGTCGACGCGTACAGAACACTCGGCCTGCAGAACTTCCGGGTGCTGCTCAACTCGCTGGGTGACAAGGAGTGCCGTCCCGTCTACCGGGCCGCCCTCCAGGAGTTCCTGGGCGGGCTGGACCTCGACGAGGACACCGTGCGCCGGGCGGAGATCAACCCGCTGCGCGTTCTCGACGACAAGCGTGACGCGGTGCAGAAGCAGCTGACCGGCGCCCCGATGCTCCGTGACTACCTCTGCGAGGCGTGCAAGGAGTACCACGAGCAGGTGCGCGAGCTGCTGACGGCCGCGGGCGTCGCGTTCGAGGACGACCCGAAGCTGGTGCGTGGCCTGGACTACTACACCCGCACCACCTTCGAGTTCGTGCACGGCGGACTCGGCTCGCAGTCCGCCGTCGGCGGCGGCGGGCGGTACGACGGCCTGTCCGAGATGATCGGCGGCCCCGCGCTGCCGTCCGTCGGCTGGGCGCTGGGCGTGGACCGTACGGTGCTGGCGCTCAAGGCCGAGGGCATCGAGCTCGAACTGCCCGCGACGACCGACGTGTTCGCCGTACCGCTCGGTGAGGAGGCGCGCCGCACGCTCTTCGGCACGGTCACCGAGCTGCGCCGGGCGGGTATCGCCACCGACTTCGCGTTCGGCGGCAAGGGCCTGAAGAACGCGATGAAGTCGGCGAACCGCGCCGACGCCCGCTTCGCGATCGTGGCCGGTGAGCGTGATCTGGCCGAGGGCGTGGTGCAGCTCAAGGACATGCGGAGCGGCGAGCAGACGGCGGTCGCTCTGGACGCGCTGGTCGCCACCCTCCAGGAGAAGCTGGCCTGACCTGCTGGTCCGACCTGCTGGCCCGGCCTGACGACCCTTCCGTGTCCACCGTTCGATGGACCGCCGGACACCTGCGGGCCGGGTCACTGGTGCACAATGAAGGTCGCGCGGGATAACGACGGACCTACGGAACGGCGATATGACGACTTCGGCGCTCGACCAGACGCTCACCGACGGTGACCACGAGATCAAGGGCACCATCGGGACGGGACGTCCCTTCGCGTGGCTGTTGGTGATCTGCGGCGCGCTCGGCACGCTCGCGTCCTTCGTGATCACCTGGGACAAGTTCAAGCTCCTCGAGGACCCGAACTTCGTCCCGGGCTGCAGCCTGAACCCGATCATCTCCTGCGGCAACATCATGAAGAGCGAACAGGCCCACGCGTTCGGCTTCCCGAACCCGATGATCGGCCTGATCGCCTACCCGATCGTGATCTGCATCGGCGTCGGAGTGCTCGCGGGCGCCCGCTACCGGGGCTGGTTCTGGCTCGGTCTGCAGGCCGGCACCCTGTTCGGCGTCGGGTTCGTGACCTGGCTGCAGTACCAGTCGCTCTACAACATCAACTCCCTGTGCCTGTGGTGCTCGCTGGCCTGGGTCGTCACCATCGCGCTCTTCTGGTACACGGCCGTGCACAACATCAAGCACGGCATCATCAAGGTTCCGGCCGGGGTGCGGACCGCGGTCCTGGAGTTCCACTGGGTCGTGCCGGTGCTCTGGTACGGCATCATCGCGATGCTGATCCTGACCCGCTGGTGGTCGTACTGGAAGACGCTCATCTGAGCCCCGGGCCGCTGTAGAGGCCCGCCGCACCCGTTCTCCGGGCGCGGCGGGGCCCACGGCTACTGCGGGGTGACGTACGCCCCGCCGATGCCGCCGTCCACGAGGAACTCGCTCGCCGTCATGAAGCTGGAGTCGTCGCTGGCGAGGAACGCCACCGCGGCGGCGATCTCCGTCGGCTCGGCGAAGCGGCCCACCGGAATGTGCACGATGCGGCGGGCGGCGCGCTCCGGGTCCTTGGCGAACAGCTCCTGGAGCAGCGGGGTGTTGACCGGGCCGGGGCACAGCGCGTTGACCCGGATGCCCTCGCGGGCGAACTGCACGCCCAGCTCGCGGGTCATGGCCAGGACGCCGCCCTTGGACGCCGTGTAGGAGATCTGCGAGGTGGCCGCGCCCATCTTGGCCACGAACGACGCGGTGTTGATGATCGAGCCCTTGCCCTGCCGCTGCATGTACGGCAGCACGGCCTTGCAGCACAGGTAGACGGAGGTCAGGTTGACCTCCTGGACCCGGCGCCAGGCGTCCAGGCCGGTGGTGAGGATCGAGTCGTCGTCGGGCGGCGAGATCCCGGCGTTGTTGAAGGCGATGTCGACCGATCCGTAGGTGTCGTACGCCGTCCTGAACAGCGCCTCGACCTGCTCGGGGTCGGTGACGTCGACCTTGACGAAGATCCCGCCGACCTCCTCGGCCGCGGCCTTGCCCGATCCCTCGTCGATGTCGGCGACGACCACGTTCGCGCCCTCGGAGGCGAAGCGGCGTGCGGTGGCCAGGCCGATGCCGCTGCCGGCGCCGGTGATGACCGCGGTACGGCCGACGAGGCGGCGGCAGACTTCGGTGGTGGTTGGCTCTGACATGCGCTGCTACTCCTCAGTGCTGATGAAGACGTTCTTGGTCTCGGTGAAGGCGGCGAGGGCGTCGGGGCCCAGTTCCCGGCCGAGGCCGGATTCGCCGAAGCCGCCGAACGGCGTCGCGTAGCGGACCGAACTGTGGCTGTTGACCGACAGGTTGCCCGCCGCGACGCCGCGCGACATCCGGATGGCCCGGCCGAGGTCGCGGGTCCAGATCGAGCCGGACAGCCCGTAGCGGGTGGCGTTGGCGAGCCGCAGCGCGTCCGCCTCGTCCTCGAAGGGCAGGACGACGGCGACCGGCCCGAAGATCTCCTCGGTGGCGGCGGGGGCGGCGGCGCCGACCGGGGCCAGGACCGTCGGCGGGTACCAGAAGCCGGGTCCTTCGGGGGCGCTGCCGCGGGCGGCCACCGGCAGGTCGTCGGTGACGAGCGAGCGGACCCGCTCCCGCTGGACCGCCGAGATCAGCGGGCCCATCTCGGTGGCGGGGTCCGACGGGTCGCCGACCCGGACGGCCTCGACCGCCGGGACCAGCAGCTCCAGGAACCGCTCGTAGACCTCCCGCTGGACCAGGATCTGGGTGCGGGCGCAGCAGTCCTGGCCCGCGTTGTCCAGGAAGGCCATCGGGGCCGCCGCGGCGGCCTTCTCCAGGTCCGCGTCGGCGAAGACGATGTTCGGGCTCTTGCCGCCGAGTTCGAGGGTGACCCGCTTCACCTGCCGTGCGCACTGCTCCATGATCCGCTTGCCGACGGCGGTGGAGCCGGTGAACACGATCTTCCGCACGTCCGGGTGCTCGACGAGCCGGGTACCGGTGACCGGGCCCGCCCCGGGCAGTACCTGGAAGAGCCCCTCGGGCAGGCCCGCGGACAGCGCGAGTTCGGCCAGCCGCAGTGCGGTCAGCGGGGTGGTCTCGGCCGGTTTGAGCAGGACGGCGTTGCCCGCCGCGAGCGCCGGGGCGGTGCCCCACGCGGCGATCGGCATCGGGAAGTTCCACGGGGCGATGACGCCGACGACGCCGATCGGCTCGTGGAACGTGAGGTCGATGCCGCCGGCGACCGGGATCTGCCGGCCGCTGAGCCGTTCCACGCCGCCGGCGGCGTAGTCGAGCAGATCGCGGACGTTTCCGGCCTCCCAGCGGGCGTTGCCGAGGGTGTGGCCGGCCTCGCGGACCTCCAGCGCGGCGAGTTCCTCGGCGTGCGCGTCGACCTCGGCGGCGAACCGGCGCAGACCGCGCGCCCGGTCGGCCGGGGCCAGCGCGGCCCAGCCCTGCTGGGCCTTGGCCGCCGCGGCGACGGCGGTGTCCACGCCCTCCGGGGTGGTCGCCGCGACCGTGGCGACGACCTCCTCGGTGGCGGGGTTGAGTACCTGGTGGTGCTCGGTCACGGGGCTGCTTCCTTACATCCGCTCGAAGGAGCGGAACCGCTCCCAGTCCGTGATGGCGGTGTCGAACGCTTCCTGCTCGATCCGCGCCATGTTGCTGTAGTGGTCGACGACGTCCTGGCCGAAGGCCTCCCGCGCGATCGGGCTGGCCGCCCACAGTCCGGCGGCCTCCCGCAGGGTGCCGGGCACCTGCGGGTAGTCGGCGGTGTAGGCGTTGCCCGTGCAGGCCTCCGGCAGTTCGAGCTTGTGCTCGATGCCGTACAGACCCGCCGCGACCATGCCCGCCACGGCCAGGTACGGGTTGACGTCGCCGCCCGGGACGCGGTTCTCCAGGCGCAGCGAGGCGCCGTGCCCGACGACGCGCAGCGCGCAGGTGCGGTTGTCGACGCCCCAGGCGACCGCGGTGGGGGCGAAGGAGCCCGGCCGGAAACGCTTGTACGAGTTGATGTTGGGCGCGTACAACAGGGAGAAGTCGCGCAGGGCGGCGAGCTGCCCGGCCAGGAAGTGCCGCATGAGGGGCGACATCTCGCCGTCCTCGCCCGCCATGACAGGGCGTCCCGCCTCGTCCCGCAAGGAGAGGTGGATATGACAGGAGTTGCCCTCGCGCTCGTTGAACTTCGCCATGAAGGTGAGCGAGGCGCCCTCCTGGGCGGCGATCTCCTTGGCCCCGGTCTTGTAGACGGTGTGCTGGTCGCAGGTGACGAGCGCCTCGTCGTAGCGGAAGACGATCTCGTGCTGACCGAGATTGCACTCGCCCTTGGCGGACTCCGGGGTCAGGCCCGCCCCGGCCATCTCGTTGCGGATCCGGCGCAGCAGCGGCTCGACGCGGGAGGTGGCGAGCACCGAGTAGTCGGCGTTGTACTGGTTGGCGGGGGTCAGACCGCGGTAGCCGCCGTCCCACGCCTGCTCGTAGGTGTCGCGGAAGACCATGAACTCCAGCTCGGTGCCCGCGTGGGCGGTCCAGCCCTGGTCCGCGAGCCGGCCCAGCTGGTGGCGCAGGATCTGCCGGGGCGCGGCGACCACCGGCTTGCCGTCGTTCCAGGCGAGGTCGGCGATGAGCAGGGCCGTGCCGTCCTGCCAGGGGACGTGGCGCAGGGTGCTGATGTCGGGGTGCATGGCGAAGTCGCCGTAGCCGCGTTCCCAGGAGGACATCGCGTAGCCGTCGACGGTGTTGAGGTCGACGTCCACCGCGAGCAGGTAGTTGCAGCCCTCGGTACCGTGGGCCAGCACCTCGTCGAGGAAGAACGGCGCGGCGAATCGTTTGCCCTGCAGCCGCCCCTGCATATCGGCGAAGCCGAGGATGACGGTGTGGATCTTCCCCGCTTCCACCAGGGCGCGCAGGGCGTCGACGGACAGGGGGGGTGTGCGATCTGCCACGAGGGAGGTCCTCTCGGATCGGACGGAAGCACTAAGGTATGGGTTGGAACCATTGATTGGGAAGGGGCCCGCGCATGAGTGAGCAGCAAATCTCCGCGGATCCGCTCGCCTCGGTGCTGCGGCCGGTCCGCGGCGGCAATGGTTTCGAGGAGGCGCTGGAGCAGGTGCTCCAGGTCGTCCGGCTCGGTCTGGTGCCGGACGGCGAGCGGCTGCCCGCCGAGCGCGAACTGGCCGAACGGCTGCGGATCAGCCGCGTCACCCTGCGCGAGGTGCTGAAGGTCCTGCACGAGCAGGGGCTGGTCGAGACCCGCCGCGGCCGGCACGGCGGCACCTTCGTCCGCAACCGGCCGCCTTCGCACGGCGCGGACCGGGCGGACGCGGAGAACGAGCTGCGCCGCAGGGCGGCCGGGCTGGGCGCCGGCGGCCTGGACGACGTGCTGCGCTTCCGCGAGGTCCTGGAGGTCGGGGCGGCCGGGCTGTGCGCCCGCACCGAACTGACCGGAGAACAGGCGGACCTGCTGCGCCGCCGGCTGCGCGGGACGGGCGATGCGCCCACCGCCGACTACCGGCGCGCCGACACCCTGCTGCACCTGGCCATCGCCGAGCTCTGCGGCTCCCCTTCGCTGGTCACGCAGTACGCCGCGGTGCGCGCGCAGGTCAATGAACTCCTGGACTGCATCCCCATCCTGGTGCGCAACCTCGAACACTCGCAGGGTCAGCACACCGCGCTGGTCGAGGCCATTCTCGACGGCGAGGAGGAGGCCGCCGCGGCGGTGATGCGCGAGCACGCCGAGGGCACCGCGGCCCTGCTGCGCGGCTTCCTCGCCTGACCCGGCGGTGGCCGACGAACCGGCCGGCCCGTCCCTGCCGGGGGCTTGCGCATCTCCGCGACAGCCGTAAAGGTATGCGTTCAAACCTTTACCCCTCGTCCCGTACGGGAGTGACGCATGCCCCAGCCCGGTGATTCACCGTCCCCAACAGGCAGCACGGCAGGCAGCACGGCGACGGCCACCCCGCCCGCGGCCCCACCCGGCGACGGCTACCTGGAGCGCCGCACCCTGCGCCGCGGCACCGCGGGCTGGCTGCTGCTCACCGGACTCGGCGTCGCCTACGTCGTCTCGGGCGACTACTCCGGCTGGAACTTCGGCCTGCGCGAGGGCGGTTTCGGCGGACTGGCCATCGCCACCGCCCTGATGGGCCTGATGTACACCTGCCTGGTCTTCTCGCTCGCCGAGATGTCCTCGGTACTGCCCACGGCCGGCGGCGGCTACGGCTTCGCCCGCCGCGCCCTCGGCCCCTGGGGCGGCTTCCTCACCGGTACCGCCATTCTCATCGAGTACGTGCTGGCGCCCGCCGCCATCGCCACGTTCATCGGCGCCTACGTCGAGTCCCTCAACCTCTTCGGGCTCACCTCCGGCTGGCCGGTCTTCCTCGCCTGCTTCGTGATCTTCATCGGCGTGCATCTGTGGGGGGTCGGCGAGGCGCTGCGCTTCAGCTTCGCCGTCACCGCCGTCGCCGTCCTCGCGCTGGTGGTCTTCGCCGTCGGCGCCCTCGGCTCCTTCGACGCGAGCCGGCTCAACGACATCAAGGTGACCGACGCGGTCGGCGCCGGATCCTGGCTGCCCTTCGGCCTGATGGGGATCTGGGCCGCGTTCCCCTTCGGGATGTGGTTCTTCCTCGGGGTCGAAGGCGTCCCGCTGGCCGCCGAGGAGACCAAGGACCCGGTCAGGAGCCTGCCCCGGGCCATGGCGCTCTCCATCGGCATCCTGGTGGTGCTCGCCGTCATCACCCTGCTGCCGACCGTCGGCGCGGGCGGCGCCGACGCGCTCAAGGAATCCGGGAACCCCCTGGTCGAGGCGTTGCGGACCGCCAACGGCGGGAAGTCCTCAGCCCTGAGCCAGATCGTCAACTACGCGGGTCTCGCCGGTCTGGTCGCCTCGTTCTTCTCGCTCATCTACGCCGGATCGCGGCAGCTGTTCGCCCTGTCCCGGGCCGGCTATCTGCCCCGCTTCCTCTCCCTGACCAGCAAGCGCAAGGCCCCGTACCTGGGACTGGTGGTCCCCGGCACCATCGGCTTCGTCCTGGCGGCGGCCAACGCCGACGACGGGTCCAAGGTCCTGAACATGGCGGTCTTCGGCGCGGCGGTCAGCTACGTCCTCATGGCGCTGTCGCACATCGTGCTGCGGCTGCGCGAGCCCGCCCTGCACCGGCCCTACCGCACCCCCGGCGGCATCGTCACCTCCGCCGTCGCCTTCGTGCTCGCCGTCGCGGCCGTGGTGGCCACCTTCCTGGTGGACATCGACGCGGCCCTCACCGCGCTCGCCGTCTACGCCGTGGCCATCGGCTACTTCGCCCTCTACAGCCGCAAGCGGCTGGTCGCCTCCGCCCCCGAGGAGGAGTTCGCCGCGCTGGCCGCCGCCGAGGCCGAGCTGGCACGGGACTGACGGACGCCGCGCGACGCCCCGCGCGGCTCCGGACGCCCGGCAGCCGTCCGCGCCACAATCGACCCCGTCATCCAGGAGGATCAGTTCATGCCCGAGCAGCCGCTGGTCGGCGTCACGACCTATCTCGACACCGCCAGGTGGGGCGTCTGGGAGACCAGCGCCGTCCTCCTGCCGGAGGTCTACCCCCGCATGGTGCGCGCCGCGGGCGGGATCGCCGCGCTGCTGCCGCCGGACGATCCGGACGTCGCGGCCGCGGCGGTCGCCAGGATGGACGCCGTCATCGTCGCCGGCGGTCCCGACGTCGAGCCCTCGCTCTACGGGGAGCCGCGCCATCCGCGCACCGGTCCCCGGGCGCGCGAGCGCGACCGGTGGGAACTGGCGGTGCTGCGGGCCGCGATCGACTCCGGCACCCCCGTCCTCGCCGTGTGCCGCGGGATGCAGCTGCTGAACGTGCTGTGCGGCGGCACGCTCGTCCAGCACCTCCCCGAGCAGGTCGGCCACGACGGGCACGCCGTCACGCTCGGGGTCTTCGGCGACCACGTCGTGACCCCGGTGCCGGGCACCCTGCTGGCCCGGATCACCCCGGCCCCGGAGAAGGTGCCGACCTACCACCACCAGGCCGTCGGCGCGCTCGGCGCCGGTCTGACGGTGAGCGCGTACGCCGAGGACGGCACCGTGGAGGCGCTCGAGCTGCCCGGGCCCGGCTTCGCGCTGGGTGTGCAGTGGCACCCCGAGATGGGCTCCGACCGGCGGCTGGTGCGGGCCCTGCTGGCCGCGGCAGGAGGCGCTGTCACACCGGTGCCATAGGCTCGGACGAATGGAGCCCGACCTGTTCACCGCAGCCGCAGAGGACCGCCAGGAGAGAGAGCCGGGCAACAGCCCGCTCGCCGTGCGGATGCGTCCGCGCGTCCTGGACGAGGTGGTCGGCCAGCAGCATCTGCTCAAGCAGGGCGCGCCGCTGCGCCGGCTCGTCGGCGAGGGCAGCGGAGGCCCGGCGGGGCCGTCCTCGGTGATCCTCTGGGGCCCGCCCGGCACCGGCAAGACGACGCTCGCCTACGTGGTCAGCAAGGCCACCAACAAGCGCTTCGTCGAGCTCTCGGCGATCACCGCGGGCGTCAAGGAGGTCCGCGCGGTCATCGAGAGCGCCAAGCGGCAGTCCGGCGGCTACGACCGGGAGACGGTGCTCTTCCTGGACGAGATCCACCGCTTCAGCAAGGCCCAGCAGGACTCGCTGCTGCCCGCCGTCGAGAACCGCTGGGTCACCCTGATCGCGGCCACCACCGAGAACCCGTACTTCTCGATCATCTCCCCGCTGCTGTCCCGCTCGCTGCTGCTCACCCTGGAGCCGCTCACCGACGAGGACCTGAGCGGAGTCCTGCACCGGGCGCTGACCCACGAGCGCGGTCTCGGCGGCGCCGTCACCCTGCCCGCCGACTCCGAGGCCCATCTGCTGCGCATCGCGGGCGGGGACGCGCGGCGGGCCCTGACCGCCCTGGAGGCGGGCGCCGGCGCGGCCATCGCCAAGGGCGAGCAGGAGATCACCCTCAGCACGCTGGAGGAGTCCGTCGACCGGGCCGCGGTGAAGTACGACCGGGACGGCGACCAGCACTACGACGTGGCGAGCGCCCTGATCAAGTCCATCCGGGGTTCGGACGTGGACGCCACGCTGCACTATCTGGCGCGCATGATCGAAGCGGGGGAGGACCCCCGGTTCATCGCCCGCCGGCTGATGATCTCGGCGAGTGAGGACGTCGGCATGGCCGACCCCACCGCGCTGCAGACCGCGGTCGCCGCCGCGCAGGCCGTCGCGCTGATCGGTTTCCCCGAGGCGCGCATCATCCTGTCGCAGGCCGCGATCGCCCTCGCCCTCGCGCCGAAGTCCAACGCGGCGTACATGGCGATCGACGCGGCGCTCGCCGATGTGCGCAAGGGCCTGGCGGGGCCGGTGCCGCCGCATCTGCGCGACGGGCACTACAAGGGCGCGGCCAAGCTCGGCCACGCCCAGGGCTACCAGTACCCGCACGACCTGCCCGGCGCCATCGCCGCCCAGCAGTACGCCCCCGACGAGATCCACGGCCGCCGCTACTACGAGCCCACCCGCTACGGAGCGGAGGCCCGGTACGCCGACATCCTCGACCGCGTCCGGGAGCGCCTGTCGGGGGAGTGACCCCGCCCGGCCCGGCCGTGCGGCCGGGCCCGTGAGCAGGCCCGCGGTCCCGTGATCGGGGCAGCGGTCCCGTGGCCGGGCGCGATCCGGCTACGCCCCGTGAAGATCGTCCGCGGAGGCGCGGGCCGCGTCGAAGAGGGTGTGCATCGCGTGGTGCAACTCCTCGTGGCCGCGCACCGGTTCAGGGAAGTCGAAGCGGGCGTCGAAGCTGCCGTCGGCGTCGGAGAAGCGCACCCGCAGCCCGAAGCGGTCCAGTGCCACCGGCACCGCCGTCCGGGTGCCGGCGCACTCGGCGCCCCGTCCGCCGTAGCCGCCGACGAGCCCGCACAGCCACCCGACCTGGTCCTCGTGCGCGGCAGCCAGGTGCTGGAGCAGCTCGGACTCGTGGGCCGCCAGCGGGTCGGCGGTGGCGTCGGCGAACTCGTCGGGTTCCACCTGCTCCGCGCCCCACAGGTCGTCGACGGACGCCTCGCCGACCTCCAGCCGCAGCAGCGCGGTGCCGGGCACGACCGGTTCGTCGCGTACCGGGGTCAGCCAGCCCGCGATCCAGGCCCGCCCGCGGATCCGGTGCGGCACCGAGACGGGTGCCACATCGGTGATCTCCAACACAGCGGTCAGCTCGTCGGCCTCGGCGTGGGTGGCGGCCCGCACGGCCGGGGAATCCGCCGGGAACAGCAGGAACACATCGCCTTCGGGCCCGACGCTGCGCATCTCGGGCACCATCTGACCGGGCTGTACGGGGTCCAGCCCGGGAATGACCAGGACAGCCGACGGGTTACCCTCGACTAGAGTTCGCGCGCGTTCGGCTGCCGATGGCATCCGGAGCGCATCGTCCACGTCGGGGCGCGGCTGACCGTGCGCAGGCATGGGGTTCCCGGGTCGAATCATGCGATCTCCTCAGCTAAGGTAAGCCTTACCTAATTTACATGGAGGATCGTTCCACGTGAACCAGTCGCGTCCCAAGGTCAAGAAGTCGCGTGCGCTCGGCATCGCGCTGACCCCGAAGGCAGTCAAGTACTTCGAGGCCCGCCCCTACCCGCCCGGCGAGCACGGTCGCGGTCGCAAGCAGAACAGCGACTACAAGACCCGTCTGCTCGAGAAGCAGCGGCTGCGTGCCCAGTACGACATCAGCGAAACGCAGATGCGCCGTGCCTACGACCGCGCTCGGAAGGTCGACCTCAAGACAGGCGAAGCGCTGATCATCGAGCTGGAGCGCCGTCTGGACGCGCTCGTCCTGCGGTCCGGTCTGGCCCGCACCATCTACCAGTCCCGGCAGATGGTCGTGCACGGTCACATCGAGGTCAACGGCCGCAAGGTCGACAAGCCCTCCTTCCGCGTGCGCCCCGACGACGTCGTGATGGTCCGCGAGCGCAGCCGCGAGAAGACCCCGTTCCAGGTCGCCCGTGAGGGTGGCTGGGCCGGCGAGGGCGAGACGCCGAAGTACCTGCAGGTCAACCTGCAGGCCCTGGCCTTCCGCCTGGACCGCGACCCGAACCGTCGCGAGATCCCGGTGATCTGCGACGAGCAGCTCGTCGTCGAGTACTACGCCCGCTGATCCAGCGAGCGCCGGGTACTCTCAGCCCGCCGTCTCCCCGCCGCCCACGGCAGGGGAGGCGGCGGGTTCGTGCGTACGGGGGCCGGCCACCCGCGGCACCGGGCCGAGCCGCTCCGGCGGCTGCTCCGCCGGCCGCTCGCGCAGCGCCCGCGCCACCGCCGCGTCCAGACCGAACCGCGCGCCCTCCGCCAGCCCCGACTCGTAGCCGGCGTCGCCCAGAGCGGTCCTGGCCCGCTTCTCGCACAGCTCGTGCGGCGCGTTGAAGAACTGCGAACCGAACAGCCGCAGCCCCACCGAGCGCCAGACCCGGCCGGCCGCGCCCTGCAGCACCGCCGCCTCGTACGGCGCGCCCTCGCCCTCGGTGATCAGCGCCAGCAGCTCGATGGCGAGCACCGCGCCGACCAGGTCGTGGAAGGCGTGGTCGATGACCAGGCATTCCTCCACCAGCTCCCGCGCGGCGGCCGGGTCCCCGCCGAGCCAGGCCGCGTACCCCAGCACATAGAGCGCGTACGCCAGGGCCCAGCGCTCGCCGTGGTCGCGGCAGATGTCGCGGACCTCCTCGCTCAGCGCCACCGCCCGCTCCAGATCGCCCCGGAAGGCGACCGCCATCGCCAGTTCGACCTGCGCCATCAGCACATTGCTGTTGAGCTCGCCGATCTCGCGGTAGGCGTCCAGCGCCGCCCCGATCAGCTCCTCGGCCCGGACCATGTCGTCCGACAGCAGCGCCAGGCACCCCAGCCGGTGCACCGCGTACGCCGAGGCCGGCGCGTTGCCCGTCAGCGCGGCCTCGTCGCGGCACTCCTGCAGCACGCCGAGCGCGCACACCGGATCGCCCTGCAGCACGGCCACATACCCGTACACCCACATCGCCTTGGCCCGCGCCTCGGCGTGCGACGTTTCCAGCTCCAGCGCCCTGGCCAGCCAGAGCCGGCCCTCGGACAGCCGCCCGCAGCCCACCCAGTAGAACCAGAGGGTGGCCGCCAGGTACTGGCCCACGTGCGGATCCTCGGCGCCGCTGAGGCTGAACTCCAGCGCCAGCCGCAGATTGGGCAGATCCGCCTCGACCCGGGCGGCGACCTCGGCCTGCCGGGGGCTGAACCAGTCCAGCTCGCACCAGGTGGCCAGCCCGAGATACCAGTCGCGGTGCCGGCGCTGCATGCGCGCCGTGTCGTCCAGCGCCTCCAGCCAGCCCGCGCCGTACTCGCGGACGGTCTCCAGCATCCGGTAGCCGACGCCCTCCTCACAGGTCACGACCGACTGCGCCACCAGCTGCGCGATCGTCTCCATGACGTCCTCGGCGGGCAGATCGGGACTGGAGCACACGTATTCCGCGGCCTCCAGGTCGAACTGCCCGGCGAAGACCGAGAGCCGGGCCCACAGCAGCCGCTGGGCGGGCGTGCACAGTTCGTGGCTCCAGCCGATCGCGGTCCGCAGCGTGTGGTGCCGGGTCGGTGCGCTGGGGTCGCCGCCGGTCAGCAGCCGGAAACGGTCGTCGAGGCGCTGCAGCACCTGGCCCACCGAGAGGGCGCGCAGCCGGCCCGCCGCCAGTTCCAGGGCCAGCGGAATGCCGTCCAGCCGCCGGCACAGTTCCACGGCGGCCTCCTGGTTGGCCGCGGTGACCCTGAAGCCCGGCAGCACGGCGGCCGCCCGGTCCGCGAACAGCCGGACGGCGTCACCGTCCGCGGCCGCCGCGGGCAGCGGCGCCAGCGGGACGGTGTGCTCGCCCGTGATGCCCAGCGGCCGGCGCGCGGCGGCCAGCACCCGCAGACCGGGCGCCCGGCGCAGCAGTTCCGCGACGAGTTCCGCGCACTCCCGCACCACATGCTCGAAGCCGTCCAGCACCAGCAGCAGTTCACGCTCGGCCAGTTCCTCGGCGAGCGCGGTCCGCGGCGGCCGTCCGGTGTGGTCGGCCAGCTTCAACGCCTCGGCCAGGCTGTGTTCCAGCAGCTCCGCGTTGTACAGGGCGGACAGCTCCACGAGCCACACCCCGTCGGGGAACCGGCCGGCCACCCGCCGTGCCGTCCGCGCCGCCAGCCGGGACTTCCCGACGCCGCCGACCCCGGTGATGGTGACCAGCCGCGCCTGCTCCAGCAGACCGTCGAGGGCCGAGAGTTCGGCGGCCCGCCCGACGAAGCTGTTGAGCTCGGCGGGGAGGTTTCCCGCTGTGTCCATGGTCTACGGAGAGTACGGGGTGGTGAGCGGAACGTACAATCACGCCACCTCCGGGAGCCCGGGGCACTACCCTGCGACGCTGCCGCCGCGCCGGGAATGCGGTACGAACGCCGAGGCCGGGCGCGATAGGGTCGGTAGCTGATTGTTGTTGTGAAGTGGTGACGGTGAGGGAGCGCAGCAACGTGTCCGGTGGAGAGGTGGCCGGCCTGATCGTGGCCGTCTTCTGGGCGATCCTGGTGTCGTTCCTGGCGGTGGCGCTCGTCCGGCTGTCCCAGACGCTCAGGAAGACCACCGAACTGGTCGCGAGCGTCACCGAACAGGCCGTTCCGCTGCTCGGCGAGGCGACCTCCGCGCTCCGCTCCGCGCACACCCAGCTCGACCGGGTCGACACGATCACCGCGGACGTCGCCGAGGTGACCGCCAACGCCTCCGCGCTCTCCTCGACGGTGGCCTCCACCTTCGGCGGGCCGCTGGTGAAGGTCGCCGCCTTCGGCTACGGGGTGCGGCGCGCGGTCGGCCTGCAGGCCAAGGGCGCGGGGAAGACCCGCACCGTCGTGGTCGGCAAGGCGCTGCCGGCCGCCCGGCGCGGCAGCCGACGCAACCGTTCGAAGGGCTGACACACCATGTTCCGCCGCCTGTTCTGGTTCTTCACCGGCGCCGCCGCGGGCGTCTGGGCCACCACCAAGGTCAACCGCGCGGTGCGCAGGCTCTCCCCGGACAGCCTCGCCGCGACGGCGGCCGACAAGGCGCTCGAAACCGGCGCCCGCCTGCGGCTCTTCGCCCAGGACGTGCGCGCCGGGATGACCGAGCGCGAGATCGAACTCAAGGACGCGCTGGGCCTGGAGGCCGCCGAAGGGGACCTCCCCGGGCAGCGCCGGGCCGCACTCGACGCACCGCAGCCGCTCCCGCAGCAGTCACACCCCCAGAAGTCCTACAAGCAGTCGCACAAGCAGTCGTACAACCGGAAGGACAATCACTGATGGAGTCGGCAGAAATCCGCCGCCGCTGGCTGCGCTTCTTCGAGGAGCGCGGGCACACGGTCGTGCCCTCGGCGTCCCTCATCGCCGACGACCCGACGCTGCTGCTGGTCCCGGCGGGCATGGTCCCGTTCAAGCCGTACTTCCTCGGCGAGGTCAAGCCGCCCTTCGAGCGCGCCACCAGCGTGCAGAAGTGCGTGCGGACGCCCGACATCGAAGAGGTCGGCAAGACCACCCGGCACGGCACGTTCTTCCAGATGTGCGGCAACTTCTCCTTCGGCGACTACTTCAAGGAAGGCGCCATCAAGTACGCCTGGGAGCTGCTCACCAGCTCCGTGGCGGACGGCGGCTTCGGCCTGGAGCCCGAGAAGCTCTGGGTCACCGTGTACCTGGACGACGACGAGGCCGAGCGCATCTGGCGCGAGGTCGTGGGCGTCCCCGCCGAGCGGATCCAGCGCCTGGGCAAGGCCGACAACTACTGGTCCATGGGCGTCCCCGGACCGTGCGGCCCCTGCTCCGAGATCAACTACGACCGGGGCCCGGCGTTCGGCGAGGAGGGCGGCCCGGCCGTCAACGACGAGCGCTACGTGGAGATCTGGAACCTGGTCTTCATGCAGTACGAGCGCGGCCCCGGCCAGGGCAAGGACGACTTCGAGATCCTCGGCGAGCTGCCGTCGAAGAACATCGACACCGGCCTCGGCCTCGAACGCCTCGCGATGATCCTGCAGGGCGTGCAGAACATGTACGAGACCGACACCCTGCGCGTGGTGATGGACACGGCCACCGAACTCACCGGTGTCCGGTACGGCGCCGAGCACGGCACCGACGTCTCGCTGCGCGTCGTCGCCGACCACATGCGCACCTCCGTGATGCTCATCGGCGACGGGGTCACCCCCGGCAACGAGGGCCGCGGCTACGTGCTGCGCCGCATCATGCGCCGCGCCATCCGCAACATGCGGCTGATGGGCGCCACCGGGCCGGTCGTCGGCGAGCTCGTGGACACCGTCATCAAGACGATGGGCGAGCAGTACCCGGAGCTGGTCACCGACCGCAAGCGCATCGAGACCGTCGCCCTCTCCGAGGAGGTCGCCTTCCTCAAGGCGATCAGCGGCGGCACCAACATCCTGGACTCCGCCGTCAGCGAGACCAAGGCCGCCGGCGGCACCGTGCTCTCCGGCGACAAGGCGTTCCTGCTGCACGACACGTGGGGCTTCCCGATCGACCTCACCCTCGAAATGGCCTCCGAGCAGGGCCTGTCGGTGGACGAGGAGGGCTTCCGCCGGCTCATGAAGGAGCAGCGGGACCGCGCCAAGGCCGACGCCCGCGGCAAGAAGCAGGGCCACGCCGACCTCTCGGCCTACCGTGAGGTCGCCGACCGTTCCGGCACCACCGAGTTCACCGGCTACAGCGCCAACCAGAACGAGGCCACGGTCGTCGGGCTGCTCGTCGACGGTGTCCCGTCGCCGGCCGCCCACGAGGGCGACGAGGTCGAGATCGTCCTGGACCGCACCCCGTTCTACGCCGAGGGCGGCGGCCAGCTCGCCGACACCGGCCGGATCAGGATCGACACCGGCGCGATCATCGAGATCCGCGACGTGCAGCAGCCGGTGGCCGGCGTCAGCGTGCACAAGGGCGTCGTCCAGGTCGGCGAGGTCACCCTCGGCGCCGGCGCGCTCGCCCAGATCGACCTGGTGCGCCGCCGGGCCATCGCCCGCGCCCACAGCGCGACGCACCTGACGCACCAGGCGCTGCGGGACGCCCTCGGCCCCACCGCCGCCCAGGCCGGTTCCGAGAACTCCCCGGGCCGCTTCCGCTTCGACTTCGGTTCGCCCGCCGCCGTACCCGGCACGGTGCTCACCGACGTCGAGCAGAAGATCAACGAGGTGCTGGCCCGGGAGCTCGACGTGACCGCCGAGGTCATGAGCATGGAAGAGGCCAAGAAGCAGGGCGCCATCGCCGAGTTCGGCGAGAAGTACGGCGACCGGGTCCGGGTGGTCACCATCGGCGACTTCTCCAAGGAGCTGTGCGGCGGTACGCACGTCGGCAACACCGCCCAGCTCGGGCTGGTCAAGCTGCTCGGCGAGTCGTCCATCGGCTCCGGGGTGCGCCGGGTCGAGGCGCTGGTCGGAGTGGACGCGTACAAGTTCCTGGCCCGTGAGCACACGGTCGTCGCGCAGCTCACCGAGTTGGTGAAGGGCCGTCCCGAGGAGCTGCCCGACAAGATCTCGGGCATGCTCGCCAAGCTCAAGGAGGCGGAGAAGGAGATCGAGCGCTTCCGCGCCGACAAGGTCCTGCAGGCCGCGGCCGGACTGGCGCAGGGCGCCCAGGACATCAAGGGCGTGGCGCTGGTCACCGGCACCGTGCCGGAGGGCACCGGCGCCGACGACCTGCGCAAGCTCGTGCTGGACGTGCGGCAGCGCGTCGGGGGCGGCCGGGCCGCCGTCGTCGCGCTGTTCACCGTGGCCAACGGCCGCCCGCTCACCGTGATCGCCACCAACGAGGCCGCCCGCGAGCGCGGTATCAAGGCCGGCGAACTGGTCAGGTCCGCGGCCAAGACGCTCGGTGGCGGCGGCGGTGGCAAGGACGACGTCGCGCAGGGCGGCGGCCAGAACCCGGCCGCCGTGGACGAGGCCGTCGCCGCGGTCCAGCGCCTGGTCGAAGAGAAGGCCTGACGGTGCGCAGAGGCAGGCGTATCGCCGTCGATGTCGGGGATGCCCGGATCGGGGTCGCCTCGTGCGACCCCGACGGGGTCCTCGCGACACCGGTCGAGACGGTTCCGGGGCGGGACGTCCCGGCGGCGCTGCGCCGCCTCGCGGCGATCGTCGAGGAGTACGAGCCGATCGAGGTCGTCCTGGGACTGCCGCGCTCGCTGAGCGGGAACGAGGGTCCCGCGGCGGTCAAGGTCCGGGCGTTCGCGCAGGATGTGGCAAAAATCATCGCCCCCGTCCCGGTGCGGCTGGTGGACGAGCGGATGACCACGGTCACCGCCACCCAGGGCCTGCGGGCGTCGGGCGTCAAGGCCAAGAAAGGCCGTGCGGTGGTCGATCAGGCCGCCGCGATCGTCATCCTGCAGAGCGCCCTCGAGACCGAACGGGTGTCGGGGAAACCAGCCGGGGAGAGCGTCGAAGTGGGCAGCTGATCGCGGTACGGTAACGTTCCGCGCGACACGGCGGCGCCACCTGGCGCCGCCCGTTTCGCAAGGGGCGGCCAGTTCGGACGATGCGATCGCCCCGCGTCCGACGCGTACCAAGGGGATCGATGACTGACTATGGCCGGGGCTCCGGCTCCGAACCGTGGCATCCCGAGGACCCGCTCTTCGGTGACCAGGGGTACCAGCAGCAGCCGCGCCAGCCGCAGCCGCAGGACGACTGGGACCCCTACGCCACCGGGCAGCAGCCGCAGTACCCGTACAACGGTCAGCAGGCTCCCCAGCAGCAGAACCCGCAACAGCAGCAGTACCCCCAGAACCAGCAGCAGCAGTACCCGCAACAGCAGCAGTACCCCCAGAACCCGCAGCAGCAGTACCCGCAGCAGCAGCAGTACCCGCAGCAGGGGTACCCCCAGCAGCAACAGCAGTACCCGCAGCAGCAACAGCACCCCCAGCAGGGCCAGCACCAGGGCCAGCAGCAGTACAACGACTGGGACACCTCCGGGGGTTCGTCCGCCCCGTACGGTGCCAACCCCGGCGACCCCTACGGCGGCCAGCCGCCGGCCGATCCCTACGGCGCCCAGCAGCCCGACTTCTACGGCCAGGGCGGCTACCCGCCCCCGCAGCAGCCGCAGCACCGGCAGCCGCCGGAGCAGCAGCCCCAGCAGCCGATGCGGTCCGCCCCGGACAACACGGGCGACTGGGAGGCCGAGGCGGAGCCGGAGACGCACGCCTTCTTCGCCGACGACACGGACGACGAAGAGCCGGCAGAGGACACCCCGGCCGGCCGCGGCGGACGCAAGCGCGGCGGCAAGGGCGGCAAGAAAGAGGGCAAGAAGCGCCGCAGCGGCTGCGCCTGCCTGGTCGTCCTGCTGGTCCTCGGCGGCGGCGTCGGCGGAGCCGGCTACTTCGGCTACCAGTTCTACGAGAGCCACTTCGGCGCGGCGCCCGACTTTTCGGGCGAGGGCACCGGAGACGTACAGGTCGAGATCCCCAAGGGCTCGACGCTGACGGACATGGGCAACATCCTCAAGACCGCGGGCGTGGTCAAGAGCGTCGACTCCTTCACCGCGGCGGCCGGCAAGAACCCCAAGGGCAAGAGCATCCAGGCCGGCATCTTCATCCTCCACAAGGAGATGTCGGCCGCGGCGGCGGTCACGATGATGACCGACCCGTCCAAGCAGAGCGCCATAATCCTCCCCGAGGGGCTGCGGGCCACCGAGATCTATGCCGCCATCGACAAGCGGCTGAGCGTCAAGGCGGGCACCACGCAGGCCGCCGCCAAGGGCGCCGATCTGGGCCTGCCCGCCTGGGCGCAGGGCAATGTCGAGGGCTTCCTCTTCCCGTTCCGGTACAGCGTCGGCAAGGCCACCAAGCCGCTCGACCTGCTCAAGCAGATGGTCCAGCAGGCCGAGGCCGAGTACAAGAAGGACAACATCGAGGAAGAGGCGGCGAAGGTCCACAAGACGCCGCTGCAGATCATCACCATCGCCAGCCTCATCCAGGCCGAGGCGCAGGAGGACGAGGAGTTCGGCAAGGTCTCGCGGGTCATCTACAACCGCCTCGACAAGGACATGGCGCTGGGCTTCGACTCGACGATCAACTACGCCATGGGCCGCTCCACGCTGAACACGTCCACCAAGGACACCAAGTTCCCGTCGCCGTACAACACCTACCTCCACAAGGGCCTGCCGCCCGGTCCGATCGGCAACCCGGGACACCAGGCGATCGACGCGGCGCTGCACCCGACGGCGGGCAACTGGCTGTACTTCGTCACGGTCAAGAAGGGCGATACGCGCTTCACCGACAGCTACACGGAGCACCAGAAGAACGTCCAGGAGTTCAACAGGAACAAGGGCACCGGCTGATGCGGGAACCACGCCGGGCCGGAGTCCTCGGCTCGCCGATCGCCCACTCGCTCTCACCGGTGCTGCACCGGGCGGCGTACGCCGAGCTCGGTCTCACCGGCTGGCGCTACGACGCCTTCGAGGTGGACGAGGCGGCGCTGCCCGGCTTCCTGGCCGGGCTCCGGGACGGCACGGGGGAGCCCGGCAGCTGGGCCGGGCTGTCGCTGACGATGCCGCTCAAGCGCGCGGTCATCCCGCTGCTGGACGAGGTCAGCGCCACCGCGTCCTCCGTCGAGGCCGTGAACACCGTGGTCTTCACCGCGGACGGCCGGCTGACCGGCGACAACACCGACATCCCCGGGATCGCCGCCGCGCTGCGCGAACACGGAGTGACGAGCGTGGAGTCCGCGGTGGTGCTCGGCGCCGGGGCGACCGCCTCGTCCGCGCTGGCCGCACTCGCCCGGATCTGCGCCGGCGAGGTCACCGTGTACGTACGCAGCGCCGCGCGCGCCGCCGAGATGCGCGAGTGGGGCGAACGGCTGGGCGTGCGGGTGCGCACCGAGGACTGGGGCGACGCGGCGAAGGCGTTCGAGGCGCCGCTGGTGATCGCCACCACCCCGGCGGGCGCCACCGACGGCCTCGCCGAGTCCGTGCCGGAGCGGCCGGGCGCGCTCTTCGACGTGCTGTACCACCCGTGGCCGACCGCCCTCGCGGTCGCCTGGACGGCCCGCGGCGGCGAGGTCGTCGGCGGTCTCGACCTCCTGGTGCACCAGGCCGTGCTCCAGGTCGAGCGGATGACCGGCCGGACGCCGGGGCCGCTCGCCGCGATGCGCGCCGCCGGCGAAGCGGCACTGGGCGTCTGACACCGGCGGCGTCCGCCCGTTCCGAGCCCATCACACCGCCACGTCCACAACCTGGACCGGAGGCGGGACGTCCGCCCCGGCCGTGGGAGGATCGGTGGTGGCGGGCCAGGGCCGCGCACCCGGCCGTGCCGTTGAAATTCGGACGTTCGAGGCGCGAGCAAAAGGAGCACCGTTGAGCAGGTTGCGCTGGCTGACCGCGGGGGAGTCGCACGGCCCCGCACTCGTCGCGACGCTGGAGGGACTGCCCTCCGGCGTACCCGTCACCACGGCGATGGTGGCGGACGCGCTGGCGCGCCGGCGGCTGGGTTATGGCCGCGGTGCCCGGATGAAGTTCGAGCAGGACGAGGTCACCTTCCTCGGCGGCGTACGGCACGGCCTGACCATGGGCAGCCCGGTCGCGATCATGGTCGGCAACACCGAGTGGCCCAAGTGGGAACAGGTCATGGCGGCCGACCCCGTCGACCCGGAGATCCTGGCCGGTCTGGGGCGCAACGCGCCGCTGACCCGCCCGCGCCCCGGCCACGCGGACCTCGCCGGCATGCAGAAGTACGCGCTCGACGAGGCCCGGCCGATCCTGGAGCGCGCCAGCGCCCGGGAGACCGCCGCCCGCGTCGCGCTGGGCGCCGTCGCCCGCTCCTACCTCAAGGAGACGACGGGCATCGAGATCGTCAGCCACGTCGTCGAACTGGCCGCGGCCAAGGCCCCGTACGGGGTCGTGCCGGTGCCCGCCGACGAGGCCCGGCTCGACGCCGACCCGGTGCGCTGCCTGGACTCCGACGCGAGCGACGCGATGGTGGCCGAGATCGACCAGGCCCACAAGGACGGCGACACGCTCGGCGGCGTCGTCGAGGTGCTGGCGTACGGCGTTCCCGTCGGACTCGGCAGCCACGTCCACTGGGACCGCCGGCTCGACGCGCGGCTGGCCGCCGCCCTGATGGGCATCCAGGCGATCAAGGGCGTCGAGGTCGGCGACGGCTTCGGCCTGGCCCGGGTGCCGGGTTCACAGGCGCACGACGAGATCGTGCCGAGTCCCGAGGGCATCCGCCGCTCCACCGGCCGCTCCGGCGGAACCGAGGGCGGCATGAGCACGGGTGAACTGCTGCGGGTCCGGGCGGCGATGAAGCCGATCGCGACGGTGCCGCGCGCCCTGGCCACCGTCGACGTCACCACCGGTGAGGTCGCCGCGGCGCACCACCAGCGCTCGGACGTCTGCGCGGTGCCGGCCGCCGGGATCGTCGCGGAGGCCATGGTCGCGCTGGTGCTCGCCGACGCGGTCGCGGAGAAGTTCGGCGGCGACTCGGTGGGCGAGACCCGGCGCAACGTCCAGGGGTACCTCGAGAACCTGGCGATCCGTTGACCGGGCCGCTGGTCGTCCTCGTCGGCCCGCCCGGCGCGGGCAAGAGCACCGTCGGCAAGCTGCTCGCCGCCCGGCTCGGCACCACCTACCGGGACACCGACGCGGATGTCGCGCGGACCGCGGGCAAGTCGATCCCGGAGATCTTCATCAACGACGGTGAGGACCACTTCCGGCAGCTCGAACTGGCCGCGGTCACCGACGCCCTCGCCGAACACACCGGCGTACTGGCGCTCGGCGGCGGAGCGATCATGTCGCCGGTCGCCCGCAGCCTGCTGCGCGGCCGTCCGGTGGTCTTCCTGGACGTCGGAGTCAACGACGCCGTCAAGCGGGTCGGCCTGGACGCCCCGCGTCCGCTGCTCGCCGTCGCGCCGCGCCAGCAGTGGCGCGAGCTGATGGAGAAGCGCCGTCCGCTGTACACCGAGGTCGCCCGCGCGGTCGTCCCCACCGACGACCGCACCCCCGAGGACGCTGCGGAAGCGGTCCTCGACGCACTGGAATTGAAGGACGCATGAGCGAGAACCACACCCGTATCGCGATCGCCGGCACCGCGGGTACGGAACCCTACGAGGTGCTGGTCGGACGCCAGCTGCTGGCCGAGCTGCCCGCCCTCATCGGGCCGGCCGCCAAGCGCGTCGCGGTGCTGCACCCGGAGGCGCTCGCCGCCACCGGCGAGGCACTGCGCGCGGACCTCGCCGAGCAGGGCTTCGAGGCCATCGCGATCCAGCTGCCGAACGCCGAGGAGGCCAAGACCGTCGAGGTCGCCGCCTACTGCTGGAAGGCGCTGGGCCAGACCGGCTTCACCCGCACCGATGTGATCGTCGGCGTCGGCGGCGGAGCCACCACCGACGTCGCCGGCTTCGTGGCGGCGACCTGGCTGCGCGGGGTGCGCTGGATCGCCGTCCCCACCACCGTGCTGGCCATGGTGGACGCGGCGGTCGGCGGGAAGACCGGCATCAACACCGCCGAGGGCAAGAACCTGGTCGGGGCGTTCCATCCGCCGGCCGGGGTGCTCTGCGACCTCGCGGCGCTGGACTCGCTGCCGCCCAATGACTACATCAGCGGCCTCGCCGAGATCATCAAGGCCGGATTCATCGCCGACCCGGTGATCCTGGACCTGATCGAGGCCGACCCGGCCGCGGCCCGTACGCCGCAGGGCGCGCACACCGCCGAGCTGATCGTGCGCTCCATCCAGGTCAAGGCCGACGTGGTCTCCGCCGACCTCAAGGAGAGCGGCCCGCGCGAGATCCTGAACTACGGCCACACCCTCGCGCACGCCATCGAGAAGAACGAGCGCTACAACTGGCGGCACGGCGCCGCGGTCTCCATCGGCATGGTCTTCGCCGCCGAGCTGGGCCGGCTGGCCGGCCGGCTGGACGACGCGACCGCCGACCGGCACCGCACCGTCCTGGAGTCGGTGGGACTCCCGCTGACCTACCGCGGGGACCAGTGGCCGAAGCTGCTGGACGCCATGCGCGTCGACAAGAAGTCCCGCGGTGACCTGCTGCGCTTCATCGTGCTCGACGGGCTGGCCAAGCCCACCGTCCTGGAGGGCCCGGACCCGGCGGTCCTGGTGGCCGCCTACGCGGAGGTCTCCAAGTGACCGGCGTGACCCGCCGCGTGCTGGTGCTGAACGGGCCGAACCTCGGCCGGCTCGGCTCCCGGGAGCCCGACGTGTACGGCGCCACCTCGTACACCGGGCTGGTCGAGGCCTGCACCACCCTCGGCAAGGAGCTCGGCTTCGACGTCGAGGTCCGGGAGACCAACGACGAGGGCGAGCTGATCCGCTGGCTGCACGAGGCCGCCGACGGACGGATCCCGGTCGTCATCAACCCGGGCGCGTTCACCCACTACTCGTACGGGATCAGGGACGCGGCGGCGCAGCGCACCGCCCCGCTCATCGAGGTGCACATCTCGAACCCGTACGCCCGTGAGGAATTCCGCCACACCTCGGTCATCGCGGCCGTCTCCACCGGTACCGTCGCCGGCTTCGGCATCGGCTCCTACCGGCTGGCGCTGCGCGCCCTGGCGGAGGAGATCACCGGCTGACATCGTCGTCCGGGCACCTGTGCCGCTCCCCGGCCGTTCACACAAGTACCTCCGGGGACGGTACGGTTCGGTTCGAACGGCCTGTTCCCGGCCGTCACGGAAGCAGAACCTCCGGCACGAGATGGAGTGGGACGGGATGCAGCACGCTGTGGGGGCACCGCAGCCCGGCCGGCCGGGACCTCAGCCGGCCCCCAGCACCACCGGCCACTTCCCCCTGCCTGCCGCCGGCCCGGTCCAGCTGCCCGCACCTTCCGGCGGCTCGCTGCCGGGCGGCGGCTCAGGGCCCGTGGCCGTCCTGCTGATCGGCGCGGCCGGGGCCGGCAAGACCACCATCGCCCGGCACTGGGCCGACAACCGCGGGGTACCGACCGCCCACATCAGCCTCGACGACGTCCGCGAGTGGGTCCGCTCCGGTTTCGCGGACCCGCAGGCCGGCTGGAACGAGCACTCCGAGGCCCAGTACCGGCTGGCCCGCCGCACCTGCGGCTTCTCGGCCCGGAACTTCCTGGCCAACGGCATATCGTGCATCATCGACGACGCGGTCTTCCCGGACCGGCCGGTCGTCGGCCTCGGCGGCTGGAAGCGGCACGTCGGCCCCGGCCTGCTGCCCGTCGTCCTGCTCCCGGGCCTGGACGTGGTCCTGGCCCGCAACGCCGCGCGCAACGGGAACCGGCGGCTCTCCGACGAGGAGGTCGCCCGGATCCACGGCCGGATGGCCGGCTGGTACGGATCAGGGCTGCCGATCATCGACAATTCGCAGCTCGACGTGGTCGCGGCGGCCGCGGCGCTGGACCGGGTCGTGGCCCGCAGCGTCCAGGGCCCGCCCGTCTGGTAGCCGACGGGAACCGGCCGCCGCGCGGAAGACGGCCCGACCCCGGTCGGACGCGCTCGGGCGGCCCCCCGGACGGCCCGCACGTACGCTCGCGACATGTCCGACGTGCACGCAGCCCGCAGAGAACGCCTGCGCGACCGATGCGCGGCGTCAGGAGCGGCGGCGGCGCTGGTCTCCCGCCCCGCGAACGTCCGCTATCTGACCGGCTGCGCGCCGGCCGGCGCGGTCCTGCTGATCGGCCCCGGCGACCAGGACGCACTGGTCCGCAGCCGCCCCGCGGTCGGGGACCTGTCCGAGGCGCAGCCGCCGGAGGACGTACGGACGGTCGTCCTGACGAGGTCGGACGGCGATCCGGTGGTGGCGGCCGCCGGACTGGTCCTCGAACGGCGGGGCGACACGCTGGCCGTCGAGGAGCACCACCTCACGGTCAGCCGGCACCGGGCGATCGGCTCGGTCGCGCCCGGACTGCGGCTGACCGACCTCCGCGGGGCCGTGGAGCAGCTGCGGGTGGTCAAGGACGAGCAGGAGATCGCCTCGATCCGGATCGCCGCCGAGCTCGCCGACCAGGCGCTCGGCGAGCTGCTGGAGTCGATCCTGGTCGGCAGGACCGAGCGGCACCTCGCGCTGGAACTGGAGCGCCGGCTGGTCGACCACGGCGCGGACGGCCCGGCCTTCCCCACCTGCGTGGGCACCGGCCCGCACTCGGGGGCCGCGCGGCACGTCCCCACCGACCGGCGCGTCGAGGAGGGCGACTTCCTCACCGTCCGGCTCGGCGCCTGCTACCGCGGCTACCGCTGCGAGGTCGGCCGCACCTTCGTCGTGGGGACTTCTCCCGCAGACTGGCAGATCGAGCTGTACGAGCTGGTCTTCGCCGCCCAGCGGGCCGGCCGGGAGGCCCTCGCACCCGGTGTGGCCTGCCGTGATGTGGACCACGCGGCGCGCTCCGTACTGGCCGCCGCGGGCTACGGGGAGGCCCTCGGAGAGGTGACGGGACATGGCGTGGGACTCGAAATCGACGAGGACCCTCGGCTGTCACCTGCGGCCATGGGTAAACTGGACGCTTGCGTGCCGGTCACCGTCGAACCGGGGGTCCACCTTCCGGGCCGCGGCGGTGTCCGCATCGACGACACACTCGTCGTACGTCCCCCGACGGACGGCGGGCCCGAGCTACTCACCATTACGACCAAGGAGCTGCTCGCCCTGTAAAAGGGCGCGCCCCCTCGGTCTCCGAAGCTGCACTTTCAGGAGATTCCGCAACCGTGGCATCCACGAACGACCTCAAGAACGGCCTCGTGCTCAAGCTCGACGGCGGCCAGCTCTGGACCGTTGTCGAGTTCCAGCACGTCAAGCCCGGCAAGGGCCCCGCCTTCGTCCGCACGAAGCTCAAGCACGTGCTGTCCGGCAAGGTCGTCGACAAGACCTTCAACGCCGGCATCAAGGTCGAGACGGCCAACGTCGACAAGCGCGGTATGCAGTTCTCCTACAAGGACGGCACCGACTTCGTCTTCATGGACACCGACACCTTCGACCAGGTGTACATCACCCCCGAGGTCGTCGGCGACGCCGCCAACTACCTCCTCGAAGGCTTCGAGGCCGTCGTGGCGATGTACGAGGGCGCTCCGCTCTACATCGAGCTCCCGGCCTCCGTCGAGCTGGTCATCGAGTACACCGAGCCGGGTGTCCAGGGCGACCGGTCGACCGGTGGCTCCAAGCCGGCGCGGCTCGAGACCGGCTACGAGATCGGCGTTCCGCTCTTCATCACCACCGGTGAGAAGATCAAGGTCGACACCCGTTCGGGTGACTATCTCGGCCGGGTGAACAGCTAACGTGGCTGCTCGGAACAAGGCCCGCAAGCGTGCCTTCCAGATCCTCTTCGAAGCGGATCAGCGGGGTGTCGACCCGAAGACCGCCATGGCGGACTGGATCCGGCTCGCCCGGACCGACGACCGGCAGCCGCCGGTCACCGAGTACACCATGCAGCTGGTCGAGGGATACGCCGCCAACGCGCCCCGCATCGACGAGCTGCTCGCGACCTACTCGGTGGGCTGGACGCTGGACCGGATGCCGGTCGTCGACCGGAACGTCCTGCGGCTCGGCACCTATGAGCTGATCTGGGAGGACGAGACCCCGGACGCGGTCGTGCTGGACGAGGCGGTCCAGCTCGCCAAGGAGTTCTCCACCGATGAGTCGCCCGCCTTCGTCAACGGGCTGCTGGCCCGTCTGAAGGACCTCAAGCCGACTCTCCGGCGATAGCGTCACCCGCACCGACCAGGCCCGGAGCAGAAGCTGAACAATCTTCTGCTTTGGGCCTGGTGTGTTTCCCGGACGGTGGCCTAGTTTCGCTGGCATGTCCGATCAGGAGACCGATCAACAGATCATCGACCGGCTGACGGCGCTGCGGTCCCAGGACCTCCCGGTGCGCGGCGGCCGCACCATGGCCTATGTCTACGACTCCGGGCTGGACGGTCTCGACGACCTCGCGGAGCGGGCCCAGGCGGCCTTCGCCGGGGTCAACGGCCTGGACATGACGGCCTTTCCCAGCGTGGTGGCCCTGGAGAACGACATCGTCGGCCGGGCCGCGGGGCTGCTCGGCGGGGACGGCGGGACGGCCGGCACCTTCACCAGCGGCGGCACCGAGAGCTGTCTGCTCGCCGTGCTGACCGCCCGGAACCACGCCCGTCGCACCCGGGGCGTCACCGCCCCGGAACTGGTGCTGCCCGCCACCGCCCACGCGGCCTTCCGCAAGGCCGCCGCCCTCTTCGGCCTGACCGTCGTCACGGTCCCGGTGGACCCCGGGACGTTCCGCGCCCGCCCGGAGGCGATGGCGGCCGCCATGACCGACCGGACGGCCCTGGTGGTGGCCTCGGCGCCGTCCTACGCCCACGGGGTGATCGACCCGGTCACCGAGATCGCCGCCGCGGCGGCCGGGCGCGGGGTGCTGTGCCACGTCGACGCCTGCATCGGCGGCTGGTACCTGGCGCACCTGCCCCGGACGCTGCCCCGGCCGCCCGCGTTCGACCTGGCGGTGCCGGGCGTCACGTCGATCGCGGTGGACCTGCACAAGTACGCGTACACCCCCAAGGGCGCCTCGGTGCTGCTCTTCCGGGACGCCGAACTGCGCCGGCACGGCTGGTTCGCGGACGCCTCCTGGCCGGGCTACCCGGTGGTCAACGCCACGCTCCAGGGCACCAAGTCCGCCGGGCCGCTGGCCGCCGCCTGGGCGGTCCTGCGGCGGATCGGCCCCGCGGGCTACGCCGAGCTCTCCGGGCGCGTGCACGAGGCGGTACAGGCCCTCGTCGGGGGCATCGGCCGGATCGACGGGCTGCGGGTGCTGGGCATCCCGCAGGCGTCGCTGGTCGCCGTCGCCTCCGACGATCCGGGGCTCGACCCGTTCGTCGTCGCCGATGAGATGCGGCTGCGCGGCTGGTTCCTGCAGCCGCAGCCCGCCTTCGGCGGCTCCCCGCCCAACCTGCATCTGACCGTCACGGCGGCGGTGGCGTCCCCCGAACGGATCGCCCTGCTGCTGGAGGAGCTCGGCGGCGCCGTACGGCGGGCCCGCGAGCTCGGCCCGGCCGCCGTCGACGAGGGGCTCGCCGGGCTCGCCGCCCAGCTCGATCCCGACACGCTCGGCCCCGAGGAGATCGCCCTGGCCCTCCAGCTCGCCGGCATCTCCGACGACGGGGCGCTCCCGGAGCGGATGGCCCCGGTGCTGGCGGTCCTGCAGGCGCTGCCGCCCCGGCTGACCGAACGGCTGCTGCCGGAAGTCATCGGCCGGCTCTACCGGGCGCGGACTGGGCCGTACGGGTGACGGAGACCCCCGCGGGCCCGTTCCGGGCTCCGGGGCAAACGGAACCGCCCGGGGCGGTGTCCCTGCGGACACCGCCCCGGGCGGTACGTTTCTGCACTTTTGTTTGTCGGCTGTTTGTTCAGCCGTCCTCGTGCTGGACCGCGCGGCGCGCGTCCGCGTCGAGGACGCCCCAGCCGATGAGCTGCTCGGTGAGGACCGACGGCGACTGGTCGTAGATCACGGCCAGCGTGCGCAGGTCGTCCTGGCGGATCGACAGCACCTTGCCGTTGTAGTCCCCGCGCTGGCTCTGGATGGTGGCGGCGTAGCGCTGCAGCGGACCGGCCTTGTCCGGCGGGACCTGGGACAGTCGCTCCAGGTCCAGGACAAGCTTCGGCGGCGGCTCCGCGGCCCCGCCCGGCGTGGTGCCGGGCAGCAGCTCCTGGACCGGAACTCCGTAGAAGTCCGCCAGCTCGGCCAGTCGCTGTACGGTCACGGCGCGGTCGCCACGCTCGTACGAGCCGACGACGACGGCCTTCCAGCGGCCTTGGGACTTCTCCTCGACGCCGTGGAGGGAGAGACCCTGCTGCGTGCGGATGGCGCGGAGCTTGGCTCCGAGCTGTTTGGCGTAATCGCTGGACATAAGGCTCCCCGGACGGAAACTCGGTGACTCACTGTGAGGTTACGCAGCGTAATTTGACTTCGTCAAGCCGAATGGTCCGGACCGGTCTCCCTGTACTGCGCGAGCGTCCGATTCGTACCGGTGTGCCTATCGTGCGGGTGACCGCCCGAGAACGCGACCTGCGCGCCTGGTAACGTGAGGCCGTATCCCTGGCGTCCTTTAAGACCCGTCCCGTGAGGCGGGGAAGGAGAGCCCTTCATGGCTGAAGACCGCAGTACATCCGCACGCCCGGTGCTCGAAGCACCGGACATCGCACGGGTCCTGACCCGCATCGCCCACGAGATCGTCGAACGCGCCAAGGGCGCCGACGACGTGGTGCTCCTCGGCATTCCCACCCGCGGTGTCTTCCTCGCCCGCAGGCTGGCCGACAAACTCGCCGACATCACCGGCCGCAAGGTCCCGGTCGGATCGCTCGACATCACCATGTACCGCGACGACCTGCGGCTGCACCCGGCCCGCGCACTGGCCCGCACCGACATCCCCGGTGACGGCGTCGACGGCCGGCTGGTGATCCTCGTCGACGACGTGCTCTTCTCGGGCCGCACGATCCGCGCCGCCCTCGACGCGCTGAACGACATCGGCCGGCCGCGAGCCGTACAGCTCGCCGTCCTCGTCGACCGCGGCCACCGCGAACTCCCGATCCGGGCCGACTACGTCGGCAAGAACCTCCCCACCTCGCTGCGCGAGACCGTCAAGGTCCACCTCACCGAAGAGGACGGCCGTGACACGGTCCTCCTCGGCGTGCGCGAGGGCTCCCCGGCGGACGAATAGCGCAAGCACGACCCGGACCCCCGCGCGGTCCGGGCCCACGAGCATGCCCTCCGCCGCCCCAGTACCCCCTTCGGAGTGACCCGATGAAGCGCCACCTGATCTCGGCCGCCGACCTGACCCGCGACGACGCCATCCTCGTCCTCGACACCGCCGAGGAAATGGCCCGCGTGGCCGACCGGCCGATCAAGAAGCTGCCGACCCTGCGCGGCCGCACCGTCGTCAACCTCTTCTTCGAGGACTCGACCCGCACCCGCATCTCCTTCGAGGCCGCCGCCAAGCGGCTCTCCGCCGATGTCATCAACTTCTCCGCCAAGGGCTCCTCGGTCTCCAAGGGCGAGTCCCTGAAGGACACCGCGCTGACCCTGGAGGCGATGGGCGCCGACGCCGTCGTCATCCGGCACGGCTCCTCCGGCGCCCCGCACCGGCTCGCCACCTCCGGCTGGATCGGCGGCTCGGTCGTCAACGCCGGTGACGGCACCCACGAACACCCCACCCAGGCGCTGCTCGACGCCTTCACCATGCGCCGCCACCTGGCGGGCGCGAAGGACGGCGGCCCGACCTTCCACCGCGGTCCTGGCGACGGCACTGGCCGCGACCTCGCCGGCCGCCGGATCACGATCGTCGGCGACATCCTGCACAGCCGGGTCGCCCGCTCCAACGTCCACCTGCTCAACACGCTCGGCGCCCAGGTCACCCTGGTCGCCCCGCCGACCCTGCTGCCGATCGGCGTGGACAGCTGGCCCTGCGACGTCTCCTACGACCTGGACGCGGTGCTCGCCAAGTCCGACGCCGTGATGATGCTGCGGGTGCAGAGCGAACGGATGAACGCCGCGTTCTTCCCCACCGAGCGCGAGTACTCCCGCCGCTACGGCCTCGACGGCGGCCGGATGGCCGCCCTGCCGGAACACGCCATCGTGATGCACCCCGGCCCGATGAACCGCGGCATGGAGATCACCGCCGAGGTCGCCGACTCCGAGCGCTGCACCGTCGTCGAGCAGGTCGCCAACGGCGTCAGCATCCGGATGGCCGTCCTGTACCTGCTGCTCGGCGGGAACGAACCCGCCATCGCCACCGCCGCCCCCGCCGCCCGCACCGAGGAGAACGACCAGTCATGAGCAAGACCCTGATCCGAGGCGCCAAGGTGCTCGGCGGCGACCCGCAGGACGTCCTGATCGACGGTGAGACGATCGCCGCCGTCGGAACCGCGCTGGACGCCGACGGCGCCACCGTCGTCGAGGCGGACGGCATGATCCTGCTGCCGGGCCTCGTCGACCTGCACACCCATCTGCGCGAGCCGGGCCGCGAGGACTCCGAGACGGTCCTGACCGGCACCCGCGCCGCCGCCATCGGCGGCTACACCGCCGTGCACGCGATGGCCAACACCTTCCCCGTCGCGGACACCGCGGGCGTCGTCGAGCAGGTCTGGCGGCTCGGCCGCGAGTCCGGCTACTGCGACGTGCAGCCGGTCGGCGCCGTCACCGTCGGCCTGGCGGGCAAGCAGCTCGCCGAGCTCGGCGCGATGGCCGACTCCGCCGCCGGTGTGCGGGTCTTCTCCGACGACGGCAAGTGCGTCGACGACGCGGTGATCATGCGCCGCGCGCTGGAGTACGTGAAGGCCTTCGACGGAGTCGTCGCCCAGCACGCCCAGGAGCCCCGCCTCACCGAGGGCGCCCAGATGAACGAGGGCATCGTCTCCGGCGAACTGGGCCTGGTCGGCTGGCCGGCCGTCGCCGAGGAGTCGATCATCGCCCGCGACGTGCTGCTCGCCGCGCACGTCGACTCCCGCGTGCACATCTGCCATCTGTCCACGGCCGGCTCCGTCGAGATCGTCCGCTGGGCCAAGTCCAAGGGCTGGAACGTGACCGCCGAGGTCACCCCGCACCACCTGCTGCTCACCGACGAGCTGGTCCGCTCGTACAACCCGGTCTACAAGGTCAACCCGCCGCTGCGCACCGAGGCCGACGTCATGGCGCTGCGCGAGGCGCTGGCCGACGGCACCATCGACTGCGTCGCCACCGACCACGCGCCGCACCCGCACGAGGACAAGGACTGCGAGTGGGCCGCGGCCGCCATGGGCATGGTGGGCCTGGAGACCGCGCTGTCCGTCGTCCAGCAGACGATGGTCGACACCGGCCTGCTCGACTGGGCCGGCGTCGCCGACCGCATGTCGGCGCGGCCCGCCGTCATCGGCCGGCTGGCCGGCCACGGACGGCCGGTCGCCGCGGGCGAGCCCGCGAACCTCACTCTCGTCGATCCGGCTTACCGTGGAGTGGTGAATCCCGCGGGCTTCGCCTCCCGCAGCCGCAACACCCCGTACGAGGGCCGTGAGCTGCCGGGCCGGGTGATCGCCACCTTCCTGCGGGGCAGGGCGACGGTCGTGGACGGGAAACTCGCGTGACAACTCTGACTCTCCTGCTGGCGGCGGACCAGAAGTCCCAGCAGGTCACCGACTGGTCCGCACGGATCGGCTGGATCGTGGGCCTGGGCCTGTTCGTCGCGCTCGTCTACTGGCTGATGCGCGAGGGCTGGAAGTGGCGCGGCACCCTCCAGGGCGGCCTGCCCGAGCTGCCCACCGTCCCCGAGGACGGCGCCGAACCGCTGCTGACCCTCAGGGGCCGCTACCACGGCAGCACCACCGCGGGTCAGTGGCTGGACCGCATCGTCGCCCACGGCCTCGGGGTGCGCAGCATGGCCGTGCTCACTCTGACGGAGCAGGGCCTGCACGCGGAACGGACCGGCGCGCCGGACTTCTTCGTCCCCACCGCCGCACTGCGCGGCGCCCGGCTCGACAAGGGCATCGCCGGCAAGGTCCTCACCGAGGGCGGCCTGCTGGTGATCACCTGGGAGCACGGCGGCCGGCTCATCGACTCGGGTTTCCGCTCCGAGCACGCGGCCGAGCACGCCGGCTGGGTCGACGCGGTCGGCTCCATGGCATCAGCATCCGGGGCCGCCGCATCCGCGGCGGGCGCCCCCGTACCCGACCAGCACCCCGGCGACAGTGCCGTCGCCGCCCCGCTCCACCAGGAAGGCCCACGATGACGACCTCCACCCAGCGGGCAGACAGGACCCCCGCCGTACTCGTCCTGGAGGACGGCCGGATCTTCCGCGGCCGTGCCTACGGGGCGGTGGGGGAGACCGTCGGCGAGGCCGTCTTCTCCACCGGCATGTCCGGCTACCAGGAGACGCTGACCGACCCGTCGTACCACCGCCAGGTGGTCGTCATGACGGCTCCGCACATCGGCAACACCGGCGTCAACGACGAGGACCCGGAGTCGTCCCGCATCTGGGTCGCCGGCTATGTGGTCCGCGACCCCGCCCGGGTCTCGTCCAACTGGCGCGCCCGCCGCACCCTCGACGAGGAACTCGTCAACCAGGGCGTCGTCGGCATCAGCGGCATCGACACCCGCGCCCTCACCCGCCATCTGCGCGAGCGCGGCGCCATGCGGGTCGGCATCTTCTCCGGTGCCGCCATCGGCACCGACGCCGACCTGCTCGCCAAGGTCCTCCAGGCACCCCAGATGAAGGGCGCCGACCTGTCGGCCGAGGTGGCGACCAAGGAGTCGTACATCGTCCCGGCGATCGGCACCAAGCGCTTCACCGTGGCCGCGATCGACCTCGGCATCAAGGCGATGACGCCGCAGCGGATGGCCGAGCGCGGCATCGAGGTCCATGTGCTGCCCGCCACCGCGACCGTCGAGGACGTGTACGCCGTCGCGCCCGACGGGGTGTTCTTCTCCAACGGCCCCGGCGACCCGGCCACCGCCGACCACCCGGTCGCGGTGATGCGGGGGGTGCTGGAGCGGAAGACCCCGCTCTTCGGCATCTGCTTCGGCAACCAGATCCTGGGCCGCGCGCTCGGGTTCGGCACCTACAAGCTCAAGTACGGCCACCGCGGCATCAACCAGCCGGTCCAGGACCGCACCACCGGCAAGGTCGAGATCACCGCGCACAACCACGGCTTCGCCGTCGACGCGCCGCTCGACACGGTCTCGGACACGCCCTACGGCCGGGCCGAGGTCAGCCACGTCTGCCTGAACGACAACGTGGTCGAGGGACTCCACCTCCTCGACCAGCCGGCGTTCAGCGTCCAGTACCACCCCGAAGCAGCCGCCGGCCCGCACGACGCCGCGTACCTGTTCGACCGTTTCGTCGAGCTCATGCGAGACAACAACCAGCACAGCGCAGATCTGATGGAGGGCCAGCGTGCCTAAGCGCACCGATATCCAGTCCGTCCTGGTCATCGGCTCCGGCCCGATCGTCATCGGCCAGGCAGCGGAGTTCGACTACTCCGGTACCCAGGCCTGCCGGGTGCTGAAGTCCGAGGGCCTGCGGGTCATCCTCGTGAACTCCAACCCGGCCACGATCATGACCGACCCCGAGATCGCCGACGCCACCTACGTCGAGCCGATCACGCCGGAGTACGTCGAGAAGATCATCGCCAAGGAGCGCCCCGACGCGCTCCTGCCGACCCTCGGCGGCCAGACCGCGCTCAACACCGCGATCTCGCTGCACGACAACGGCGTCCTGGACAAGTACAACGTCGAGCTGATCGGCGCCAACGTCGAGGCCATCAACAAGGGCGAGGACCGCCAGCTCTTCAAGGGCGTCGTCGAGGCCGTCAACGCCAAGATCGGCTACGGCGAGTCCGCCCGGTCCGTCATCTGCCACTCGATGGACGACGTCATCTCGGGCGTGGACACCCTCGGCGGCTACCCCGTCGTCGTCCGCCCGTCCTTCACCATGGGCGGCGCCGGCTCCGGCTTCGCCCACGACGAGGAGGAGCTGCGCCGCATCGCCGGCCAGGGCCTCACGCTCTCGCCGACCACCGAGGTGCTCCTGGAGGAGTCCATCCTCGGCTGGAAGGAGTACGAGCTGGAGCTGATGCGCGACCGCAACGACAACGTCGTGGTCGTCTGCTCCATCGAGAACTTCGACCCGATGGGCGTCCACACCGGCGACTCCATCACCGTCGCCCCGGCGCTGACGCTGACCGACCGCGAGTACCAGAACCTGCGGGACGTCGGCATCGCGATCATCCGCGAGGTCGGCGTCGACACCGGCGGCTGCAACATCCAGTTCGCGATCAACCCCGAAGACGGCCGCGTCATCGTCATCGAGATGAACCCGCGGGTCTCGCGCTCCTCGGCGCTCGCCTCCAAGGCCACCGGCTTCCCGATCGCCAAGATCGCCGCCCGGCTCGCCGTCGGCTACACGCTCGACGAGATCCCGAACGACATCACCGAGAAGACCCCGGCGTCCTTCGAGCCGACGCTCGACTACGTCGTCGTCAAGGTGCCGCGCTTCGCCTTCGAGAAGTTCCCGGCGGCCGACGCGACCCTCACCACCACCATGAAGTCGGTCGGCGAGGCCATGGCGATGGGCCGCAACTTCACCGAGGCGCTGCAGAAGGCGCTGCGCTCGCTGGAGAAGAAGGGCAGCCAGTTCACCTTCACCGGCGAGCCCGGCGACAAGGACGCGCTGCTGGCCACGGCGGCCGTGCCGACCGACGGCCGGATCAACACCGTCATGCAGGCGATCCGGGCCGGCGCCACCCCGGAGGAGATCTTCGACGCGACGAAGATCGACCCGTGGTTCACCGACCAGCTCTTCCTGATCAAGGAGGTCGCCGACGACCTGGCGGCCGCCGACCGGCTCGGCCCCGAGCTGCTCGCCGACGCCAAGCGGCACGGCTTCTCCGACGTCCAGATCGGTGAGATCCGGGGTCTGCGCGAGGACGTCGTCCGCGAGGTCCGGCACGCGCTGGGGGTGCGCCCGGTCTACAAGACGGTCGACACCTGCGCCGCCGAGTTCGCCGCCAAGACCCCGTACTTCTACTCGACCTACGACGAGGAGTCCGAGGTCGCCCCGCGCGAGAAGCCCGCCGTGATCATCCTCGGCTCGGGCCCCAACCGCATCGGCCAGGGCATCGAGTTCGACTACTCCTGCGTCCACGCCTCGTTCGCGCTGCACGACGCGGGCTACGAGACCGTGATGGTCAACTGCAACCCCGAGACCGTCTCGACGGACTACGACACCTCCGACCGCCTGTACTTCGAGCCGCTGACGCTCGAGGACGTGCTGGAGATCGTGCACGCCGAGTCGCTGGCCGGCCCGATCGCGGGCGTCATCGTCCAGCTCGGCGGCCAGACCCCGCTCGGCCTGGCGCAGGCCCTCAAGGACAACGGGGTGCCGATCGTCGGCACCTCGCCCGAGGCCATCCACCTCGCCGAGGACCGCGGCGCGTTCGGCCGGGTGCTGGCCGAGGCCGGACTGCCCGCCCCCAAGCACGGCACCGCGACCACCTTCGACGAGGCCAAGGCCATCGCCGACGAGATCGGCTACCCGGTCCTGGTCCGCCCGTCGTACGTGCTCGGCGGCCGCGGCATGGAGATCGTCTACGAGGAGGCCCGGCTCTCCTCGTACATCGCCGAGTCCACCGAGATCAGCCCGACCCGCCCGGTCCTGGTCGACCGGTTCCTCGACGACGCCATCGAGATCGACGTCGACGCGCTCTACGACGGCACCGAGCTCTACCTCGGCGGCGTCATGGAGCACATCGAGGAGGCCGGTATCCACTCCGGCGACTCCGCCTGCGCACTGCCCCCGATGACGCTCGGCGGCTACGACATCAAGCGGCTGCGCGCCTCCACCGAGGCCATCGCCAAGGGTGTCGGCGTCCAGGGCCTGATCAACATCCAGTTCGCGCTGGCCGGGGACATCCTCTATGTCCTCGAGGCCAACCCGCGCGCCTCGCGCACCGTCCCCTTCACCTCGAAGGCGACCGCGGTGCCGCTGGCCAAGGCCGCCGCGCGGATCTCGCTCGGCGCGACCGTCGCCGAACTGCGCGCCGAGGGCATGCTCCCGAAGACCGGCGACGGCGGCACCCTGCCGCTGGACGCGCCGATCTCCGTCAAGGAGGCCGTCATGCCGTGGAGCCGCTTCCGCGACATCCACGGCCGCGGCGTCGACACCGTGCTGGGCCCGGAGATGCGCTCCACCGGCGAGGTCATGGGCATCGACTCGGTCTTCGGCACCGCCTACGCCAAGTCCCAGGCCGGCGCGTACGGCGCGCTGCCCACCAAGGGCACCGCGTTCATCTCGGTGGCCAACCGCGACAAGCGCAACCTGGTCTTCCCGGCCCGCGCACTCGCCGACCACGGCTTCGAACTGCTCGCCACCTCCGGCACCGCCGAAGTGCTGCGCCGCAACGGCATCCACGCCACCATCGTGCGCAAGCAGAGCGAGGGCACCGGCCCCGACGGTGAGCCGACCGTCGTCCAGCTGATCCACGACGGCAAGATCGACCTCATCGTCAACACCCCGTTCGGCACCGGTGGCCGCCTCGACGGCTACGACATCAGGACCGCCGCGGTCTCCCGCGGTGTCCCGTGCCTGACGACGGTGCAGGCGCTGGCCGCCGCCGTGCAGGGCATCGACGCGCTCAACCGCGGCGACATCGGGGTCAGATCACTGCAGGAACACGCGGAACGTCTGAACGCCGCCCGCGAGGGATAGGTCGTGTCGTCGCAGTCCCGTCTGGTCGGCGGGGCCTGGCACGACACTCCCTAGCGCCAGGAGGGGACACCGACCGGTGTCCCCCTCGCCATGTGACCGCCGCCCCGCAGAATCCCGTAGAAGGCTCCGCATGTACTCCCTCCTCTTCCGACTGCTCTTCCGGCGCATGGACCCCGAGCGGGCACACCACCTGGCGTTCGGCTGGATCCGGTTCGCCGCCCGCGTCCCGGTCCTGCGCACCCTCGTGGCGGCCGTGCTCGCGCCCCGCCACACGGCGCTGCGCACCGAGGCGCTGGGCCTGCGCATGCACGGCCCGTTCGGCCTCGCGGCCGGCTTCGACAAGAACGCCGTCGCGATCGACGGCATGGCGATGCTCGGCTTCGACCACGTCGAGATCGGCACCGTCACCGGGCAGCCGCAGTCCGGCAACCCGAAGAAGCGGCTCTTCCGGCTGGTCCAGGACCGCGCGCTGATCAACCGCATGGGCTTCAACAACGAGGGCTCAGCCGCGGTCGCCGCCCGGCTGGCGGCCCGCACGCCGGCCTTCAGGACGACCGTCGGCGTCAACATCGGCAAGACCAAGGTGGTCCCCGAGGACGAGGCCACCGCGGACTACGTGACCTCCACCGAGCGGCTCGCGGCCCACGCGGACTACCTCGTCGTCAACGTCTCATCGCCCAACACCCCGGGGCTGCGCAATCTGCAGGCCGTCGACCAGCTGCGCCCGCTGCTGACCGCGGTGCGCGAGGCCGCCGACCGCACGGTCACCACCCGCCGGGTGCCGCTGCTGGTCAAGATCGCCCCGGACCTGGCCGACGACGACATCGACGCCGTCGCCGACCTCGCCGTCGAGCTCGGCCTGGACGGCATCATCGCCACCAACACCACGATCGCCCGCGACGGCCTGGGGCTGACCTCGGACCCGGCGCTGGTCCAGGAGACCGGCGGCCTGTCCGGCGCCCCGCTGCGGACCCGCTCGCTGGAGGTGCTGAGCCGGCTGTACGCCCGGGTCGGCGACCGGATCACCCTGGTCGGGGTCGGCGGCGTCACCACCGCCGACGACGTCTGGGAGCGCATCCTGGCCGGTGCCACCCTGGTCCAGGGGTACAGCGCCTTCATCTACGAGGGCCCGTTCTGGTGCCGCGCCCTCCACCAGGGCCTCGCGGCACGGCTGGCCGCGAGCCCGTACGCCACCCTCGCCGACGCGGTCGGCGCCGAACACCGGAAGGTGAGCTCATGAGCGCGGAGAACCTGGAACCCTTCGGCGCGCGGCTGCGGCACGCGATGGACACCCGCGGTCAGCTCTGCGTCGGCATCGACCCGCACGCGGCGCTGCTGACCTCCTGGGGCCTCAACGACGACGTGGCCGGTCTGGAGCGCTTCACGCGCACCGTGGTCGACGCCCTCGCCGACCGGGTCGCCGTCCTCAAGCCGCAGAGCGCGTTCTTCGAGCGCTTCGGCTCCAGGGGCATCGCCGTGCTGGAGCGGGCCGTCGCCGACGCCCGCGCCGCCGGCGCGCTGGTGCTGATGGACGCCAAGCGCGGTGACATCGGCTCCACCATGGCCGCCTACGCCGCCACCTTCCTCGACAAGGACTCCCCGCTCTTCTCCGACGCGGTCACCGTCAGCCCGTACCTCGGCTTCGGCTCGCTGCGGCCCGCGCTGGACGCGGCGCGGATCTCCGGCGCCGGGGTCTTCGTCCTCGCCCTGACCTCCAATCCGGAGGGCGCCGAGGTCCAGCGGGCCACGGCCGCGAACGGCAGGTCGCTCGCCCAGGTGATGCTCGACCACATCGCGGCCGAGAACGCCGGCGAGCGCCCGCTCGGATCCGTCGGCGCCGTGGTCGGTGCCACCCTCAGCGAGGCCGGCGCGGACCTGGACGTCAACGGGCCGCTGCTGGCCCCCGGCATCGGCGCCCAGGGCGCGACGCCGGCCGGTCTCCCCGGGCTCTTCGGGTCCGCGGTCGGCAACGTCCTCCCGAGCGTGAGCCGCGATGTGCTGCGGCACGGCCCCGACGTGGCCGGACTGCGGGACGCCGCGGCCCGGTTCGCCGACGAGGTCCGGGCCGCCCTGGCGGGCTGAGCGCCACCGGCCCCCTCGGGACCCCCTGTCGGGAGCCGCGACGGCGTCAACCGATGCCGTTATGTCCTAAAAATCCCAGCGGATCGAGTCTGACCAGGACTTTTCGTCTGTTCTCGCTGACTTGAGCCGCCGTGACCGCTAGTCTCCGACGAGAGCGAGCACGCAAGTGCTTCGTTCGTTGCCCTGCAGGTGGGGGCGACTAGGTTCCACAACCGGTCCGTATCCGACAGTTCGATATCCGAGGTGACGTAGGCGTGGCTCTTCCGCCCCTTACCCCTGAACAGCGCGCTGCCGCGCTCGAGAAGGCCGCCGCGGCCCGCCGGGAGCGCGCCGAGGTCAAGAATCGGCTCAAGCACTCCGGCGCTTCGCTGCATGAGGTCATCAAGACGGGCCGAGAGAACGATGTCATCGGCAAGATGAAGGTCTCGGCCCTTCTTGAGTCCCTGCCCGGTGTGGGCAAGGTCCGTGCCAAGCAGATCATGGAGCGGCTCGGCATCTCCGAAAGCCGCCGGGTGCGGGGTCTCGGCTCCAACCAGATCGCATCTTTGGAGCGTGAGTTCGGCGGCGGCGCCGCCTGACGGTCCCCAGCACCTCCGGGAACCGGGATAATCGCTTCATGGCTGCAACATCCCGGGGGACGTCCCCCGTGCCCCCGGACGTACGTCCGCGGCTGACCGTGCTCTCCGGCCCCTCCGGGGTCGGCAAGAGCACGGTCGTCGCTCATATGCGCAAGGTCCACCCCGAGGTATGGCTCTCGGTGTCGGCCACCACTCGCCGGCCACGGCCGGGCGAGCAGCACGGAGTGCACTACTTCTTCGTGGACGGCGACGAGTTCGACAAGCTCGTCGCCAACGGTGAACTGCTGGAGTGGGCCGAGTTCGCGGGCAACCGCTACGGCACCCCGCGCAAGGCGGTGCTGGACCGCCTCGACGCGGGTGAGCCCGTGCTGCTGGAGATCGATCTGCAGGGCGCCCGGCTGGTCCGCCAGTCGATGCCCGAGGCGCAGCTCGTCTTCCTGGCCCCGCCGAGCTGGGACGAGCTGGTCCGCCGGCTCACCGGGCGGGGCACCGAATCGCCCGAGGTGATCGAGCGGCGGCTGGCCGCGGCCAAGGTCGAACTGGCTGCCGAATCCGAGTTCGACATGACCCTTGTCAATACCTCGGTCGAGGATGTAGCACGCGAGCTGCTAGCCTTGATGCGAGTTGTATGATCCACTTCCATTCTTTTCCACAAAGTAGGGGTAGGTAGAGAATGTCCTCTTCCATCACCACGCCCGAGGGCATCATCAACCCGCCGATCGACGAGCTGCTCGAGGCCACGGACTCGAAGTACAGCCTGGTGATCTACGCGGCCAAGCGCGCGCGCCAGATCAACGCGTACTACTCCCAGCTCGGTGAAGGCCTGCTGGAGTACGTCGGCCCCCTGGTGGACACCCACGTCCACGAGAAGCCGCTGTCGATCGCGCTGCGCGAGATCAACGCGGGACTGCTGACCTCCGAGGCCATCGAGTCGGCCGGCTAGCAGTACCCGAATCCTTGTCACCACGGGCCCGGCAGCACCGCTGCCGGGCCCGTGGTGTGTGATGGACGCAAGAGAATCCACAGCTCGGCGGGAGAGACGATGGGCCAGCCACAGGTCGTCCTGGGGGTGAGCGGCGGGATCGCCGCCTACAAGGCGTGCGAGCTGCTGCGGCGGCTCACCGAGTCCGGGCACGGCGTACGCGTGGTCCCCACCGACTCGGCGCTGCACTTCGTGGGAGAGGCCACCTGGTCGGCGCTGTCCGGCAATCCCGTCTCGACCCGGGTGTGGGACGACGTCCGGGAAGTCCCGCACGTCAGGATCGGCCAGCACGCCGACCTCGTGGTGGTCGCGCCGGCCACCGCCGACCTGCTCGCCAAGGCCGCGCACGGCCTCGCCGACGACCTGCTCACCAACACCCTGCTCACCGCACGATGTCCGGTGGTGTTCGCGCCGGCCATGCACACCGAGATGTGGGAACACCCCGCCACCCAGGAGAACGTCGCCACCCTGCGCCGCCGGGGCGCGATCGTGATCGAGCCCGCCGTCGGCCGGCTGACCGGCGTGGACACCGGCAAGGGCCGGCTGCCCGACCCCGCCGAGATCTTCGAGGTCTGCCGCCGGGTGCTCACCCGCGGCCCGCGGGGGCTCGCGACCGATCTCGCCGGGCGCCATGTGGTGATCAGCGCCGGCGGCACCCGTGAGCCGCTGGACCCGGTGCGCTACCTGGGCAACCGCTCCTCGGGAAAACAGGGCTACGCGCTGGCCCGTACGGCGGTCGCCCGCGGCGCCCGCGTCACCCTGGTGGCCGCCAACACCGACCTCGCCGACCCGGCGGGCGCCGATGTGGTGCGGGTCGGCACGGCCGTGCAACTGCGCGAGGCGGTGCTGAAGGCGGCGGCGGACGCGGATGTGGTCGTCATGGCGGCGGCCGTGGCGGACTTCCGGCCCGCGCACTACGCCGCTGGCAAGATCAAGAAGAAGGACGACCAGGAGCAGCCGCCACTGGAACTCGTCCGCAACCCCGACGTCCTCGCAGAACTCGCCACACAACGTTCACACCCCGGACAGCTCATCGTGGGCTTCGCCGCCGAAACCGACGATGTACTGGCGAACGGTCGGGCCAAACTGCTCCGCAAGGGCTGTGACCTGCTGGTTGTCAACGAGGTCGGGGACCACAAGGCCTTCGGCTCCGAGCAGAACGAGGCCGTGGTGCTGGGTGCGGACGGCAGCGAGACCCCGGTACCGTACGGTCCGAAGGAAGCCCTCGCCGACCAGGTGTGGGATCTCGCCATCGCCCGGTTGACGTGAAATCGTTCCTCCGGGTGTACCAAAACCGGAATTCTGCGGCATTCCGCCCGTGCCACGGGCGGATCGTCGTACCGGCGCCAGTGGTGTCGCAGGTCACGGCATATCCACGTACCGAGATGCCTTGTCGGTCCGGCCGAAGCGAACGATAAACTAGCCACGGAACGCCGGGCGCAGCCCCGCGCGTCCCACCCATGATCAGCCAGCAGCCGCTGCAACCCCAGGGAGCAATGTGTCCCGCCGCCTGTTTACCTCGGAGTCCGTCACCGAGGGACATCCCGACAAGATCGCTGACCAGATCAGCGACACGATCCTCGACGCCCTCCTCAAGGAGGACCCGACCTCCAGGGTCGCGGTCGAGACGCTGATCACCACCGGCCAGGTGCATGTCGCCGGTGAGGTCACCACCAAGGGATACGCGGACATCGCGACCCTGGTGCGCAACAAGATCCTCGAGATCGGCTACGACTCGTCGAAGAAGGGCTTCGACGGCGCCTCGTGCGGCGTCTCGGTGTCCATCGGCGCACAGTCGCCCGACATCGCCCAGGGTGTGGACACCGCTTACGAGCAGCGTGTCGAGGGTGACGAGGACGAGCTCGACAAGCAGGGCGCCGGCGACCAGGGCCTGATGTTCGGCTACGCCTGCGACGAGACCCCCGAGCTGATGCCGCTGCCGATCCACCTGGCACACCGGCTCGCGCGGCGGCTCTCCGAGGTCCGCAAGAACGGGACCATCCCGTACCTGCGCCCGGACGGCAAGACCCAGGTGACCATCGAGTACGACGGCGACAAGGCCGTCCGCCTCGACACCGTGGTCGTCTCCTCGCAGCACGCCTCGGACATCGACCTCGAGTCGCTGCTCGCGCCGGACATCCGCGAGTTCGTCGTCGAGCACGAGCTCAAGGCGCTGCTGGGTGACGGCATCAAGCTGGAGACCGAGGGCTACCGCCTGCTGGTGAACCCGACCGGCCGCTTCGAGATCGGCGGCCCGATGGGCGACGCCGGCCTCACCGGCCGCAAGATCATCATCGACACCTACGGCGGCATGGCCCGGCACGGCGGCGGTGCCTTCTCGGGCAAGGACCCGTCCAAGGTCGACCGGTCCGCCGCGTACGCCATGCGCTGGGTCGCCAAGAACGTCGTGGCCGCCGGCCTCGCCTCGCGCTGCGAGGTCCAGGTCGCCTACGCGATCGGCAAGGCCGAGCCGGTGGGTCTGTTCGTCGAGACCTTCGGCACCGCGTCGGTGGACGTCGAGAAGATCGAGCAGGCCATCGCGTCGGTCTTCGACCTGCGCCCGGCCGCGATCATCCGCGACCTGGACCTGCTGCGTCCGATCTACTCCCAGACCGCCGCGTACGGCCACTTCGGCCGCGCGCTGCCGGACTTCACCTGGGAGCGCACCGACCGTGTCGAGGCGCTGCGCGCCGCCGCCGGTCTGTAGGACCCGGCAGCAGACACACCCGCACCACGCGTACGGCCCCGGACCTCGCGGTCCGGGGCCGTCGCGCTGTCCGAGACGTCTGGTAGGACTGGGGCTGTGAGCAGCGAGGACGAGCGGACGAACCCACCGGCTGGGGAGCAGCTGGCGCTCATCCGCGAGTCCGTGCGCAAGGCGAAGGAACCCAAGGCCAGGCGCGGCACCTGGCGTGGCGCCGACCTCGCCGAGGGGCTGCCCGTCGCCCGCGTCCTGGTCGACAAAGGGGTGCTGCACCTCGACAAGTACTTCGACTACGCGGTGCCCGCCGCGATGGACGCCGACGCGCAGCCCGGGGTCCGGGTCCGGGTCCGGTTCGGGGCCGGGGCGCACAACGTCGTCAGCGGACGCCGTGAGGGCGGCGGGCTGATCGACGGGTTCGTCGTCGCCCGGCTCACCGAGTCCGACTACGCCGGCCCGCTCGCCGCGATCGCCCAGGTGGTGTCCCCGGAGCCGGTGCTCAGCCCGGCCCTGCTGCGGCTCTGCCGCGCGGTCGCCGACCGGTACGCGGGATCGCTCGCCGATGTGATCCAGCTCGCCGTGCCCGCCCGGCACGGCCGGGTGGAGAAGAAGCCGTCCCCGGAACCGCCCGCCACCCCCGCCCCGCCGGAGCCCGGCACCTGGTCGCGCTATCCGACCGGACCCGCCCTGCTGCGGGCGCTGGGCCGCGGCGACTCCCCGCGTGCGGTGTGGACCGCGCTGCCCGGTCCGCACTGGCCCGCCGAGCTGGCCGCGGCCATCGCCGCCACCCTCGCCTCCGGCCGCGGCGCGCTCGCCGTGCTGCCCGACGGCCGGGCCGCCGCCCGGGTCGACGCGGCACTCACCGCACTGCTCGGCGAGGGCCACCACGTCCTGCTCACCGCGGATTCCGGCCCCGAGGCGCGCTACCGGCGCTGGCTGGCGGTGAGCCGGGGCGCCGTCCGGGCCGTCGTCGGCACCCGGGCCGCGATGTTCGCCCCGGTGCAGGACCTCGGCCTGGTCGCGCTGTGGGACGACGGCGACTCCAGCCACGCCGAGCCGCACGCCCCCATGCCGCACGCCCGGGACGTGCTGCTGCTGCGGGCCACGGAGGAGCGGGCCGCCTTCCTGCTCGGCGGCCTCATCCGCACCGTCGAAGGCGCCCAGCTCGTCGAGACCCAGTGGGCGCTGCCGGTGGACGCCTCCCGCGAGGCGGTCCGGGCGGCGGCGCCGCTCGTCCGCACCATCGGCGACGGCGACCAGGCGCGGGACGGGGCGGCCCGCGCCGCCCGGCTGCCGAGCCTCGCCTGGCAGGTGGCCAGGGAGGCACTGCTGCACGGGCCCGTCCTCGTCCAGGTCCCGCGCCGCGGCTATGTGCCGCGGCTGGCCTGTGAACGCTGCCGGGAACCCGCCCGGTGCGGAAAGTGCGCGGGACCGCTGGAGCTGGCGGACGGGAACAGCGCGCCGCAGTGCGGGTGGTGCGGCCGCCCCGAGGCGGCGTGGCACTGCCAGGAGTGCGGCGGGTTCCGGCTGCGCGCCCAGGTGGTCGGCGCCCGGCGTACCGCGGACGAACTCGGCCGGGCGTTCCCGAAGGTCCCGGTCCGTACCTCAGGGCGGGACGGCATCCTCGGAGCCGTCACCGGCACACCGGCGCTGGTGATCTCCACCCCGGGCGCCGAGCCGGTCGCGGAGGGCGGCTACGCGGCCGCGCTGCTGCTGGACGGCTGGGCGCTGCTCAACCGGCCGGACCTGCGCGCGGGGGAGGAGGCGCTGCGCCGCTGGACGGGCGCGGCCGCCCTGGTCAGGCCCGCGACCGAGGGCGGCACGGTGCTGGTGCTGGCCGAGCCCACCCTGCGGCCGGTCCAGGCGCTGGTGCGCTGGGATCCCGCCGGGCACGCGGCCCGCGAACTGGCCGAGCGGGCCGAACTGGGCTTCCCGCCGGTCTCGCGGATGGCCTCCGTGACCGGCGGCCCGGCGGCGGTGGCCGCACTGGTCGAGCTGGCCCGGCTGCCCGAGGGCGCGGCCGTCCTGGGGCCGGTGCCGGTCTCCGGCGACCGGCCGGGCGGACCGCGCAGGACCGGCGACGCCCCGGCGGGGGAGCACTGGGAGCGGATGCTGATCAGGGTCCCGCCGGGCAGCGGGGCGGCGCTGGCCGCCGCTCTCAAGGCCGCCCAGGTGGCCCGTACGGCGCTCAAGCAGACCGATCAGGTCCTGGTGCGCATCGACCCGCTGGACATCGGCTGACGGTCCCCAGGGGCCGGCTCCGGCCGCGCAGCCGGCCGTCCGGCTCTCCAGCCGGTTGGTCCGGGACATGGCGCCGCCCCGGCGTCCGACCTGTCGGCGTGGCGGGCGGCGGGGCGGCTGGTCCTGCGGAAACGCACCGCGGGCGGTGCGGTGATGCGGTGGTGCGGGTGGTGCCGGGGCTCAGCCGCTGCGCGGACCGGGCAGCGCGCCGGGGAAGGCGTCCTCCCGGGCGTTCACCGGCACATGTCCGGGCGCATGTCCCGGCATCTGCTGCGGCAGCTGCGCGGGCAGTGGCCCGGACCCCTGCGAGGGCAGGTGCCCGGACAGCGGCCCGGACAGCGGCCCGGACAGCGGTGCGGACATCTGGTCCGGCATCGAGCGAGCCGCCGGCACACCGGCCATCGGGGGAGCGGACGCCGCGGCGTGCACCGCCGTGGTGTCCGGGTGCGAGGACTCGTCCTCCGTGCCGTGGACGGCATGGCGGCGCGCCCCGTACCGCCGGTGCACCGCCTGTTTCGTCACCCCGAGGGCGGAGCCCACCGCGTCCCAGGAGAACCCCAGCGAGCGGTCGAACTCCACCGCCGCCGTGACCAGGGTCTCCACACTGTCGCGGAGCTCCTGGGCGAGCCGCACGGTGGGTGCGGGAGCACGTCCGTAGACGACGAATCCGGCGGCGGGACCGCTGCGCCGCGGTCGGTACACATTGCCCAGCTGGGCGGTCAGGGTCCGTAGCGCGTCCACCTGTCGGCGGACCCTTTCGATGTCCCGCACCAGTAGGTGCAGGCTTGCCCGGGCCTGGGCGTCATGGGTTGCGTGGTCGGGCATCAACAAGCCTCTCCAACCGGCGTTGATAAGGATCGGGCCGTGTCCGTGGTGTGATGGCCCTTTTTCGGTCAATCTCTCTTGACCAACGCTCCAGCGGGCCATCGAGTCACGCATCAGGGGGCGTGCTGATGTTTCCGGGGGGCGCGTAAGACCGCGTACACCCCCGAACGGGTCGGCCCCTAGAATTGGACGGCCCCCAGCCACCGCTGGGAGGTGCCCCCACCGTCACCTCCCCCGAACTCCGTCCGGAGGTGCCCCGGGGGTGTCTCCAGATCCGTCCGACCACGGGAGCCCGCCAGCCGTGTCCGTCACGCCCATCCGCCTCTTCGGCGACCCGGTGCTGCGCATGACGGCGCAGCCAGTCACCACCTTCGACAAGGAACTCCGCATTCTCGTCCAGGATCTGACCGAGACCATGCAGGCGGCGCCGGGCGCCGGTCTCGCGGCCCCGCAACTGGGCGTCTCGCTGCGGGTCTTCACCTACTTCGTCGACGGCGAACTGGGGCACCTGGTCAACCCGGACCTGACGCTGAGCGAGGAGGAGCAGGACGGTCCCGAGGGCTGTCTGTCGCTCCCCGGTCTGACTTACGACTGCGTCCGCTCCTACGGTGTCGTCGCCAAGGGCTTCAACATGTACGGCGACCCGGTCACCATCGAGGGCACCCAGCTGCTGGCCCGCTGCATCCAGCACGAGACCGACCACCTCGACGGCATCATCTTCATCGACCGGCTCGACGCCGAGCAGCGCAAGGCGGCGATGAAGGCGATCCGGGAGGCGGAGTGGGCGGACCTGGGCGTGCCGCAGGTGAAGGTCTCCCCGCACAGCACCTTCGGCAGCACGCTGTGAGTCCGGCCGCCCGAACGGCCGCCCCCGCCACCCGACCCGCCGCCGCCCGACCCGCCGCCGCGCGAACCACCGCCCACGGCCGTCCCCCCTGCCAACGAGAGGCACAGAACCCACGATGAGGCTCGTCTTCGCAGGCACTCCCGAGGTCGCCGTCCCCGCCCTGGAGGCGCTCCTGGCGTCGGACCGGCACGAGGTCGTCGCCGTCGTCACCCGTCCCGACGCGACCGCGGGCCGCGGCCGCAAGCTGGTCTCCAGCCCGGTCGCCCAGCGGGCCGGGGAGGCGGGCATCGAGGTGCTCAAGCCCGTGAAGCCGCGGGACGAGGACTTCCTCGCCCGGCTCCGGGAGATCGCCCCGGACGCCTGCCCGGTCGTCGCGTACGGAGCGCTGCTGCCCAAGGCCGCGCTCGAGATCCCGGCGCACGGCTGGGTCAACCTGCACTTCTCGCTGCTTCCCGCCTGGCGCGGCGCGGCTCCCGTGCAGCACGCGGTGATGGCCGGTGACGAGGTCACCGGCGCCTCGACGTTCCTCATCGAGCAGGGGCTGGACTCCGGTCCGGTCTTCGGCGTCGTCACCGAGGACGTCCGGCCCACCGACACCAGCGGTGACCTGCTCACCCGGCTCGCGCACAGCGGCGCCGGGCTGCTCACCGCGACGATGGACGGCATCGAGGACGGCCGGCTGGTGCCCCGGACACAGCCCACCGAGGGCATCACCATCGCCCCCAAGATCACCGTCGAGGACGCGGCGGTGGACTGGAACGCGCCCGCGCTGCGCGTCGACCGGCTGATCCGCGGCTGCACCCCGGCGCCCGGCGCCTGGACGCTGCTCGACGGCGAACGCTTCAAGCTCGGCCCGGTGACCCCGCTGCCCGGCCGCGAGGACCTGGCGGGACTGGCGCCCGGCGAGCTCTCCGTCGCCAAGAACGCGGTGTACGCGGGCACCGGCAGCCACGCCGTGGAACTCGGCGAGGTGCAGCAGCAGGGCAAGAAGCTGATGCGCGCCGCCGACTGGGCGCGCGGCGTCCGGCTCGCCTCCGGTACCCGCCTGGGCGGGTAGCCCGGTTCGACGAGGAGCGGACGTCCCGACGAGGAGCGCCGTCCCGCCGGACGGCGGCGTCCCGAGGGCGGCCCCGATCGCCCGGGTGGGCGGTCGCCGGGCCGGCGGCCGTACGCTTTGTTCACGCCCTGTTTGCGGGAGGGGGCATCCCGCCGCCCGGGCGCAGCAGTTTTTTCCGACCGAGTCCGGAGCACATTGATCGTGAACGACCAGCCGCGCAGCCGACCGCAGGGCACCTCGCAGGGGAAGTCCCAGGGCAAGCCGAAGGGCAAGCCCTACCGCAGGCCCCAGCGGGATCCGGTCCGGATCCTCGCCTTCGAGGCGCTGCGGGCGGTCGACGAGCGCGACGCGTACGCCAACCTCGTGCTGCCCTCGCTGCTGCGCAACGCCGAGGCGGAAGCGGTCAAGAAGGGCGGCGAGTTCGACCGCCGGGACGCCGCCCTCGCCACCGAGCTGGTCTACGGCACGCTGCGCCGCCAGGGCACCTACGACGCCGTGATCGCCGCCTGTGTTGACCGGCCGCTGCGCGAGGTCGACCCGCCGGTGCTGGACGTGCTCGCGCTCGGCGCGCACCAGCTGCTCGGTACCCGCATCCCGCCGCACGCCGCCGTCTCGGCCACCGTCGAGCTGGCCCGCTGCGTGCTCGGCGACGGCCGGGCCCGGTTCGTCAACGCGGTGCTCCGCAAGATCGCCGCGCAGGACATCGACGCCTGGGTCGCCCAGGTCGCCCCGCCGTACGACGACGACCCCGAGGCGCACCTCGCCGTGGTCCACTCGCATCCGCGCTGGATCGTCTCCGCGCTGTGGGACGCGCTCGGCGGCGGCCGGGCCGGTATCGAGGATCTGCTGGAGGCCGACAACGAGCGGCCCGAGGTGACGCTGGTGGCCCGCCCCGGCCGTTCCACGGCCGAGGAGGTGGCCGCCTCGCTCCCGGAAGAGGTGACCGAGCCCGGCCGCTGGTCCCCGTACGCGGTCCGGCTCGCCGAGGGCGGCGACCCGGGCGCCGTGGACGCCGTCCGTGAGGGCCGGGCCGGGGTGCAGGACGAGGGCAGCCAGCTGGTCGCCGCCGCGGTGGCGGCGGCCCCGCTGGACGGCCGGGACGAGCGCTGGCTGGACGGCTGCGCCGGCCCCGGCGGCAAGGCCGCGCTGCTCGCCGCACTCGCGGCGCAGCGCGGGGCGCTGCTCGTCGCGTCCGAGAAGCAGCCGCACCGGGCCCGGCTGGTGGAGCGCACACTGGCCGGCAACCCCGGCCCGTACCAGGTGATCGTCGCCGACGGCACCCGTCCCGCATGGGCCGAGGGCTCCTTCGACCGGGTGCTCGTCGACGTGCCCTGCACCGGACTGGGCGCGCTCCGCCGCCGCCCGGAGGCGCGCTGGCGCCGCAAGGCCGAGGACGTCGCGGGCTTCGCGACGCTCCAGCGCGGACTGCTCACCGAGGCGCTGCGCGCCGTCCGGGTCGGCGGCGTCGTCGGCTACGCCACCTGCTCGCCGCACCCGGCGGAGACCCGCGCCGTCGTCGACGACGTGCTGCGCGGTCGCGGGGCGGACGAGCCGCTGACCGCCGAGTGGATCGACGCCCGCCCGCTGATGCCCGGTGTCCCCGCCATCGGCGACGGCCCGGACGTCCAGCTCTGGCCGCATCTGCACGGCACCGACGCCATGTACCTGGCCCTGCTGCGCCGCACCTCCTGAACCCGCGGGACAGGCGTCAGGAGCGCTGCGCCAGGTCGTCCCGCTGCTGGGCGGCGGCCTGCGGCGGGGCTCCGGGGGAGTCCAGCCTGCTGGGCCACCAGACGTGGTGGCCCAGGTCGAGGGTGATCGCGGAGACCAGGATCGACCGGACGACGAACGTGTCGAGCAGGACGCCGAAGGCGACCGCGAACCCGATCTCGGCGAAGCCGACGAGCGGCAGGGTGCCCAGGGCGGCGAACGTACCGGCCAGCACCAGGCCCGCGGAAGTGATCACGCCGCCGGTCGCGGCGAGGCCGGTGAGCGTTCCGGTACGGGTGCCGGAGTGGGCCGTCTCCTCGCGGATCCTGGTCATCAGGAAGATGTTGTAGTCGATGCCCAGCGCCACCAGGAACACGAAGACGAACAGCGGGAACGAGGTGTCCTCGCCCTCGAACCCGAACAGGTGGTGGAAGGCGAACGTGCTCACCCCGAGCGCCGCCGCGAAGGACAGCACCACGGTCGCGATGAGGATCAGCGGGGCGACCAGCGCCCGCAGCAGCAGCCCGAGGATCAGCAGCACGACGGCGAGGATCATCGGGATCAGGAGCAGGTTGTCGTGCGAGGTCGCACGGTTGGCGTCCTGGATCACCGCCGTGCCGCCGCCGACCTCGGCGTCCGCGCCCGGCACCGCGTGCAGCGTGTCACGGGCCCGGTCGACGGTCTGTTTGGCCTGCGTACTGTCGGCCGCCGACGCCAGCGTGGCCTCCAGATAGACCCGGCCGTTCTTCTCCGCGGGGACGCCCGGTGGAGTGATGACGGAGCCGGGCGCGACGCCCTGGACCGAGCCGAGGGCGGTCCGCACCTGGTCAGCGGCCCCGGCGTTCGCGATGACGACGAGCGGCTGTCCGGCGCCGGCCGGGAAGTAGCGGCCCGCGACCTGCTGGCCCACCACGGAGTCGGGGGTTCCGGTGAAGCCCTGGGCGGTCGTCAGGCCGTCCGCCTTCAGCCCGATCAGTCCGAGCGAGAGCACGCCGAGAACCACCGCAGTGGTCACCCAGACCGTCCGCGGCCCCTTGGCGATCCGCCCGCCCACCCGCGCCCACAGCCCGCTGCGGGTCGGCTCCTCGGAGCCCCTGTGCGGCACGGCGGGCCAGAACACCCAGCGGCCGACGATGACGAGCAGCGCGGGGAAGAGGGTGGTCATCGCGAGCAGGGCGATGGCGACACCGATGGCCGCGACCGGTCCGAGACCCGAGGTCGAGTTCATCTCGGCGGCCATCAGGCACAGCATGCTGACCGCGACCGTCGAGGCACTGGCCAGCACCGCGGGCCCGGCCCGGTGCAGGGCGAGGGCCATCGCCTCGTGCCGGTCCTCGTGGCGGCGCAGCTCCTCGCGGTACCGGGCGACGAGCAGCAGCGCGTAGTCCGTGCCGGCGCCGAAGACGAGGACGGTGAGGATGCCCGCGCTCTGCGCGTTGACCACCAGACCGGCGTGCTTGGCCAGCAGATAGATCACCGCCTGGGCGGTGAAGAGCGCGCCGACGACGGAGATGATCGGCAGGAAGAGCAGGCTGACGCTGCGGTAGGTGAGCAGCAGGATCACCACGACCACCGCGAGCGCGGCGAACAGCAGGGTGCCGTCGAGCCCCTTGAACGCCTCGGCGGAGTCGGAGGCGTAGCCGCCGGGGCCGGTGATGTGCACTTCAAGACCGGCGGTGTTGGCGTCGGCGGTGGTGCGGATGTCCTTCACCGCGTCGGCCAGACCGTTCCAGCCGCCCGCGTCCACGCTGACCGGGACGATGATCTGGGCCGCGCGCGGATCGCCGGTCTTCTCCAGCACCGGTCCCACGGCGCGGGCGCCGAGGATGCCGTGCCGCGTCATGGCCTTGATGGACGCCGCGTCCTGGGTGATCTTGGCGCGGTCGGTCTCGGTGAGGCCGCCCGGCCGGGCGTAGACGACGACGGCGGGAGCGGTGTCGGGGAGGAAGTCCTTCTGGAGATTGAGGACTTGGGTGGACTCGGCGCTGCCGGGAAGCCAGGTCGAGGAGTCGTTCTTCTGCTCGTCCGTCAGCTTCTGCGCCAGCGGCGAGACCACCACCAGCAGCACCAGCCACAGAACGAGCACGACCCACTTGCTGCGCCGGCCGCACACCAGGTGCGCCCACCGTCCGGTTCCGCCCACGACGAGTCTCCCCGCTTTGCGTACGCTCCGTCGGCCCTCCCGAAATCCTGGGGGGAGAGCGGTTCGTGATCCAGCATGGCACCGGTGTTCGAGATCGTTCCGGCATTTTACGGAACGGGCGCGTTCCTTGCACGGGCGGTGCTCTGGGACCCTCCGGCATCTGGTTTGCTGGACATATGAGCGTGCAGATCAACCCCAGTATTCTTTCCGCCGATTTCGCCCGGCTCGCCGACGAGGCGAAGGCCGTGGAAGGCGCCGACTGGCTCCATGTCGACGTCATGGACAACCACTTCGTGCCCAACCTGACGCTCGGTGTGCCGATCGTGGAGTCGCTGAGCAGGGCGTCGGACATCCCGCTCGACTGCCATCTGATGATCCAGGACCCGGACCGCTGGGCCCCGGCCTATGTCGAGGCGGGCGCCGGTTCCGTCACCTTCCACGTCGAGGCGGCGGCCGCGCCGGTGCGGCTGGCCCGGGAGATCCGGGCGAAGGGCGCGCGGGCGTCGATGGCACTCAAGCCCGCCACCCCGATCGAGCCGTACGAGGACCTGCTGCCCGAGCTCGACATGCTGCTGATCATGACGGTGGAGCCCGGCTTCGGCGGTCAGGCGTTCCTCGACATCATGCTGCCCAAGATCCGCCGGACCCGCGCCCTCATCGACAAGCACGGCCTGGAGCTGTGGCTGCAGATCGACGGCGGGGTGTCGGAGCGGACCATCGAACGGTGTGCCGAGGCGGGCGCTGACGTCTTCGTCGCGGGTTCGGCGGTCTACGGTGCGGACGACCCGGCGGCGGCGGTGCGGGGGCTGCGTGAGCTGGCCTCGGCGGCCTGTACCCACTGACGGTCCGGCTACGCGTCCGTAACACCGCGCCATCTGCGAGGATGAGCGCGGAGCCGATCAGATGGGCAACTGGGGAGAGCAACGTGACCACAGGCCGCACACAGGTGCGCATGGGCCCCGGCGAGATGGTCCAGGCCGCAGCGATGGCGCGCCGTTTCTACCTCGAGGGCAAGTCCAAGATCCAGATCGCCGAGGAGTTCGGCGTGAGCCGCTTCAAGGTGGCCCGGGTGCTGGAGACCGCCCTCGAACGTGACCTGGTACGGATCGAGATCCGGGTCCCGGCCGAGCTGGACGCCGAGCGCTCCGACGCGCTGCGCGCCCGCTACGGCCTGCGGCACGCGGTCGTCGTCGAGACACCGCCGGAGCAGTCGGACGCGCCCGACCCGGAGAACCTGGGCAAGGTCGCCGCCGACCTGCTGGGCGAACTGGTCACCGAGGGCGATGTGCTCGGCCTGGCCTGGGGCCGCTCCATCATCACGATGGCCAACGCCCTGGACCGGCTGCCGCCGTGCACCGTCGTCCAGCTCACCGGTGTGTACGACGTGGGCACCGCCGAGCGCGGCTCCGTCGAGGCGGTGCGGACCGCCGCCGCGGTCTCCGGCGGCGAGGCGCACCCGCTGTACGCGCCGATGGTGCTGCCGGACCCGGCGACGGCCGCCACGCTGCGCGCGCAGAGCGGAATCGCCGCCGCGATGGGGTACTTCGACAAGGTCACGGTCGCGGTGGTCTCGATCGGCTCCTGGGCGGCCGGCATCTCCACCGTCCATGACGCGCTGACCGACGCCGAGCGCGCGCACTACGCGGGGCTCGGCGTCGCCGCCGAGATGTCCTCGCACCTGTTCGACGCCGCGGGGCGCCGGGTCGGCCGGGACCTGGGCGAACGCTGCATCACCATCGAGGCGGACCGGCTCCGCCGGATCCCCGAGGTGCTGGCCATCGCGGGCGGGCTGCGCAAGGCCGCCGCGATCGACGCGGTGCTGCGCTCCGGGCTGGTCACCAGCCTGGTGACGGACACCGCCGCCGCCGACCACCTGCTGTACTCGACCGGCGCCGCCCCGCGCCCCGCCCTGGACCGCGCGGACCCCGACGGACCGTAGTCCGCCGGGGTCGCACGTGCCCGTGTCCGGCTGGGGGTAACTCCCAGCGGTAACTGTGCGGCACCTCCCAGCGGTAGCTGTGGGGGCACCTCCCAGTGGTAGCTGGGGGACTCAGCGGGTGAACCAGGGGTTCCCGCCGAGCGACCACACCGAGACCTTGGTGACGCCGAGGCCGGTGAGGACCTGCAGCTTGCGGTCCATCGACGTCTGGTCGACGTAGTCGTAGAGCTTCCCGCCCGAGGTCCAGCGGATCTCGCCGGACCCGCTGTCCCGGCGCTGCTCGATGGTGGACGCGTTGCCCGACCAGCCGGGCTTGCCGCGCATCACGCTGAACGGGATGTTGCCCTCGATGGCCGAGGTGTCGCAGGACGCGGGGGCGCTGTAGCCGTACGAGGGCAGCCCGATGACCAGCTTGTCGTGGTCGGGCACCTTGCTCCGCGCGTACTGGACGACCTGCTTCAGCCAGGCGTACGGGGTGATGGGCTTGCACTTTCCGCCGGCGGCGGAGTCGTACTCGTCGTCGTACGCCATGATCGCGAGCTCGTCGACGCCCGTCGCGACCACCGCCGCGTAGTCGTAGTAGGGCGCGTCCTCGGTCATCGCCGGGGCATCCACCTGCAGACGCTTGCCGGAGGCGTGCAGCGATGTGGCGAGCTGGGTGAGGAAGGTGCGGTAGTCGGCGAAGTCGCCGGTGGACCAGGACCAGTAGTCCTCCATGTCGACGTCGATGCCGGTCAGCCCGGCGTTGACGGTCATCGCCGTGAGCTGCTGGACGGCCTGGCCGCGCCGGGCCGAACTGCCCACCAGGGCGCGGACGGTGGGGGTGTCCATGCCCGAGACGGTCGGGTACTGGTACGTCGAATGCGCTTTGAGGTCGGCGACGTCGGCCGCGCTGTAGGCGTTGCACAGGCCCTGGGCCGCGGTCTCCAGGAGCAGGGTGCCGTTGGGCTGGACCGCCCAGTACTCGGGCTTGAGCGCGCCGCTCCTGAGCCGGTTGTCGGCGTACTCCGCCTGGCCGGCGCACTGCGGCTCACCGGCGGAGCCGGGGTAGAGCCAGCCCTGCAGCTGCACACCGGACGGCACGGCGGGGACGGCGGCGGGGGCGGCGGCGGGGGCGGCGTGGACCGGGGCGGGTGTGCGGCCCGCGGGAGAACCCAAGGCCGATCCCGCGGTGAAGGCCGCGACCGTACAGGCGGCGGCCGCGGCGGCGGCGGTGAGAAGTCGGCGATTGCGCATGGTGCTGGCCTCCGGTGACGGTGGTCGGAATCCTGACCAGTGGGGGGATGGCGCTGGGGTGATGGTGGACCAGGAACCGTCAATTGGTCAATAAGTGGTCAGTTTATTTACGCCAACCTGTCTGCTGACCTAAGCTGACGGCACAAGATTGGCCACTGTGTGCTCACTGCGCGGGAGCGGCGTACCCGATGACTGCCGGACTGAGAAAACGCGATCTGATCCGCGAGCACCTGATCTCGCTGATCGAGGCCCGCGCGGTGGGGCAGGCCATCCCGGCCGAACGGCAGCTGTGCGTCGAACTCGAGACCTCCCGGCCGACGTTGCGCGCCGTGGTGGACGAACTGGTCAAGGACGGCTGGCTGGTGCGCGAGCACGGGCGCGGGGTGTTCGTCGGCACGCCGAAGATCTCCCAGCGGATCGTGACCGCGCCGGCCGCCGATCAGTCCGGCTACCCGGCGGCCCCGGGGACGTGGACCAGCCGCGTCCTCGACCACTCGGTGATCCCGGCCGGCATGAGCATCGGGAGCCGGCTGCGCGTCGAGGCCGGCACCCCCGTGCTGCGGGTGGCCCGGCAGCGGCTGGTCGACGACGAGCCGATGGCGCTGGAGACCATCCACGTCCTCAGCGAACTGGTGCCCGGCGCCACCGCGGACGACGTCGAGAGCGGCTCCTTCTACTCCCTGCTGCGCGACCGCTACGGCATCGAGCCCTCCGCGGCCGAGCAGATCCACGAGGCGCTGTCCGCCGACACCGTGCAGGCGTCGCTGCTCGGCATCAGCGCCGGAGCGGCGGTGCTGTCCTCGGAGCGCGTCACCCGCGACCAGCACGGCCGGCTCTTCGAGTACACGCACGCCATCTACCGCGGCGACCGCTACCGGCTGGTCTCCCAGCTGGCCCTCGGCGGTCCGCCGGACGCCGCGAGTCCCCAGGTCACGCCCACGGTCTGACCGCGCGCGCCACCGTGCTCCGGCCGGGGCCGTGTGGCAGCATCGGCCGCATGCTGCTGCGGTCCGCCACGCGCGCGGCCGCCGCCGCGCTCCTGATGTGCCTCGTCGTGCTCCTCACCGGCTGTTCCCCGCCCACCGGGAGCCACACCGGGGCGGGCACCGGGACGCCCACCGGGACGACGGGTACGGGGACCGCGACGCGCTCCCCGGCGTCCCCCGGCAGTGGCTACGGACCCACCGCCACCGTTCCCGGCTGGGCCGCCGGCCGCGCGACGGTCGCCGCCGGCCGGCTGCCCGCCGAGGCGCGGAACACCCTGGCGCTGATCGACCGGGGCGGCCCGTACCCGTACCCGAAGGACGGGGCCGTGTTCAGCAACTTCGAGAAGGAGCTGCCCCGCGAGAAGGCCGGCTACTACCACGAGTACACCGTCACGACCCCGGGCTCACGCGACCGCGGCGCCCGCCGGATCATCACCGGCGAGGGCGGCGAGTTCTACTACACCGACGACCACTACCAGACCTTCAAGGCGGTGCTGCGGTGACGGCCACCGTGCTCGACCTCGCCGGTGTCACCACCCGGCACGAGTTCATGGACCGCTGCGTCCGGTCGCTGTCCCTGCCGGAGTACTTCGGCCGCAACTGGGACGCCCTGGCGGACTGCCTGACCGACCTGTCCTGGTGCCCGGCCGCCACCCGGCGCCGGCTGCGGGTCACGGGCTGGCAGGAGTATGCCGCCGCCTCGCCCCGCGAATGGCGCATCGTCACCCAGATCCTCCGGGACGCCTCCGACTTCTGGCAGCACACCGACACCCCCCTCCACGTGATCGTGGAGGAAGCCACAAACGAGGCCTGAGCCCCCTGGCGGAAGGCACAGAACGGGGGGCGCCGGTTCGCCAGAACTTGGTCGCATCGGCGATGATGGCGTAGGAGCCGCAGCCTGGACGGCGCTGGTTCGGTGCTGACTCCCCACCCGCCCCAGACGTATAACCGCAGGTGAGGCAGCCAGTATGAAATTCCTCAATGATGTGAAGCCCCCTTACGACCTGACGTACGACGATGTCTTCATGGTGCCCAGCCGCTCCGCGGTCGGGTCCCGGCAGGCGGTGGACCTCGCGTCCCCCGACGGCACCGGCACCACCATCCCGCTGGTCGTCGCGAACATGACCGCCATCGCGGGCCGCCGGATGGCCGAGACGGTCGCCCGCCGCGGCGGTCTCGTCGTGATCCCCCAGGACATCCCGATCGATGTGGTCGCGGACGTCGTGGCGTACGTCAAGAGCTGCCACCTGGTGCTCGACACCCCGATCACGCTGGCTCCCCACCAGACCGTCGCCGACGCGCTGTCGCTGCTGCCCAAGCGGGCGCACGGCGCGGGCGTCGTCGTCGAGGACGGCCGTCCGGTCGGCGTCGTCACCGACCACGACCTCACCGGCGTGGACCGCTTCACCCAGCTGTCCGAGGTGATGACGCGCGACCTGCTGCTCGTGGACGCCGACATCGACCCGCGCGAGGCCTTCAACCGCCTCGACGCCGCCAACCGCAAGCTGGCCCCGGCCGTGGACGCGGACGGCCGGCTGGTCGGCATCCTGACCCGCAAGGCCGCGCTGCGCGCCACCCTGTACACACCCGCCACCGACGCGAACGGCAGGCTGCGCATCGCCGCCGCCGTCGGCATCAACGGCGATGTCGCGGTCAAGGCCAAGCAGCTGCTCGACGCGGGCGTCGACACGCTCGTCGTCGACACCGCGCACGGCCACCAGGAGTCGATGCTCACCGCGGTCAGGGCCGTACGCGCCCTCGACCCGCAGGTGCCGATCGTGGCGGGCAACATCGTCGCCGCCGAGGGGGTGCGCGACCTCATCGAGGCCGGCGCGGACATCATCAAGGTCGGGGTGGGCCCCGGCGCGATGTGCACCACCCGCATGATGACCGGCGTGGGCCGCCCGCAGTTCTCCGCGGTCCTGGAATGCGCCGCAGAGGCGAAGAAGTACGGCAAGCACGTCTGGGCCGACGGTGGCGTCCGGCACCCGCGCGATGTCGCCATGGCGCTGGCCGCGGGCGCGTCCAACGTGATGGTCGGCTCCTGGTTCGCCGGCACCTACGAGTCCCCGGGCGACCTCCAGCAGAGCGCCGACGGGCGGCTGTACAAGGAGAGCTTCGGCATGGCCTCGGCCCGCGCGGTGCGCAACCGCACGAGCGAGGAGTCCGCGTACGACCGGGCCCGCAAGGCGCTCTTCGAGGAGGGCATCTCCACCTCGCGGATGTTCCTCGACCCGACGCGTCCGGGCGTCGAGGACCTGATCGACTCGATCATCGCGGGGGTGCGCAGCTCGTGCACCTACGCGGGCGCGGGCTCGCTCGCCGAGTTCGAGGACAAGGCCATCGTCGGCATCCAGAGCGCCGCCGGCTACGCCGAGGGCAAGGCCCTGCACGCCAGTTGGAGCTGATGACGCAGCACGCCGAGCGCCGGACCGGCTGGGACTCCAGCCGGTCCGGCGCTCTCGCGTTCACACCCTCACAAAGCGGACAACGCAACGACCTGTCGCAGCGGGGGCAATGATTCGGCGCACTCCGGCGGTTTCGCGCAACGATCATCCGCAGATGCGCAATAGACCCGCATTACCGCCACTCGTCATACCTCGTAAGGTCATGCCCTGTACGTGGAGCGGTGGCGACCCCAAGCTCGGCGGTTCCCACCGGTAGTGCGCCGGGACGCGCACTCCCGTACGGTGCCGCCGCGACCTCGCCGCCGCCGTCCGAGCCGGCACGACCAAGGAGCCCCCGCAGTGGCACGAACTGGCGCAGCGCCGTCCACCCTCGACCGGACCGGGGCGCATCCCGCCCCCGGCGGCCCCACCCCCGGCGGCGGCTTCGGCGGCAGGCTGATGCGGCGCAAGCCCGTCGACCGGCTCGTCGCCGAGGGCGGCCACGGTGACGGCGGGGAGCTGAAGCGCTCCCTCGGCATGTGGCAGCTGACGATGATCAGCATCGGAGCGACCCTCGGCACCGGCATCTTCGTGGTGCTGGGCGAGGCCGTTCCCAAGGCCGGCCCCGCGGTCGTGATCTCCTTCGTCATCGCCGGGTTCACCGCGCTCTTCTCGGCGCTCTCCTACGCCGAACTGGCGGGCAGCATCCCGGTCTCCGGGTCCTCGTACTCCTACACCTACGCCACGATGGGCGAGTTCATCGCCTGGCTCTGCGGCTGGTGCCTGATCCTGGAGTACGGGGTGTCGGTCGCCGCGGTCGCGGTCGGCTGGGGCCAGTACCTCAACGAACTGCTGGACGGCACGATCGGCGTCACCATCCCCGACGCGCTCGCCAACCCGCCGGGCGCGGGCGGCGTCGTGAACATCCCCGCGCTGCTGGTCGTGCTGCTCTCCATGGTGTTCCTGCTGCGCGGCGCCCGGGAGAGCGCCCGCGTCAACACCGTCATGGTCGTCGTGAAGATCGCCTCGCTGGTGCTGTTCTGCGCGGTCGCCTTCACCGGCATCCGGGCCGGCAACTTCCACCCGCTGATGCCGCTGGGCATGGCGGGCGTCAGCGCCGCCGGCGCCACGCTGTTCTTCTCGTACATCGGCTTCGACGCCGCCTCCACCGCCGGCGAGGAGGCCAAGAACCCCAAGCGCGACATGCCGCGCGCGATCATCCTGTCGCTGCTCATCGTCACGGTGCTGTACTGCCTGGTGGCGCTGGTCGCCGTCGGCGCCATGCCGTGGCAGCAGTTCAGCGACGCCGACGCCGCCCTCGCGCAGATCCTCCGCCAGGTCACCGGCCAGAGCTTCTGGGCGGTGCTGCTCGCCGCGGGCGCCGTCATCGCGATCGCCAGCGTGGTGCTGACGGTGCTCTACGGACAGACCCGCATCCTGTTCTCGATGTCCCGCGACGGCCTGGTGCCCAAGATCTTCTCGAAGGTCGACCCGAAGACCGGCACCCCGCGCGCCAACACCGTGATCGTCTCGCTCTTCTGCGGCATCCTGGCGGCCCTGGTGCCGCTCGGCGAGCTCGCCAACGCCACCAGCATCGGCACGCTCTTCGCCTTCGCCCTGGTCAACGTCGCGGTGATCATTCTGCGCCGCACCCGGCCGGACCTGCCGCGCACCTTCCGCGTCGCGTTCTCCCCGGTCACCCCCGCCATCGGCTTCCTGCTCTGCCTGTGGATGATGACCAGCCTCGGCGCCCAGACCTGGAAGTGGTTCGGAATCTGGATGGCCGGCGGACTCGTGCTGTACTTCACGTACGGCATGCGCCGGTCCCAGCTCGCCCGAGAAGAAGTGTGAACCACCCGCTGTGCGCCTGAATGATCTCGACGAACGCATCGTCCATGCCCTTGCCGAGGACGCCCGCCGCTCCTACGCCGACATCGGCACCCAGGTCGGGCTCTCCGCCCCCGCCGTGAAACGCCGGGTGGACCGGCTGCTGGCCTCCGGCGCCATCACCGGCTTCACCGTACGGGTGGACCCGGCGGCGCTCGGCTGGGAGACCGAGGCGTTCGTCGAGATCTACTGCCGGCGCAACACCGGCCCCGGCGACATCCTGCGCGGTCTCGCCCGCTACTCCGAGGTCGCGACCGTCTCGACCGTCACCGGCGAGGCGGACGCCCTCGTCCAGGTCTTCGCCTCCGACGTGCGGCACTTCGAGCGGGTGCTGGAACGGATCGCCGGGGAGCCGTTCGTCGAGCGGACCAAGTCCGTCCTGGTGCTGTCGCCGCTGCTGCGCCGCTACACCTCGGGCTCGCCGACCTAGTGTCGTCCCGGGCTGTGGCCTGGAACACATGCGCAACAGATCGCCGCGGGCTGGCTCCGAGACGCAACGGATCGCTGGTAGGTGCGCAAGATTCAGATCTTGTTGCGCGGGTGGCCGGAAACGTACCGTCTAGGAGACCCCGAACAGACCATCGAGCGACGAAGAGGATCCATGCCGCCGCTGCGCATCGCGCTGTACCAGGGCCCCGGCGGCGTTCCGGATTCCACCGGCGCCGCCCTGGCCGCGCTGGACCGCGCCGCCCGGCGGGCGGCGGCCTCCGGCGCCCGGCTGCTCGCCACCTCCGAGATGTACCTGACCGGGTACGCGCTCGGTGACCGGATACCCGGGCTGGCCGAGCCCGCCGACGGTCCCGGCGCGCTGCGCGTCGCGGAGATCGCCGCCGAGCACGGCATCGCGATCGTGTACGGCTATCCCGAGCGGGCGGGCACCGCGGTCTACAACGCCGCGCAGCTCATCGGCCCGGACGGCACCGCGCTGGCGAACTACCGCAAGACCCATCTGTTCGGCGGCTTCGAGCGCGAGCACTTCACCCCCGGCGACACCGCCGTGGTCCAGGCTGACCTCGACGGCACCCGGATCGGGCTGCTGATCTGCTACGACGTCGAATTCCCGGAGAACGTCCGGGCCCATGCCCTCGCGGGCACCGACCTGCTCGTCGTCCCCACGGCGCTGATGCGCCCGTACGAGTTCGTCGCACAGACCCTCGTCCCGGCCCGCGCGTACGAAAGCCAGCTGCATCTGGCCTACGCCAACCGCTGCGGCGCCGAGGGCGAGTTCCACTTCACCGGGCTCAGCTGTCTGGCCGGGCCCGACGGCACCGTCCGCGCCCGGGCCGGCACCGGCGAGGAGCTGGTGATCGCCGACGCCGACCCGGAGCTGCTGCGGGCCGCGCGGGACGAGACCCCGTATCTGCCCGACCGGCGGCCCGAGTTGTACGGCACGCTCGTCTGACGTTCGTCTGACCCCTTTTTTCGCGAGGAGACACCCCCCGATGACGTCCGTGCCCACCGCGGTCCATGACGAGCAGCACGTCCAGGCGCAGGCCGAGCCCCCGATCACGATGTTCGGGCCGGACTTCCCCTACGCCTACGACGACTACCTGGCGAGCCCGGCCGGGCTCGGCGCCGTACCGGCGACCGAGCACGGCACCGAGGTCGCGGTCATCGGCGGCGGGCTCTCCGGCATCATCACGGCCTACGAGCTGATGAAGATGGGCCTCAAGCCCGTCGTCTACGAGGCGGACCGGATCGGCGGCCGGCTGCGCACCGTCGGCTTCGAGGGCTGCGACGCCGACCTGACCGCGGAGATGGGCGCGATGCGCTTCCCGCCGTCGTCCACCGCCTTCCAGTACTACGTGGACCTGGTGGGCCTGCAGACCCGGCCGTTCCCCAACCCGCTGTCGCCCGGCACCCCCTCCACCGTCGTCGACCTCAAGGGCGAGTCGCACTACGCCACGTCCGTCGACGACCTGCCCGAGGTCTACCACCAGGTGATGCACGCCTGGAACGCGTGCCTGGAGGACGGCGCGGACTTCTCCGCGATGCAGCGCGCCCTGCGCGAGCGCGACGTCCCCGTCATCCGCGAGATCTGGTCCGCGCTGGTCGAGAAGCTCGACAACCAGACGTTCTACGGGTTCCTCTGCGACTCCCCGGCCTTCAAGTCCTTCCGGCACCGGGAGATATTCGGCCAGGTCGGCTTCGGCACCGGCGGCTGGGACACCGACTTCCCCAACTCCATCCTGGAGATCCTGCGGGTCGTCTACACCGGCGCCGACGACGACCACCACGGCATCGTCGGCGGCAGTCAGCAGCTGCCGCTGCGGCTGTGGGACCGCGAGCCGGACAAGCTCATCCACTGGGAGCGCGGCACGTCGCTGTCGTCGCTGCACGGCGGCACACCGCGCCCGGCGGTCACCCGGCTGCACCGCACCGCGGGCAACCGGATCACGGTCACCGACGCGGCGGGCGACATCCGGACGTACCCGGCGGCGGTCTTCACCGCGCAGTCCTGGATGCTGCTGTCCAAGATCGCCTGCGATGACTCGCTCTTCCCGATCGACCACTGGACGGCGATCGAGCGCACCCACTACATGGAGTCGTCCAAGCTCTTCGTGCCGGTCGACCGGCCGTTCTGGCTGGACAAGGACGAGCAGACCGGCCGTGACGTGATGAGCATGACGCTCACCGACCGGATGACCCGCGGCACGTACCTGCTCGACGACGGCCCGGACCGGCCGGCGACCATCTGCCTGTCGTACACCTGGTGCGACGACAGCCTCAAGTGGCTCCCGCTGAGCGCCAACGAGCGCATGGAGGTCATGCTGACCTCGCTCGGTGAGATCTACCCCAAGGTCGACATCCGCTCGCACATCATCGGCAACCCGGTGACCGTGTCGTGGGAGAACGAGCCCTACTTCATGGGCGCCTTCAAGGCGAACCTGCCGGGTCACTACCGCTACCAGCGGCGGCTGTTCACCCACTTCATGCAGGACGCGCTGCCGCAGGACAAGCGCGGCATCTTCCTCGCGGGCGACGACATCTCCTGGACGGCGGGCTGGGCCGAGGGCGCGGTCCAGACGGCGCTCAACGCGGTGTGGGGCGTCATGCACCACTTCGGCGGCGGCACCGACGCGACCAACCCCGGTCCTGGCGACGTGTACGAGGACATCGCGCCGGTCTTCCTCGACGAGGACTGAGCGCCGCCGGGCACCCCGTGCGGCCAGCCGGGTTGACGTCGTAACGTGACCGGGGCTTAAGGAGACGTATAGCGGGACGCCAGCCGCTCGCGGTGCAATCCTCCGAGTAAGCGGCCCGCCCCACGCGGGCCGCCGGATCCCGGAGGTAGCGCATGAGCCGTCGCCTGCCCGTAGTCCTGGCCCTTCCGGCCGCCGCCCTGATCGCCGTCGCCGGCGCCGCAGTTCCGGCGTCCGCGGCACCCGCCGACAAACCCCAGGTCCTGTCCAGCTGGACCCAGACCAGCGCCTCCAGTTACAACGCCTTCATCTCGGCACGCAACAACCAGGGTGCCTGGTCCGCCTACGGCTTCGACTGGTCCACGGACTACTGCTCGTCGTCGCCCGACAACCCGCTGGGCTTCCCGTTCAACCTGGGGTGCGCCCACCACGACTTCGGCTACCGCAACTACAAGGCGGCCGGACAGTTCAGCGCCAACAAGCCCCGGCTGGACAGCATGCTGTACGAGGACCTCAAGCGGGTCTGCGGTTCGCACGGCTACAACGTCGTGACGAAGGCCGCCTGCAACAGCCTCGCCTGGACGTACTACCAGGCCGTCAAGCAGTTCGGCTGACCCCCGGTCCCGCCCCGGTCCCGGGTCACCGGCCGGCCAGCGGAGTGAGCAGGAACCGGCCGACGAGCCCCACGCCCGCGTCGAGCCGGTCCACGCACTCCCGGTACATCTCACCGGTGTGCCGCAAGGACCAGAGCAGGCGGGACGCGGCCCAGGCCGCGTCCCGCGCCCGTTCCAGGCTCCAGGAGCCGACCAGATGGGTCAGCGGGTCGGCGACGTCCAGCAGGTCGGGCCCCGGCATGAGGTCCTCGCGGACCCGCTCCTCGATGGCCACCAGCACATCGCCGATCCGCTCGAAGTCCCGTTCCATCGCGAGGGGTTCACGGTCCAGGGCCCGGCAGGTGTCGACCAGCGCGAGCGCCAGGTCATGGCCGATGTGCGCGTTGATCCCGGCGAGTGCGAACTGCAGCGGCCGCACCCCGCGGTGCCCGCGCAGCTGCAGCAGCGGACGCCAGCAGGCGGGGGCCCGGCGCCGGGAGGACACCGCGCCGACCGCCGCCAGATAGCGGCCGGCGAAGCGGACGTCCAACTCGGCGGCGGCGTGCGGGTCGTCGAAGACCCCCGCGGACATCAGCCGCCGCATCTCCTCGGTGACGGAGAGATAGACCCGGTTGAACACCGCGACGCCGTCGTGCGGCGGGAGCGCGGCATCCAGCGCGCGCATCCGCGCCACCACTTCGTCCACGTCACCGGGGACCGTCCGCCGCACCGTCGTCATGTGCCCAGCGTCCCAGCCGGCGGGCACCGGGCACGGCCGCGCGCCGGTGCGTCCCTGAAACGGGTGATGCCGGACCGCCGGGTCACAGCGCGCCCGCGTCCCACGCGGTCCACACCGAGGGGTAGCGGGGGCCGAACCCCAGCTCGTCGCGGATGCGGGCGGTCGACACCACGCCCTCCCACGGGTCGTCCAGCGGCCGGCCCGCCATGCCGGCGGGCAGCTCCACCCCGTTGAGCTGGTGCAGCTCGACCGCGGACACCGGGGCGTCGTCGGCGATGTTGTAGACCCGCCCCGCCGCTCCCGGCGCGCGCAGCAGCCGCAGCAGCCCCTGGGCGACATCGGCGTGGTGCACCATCGTCAGCCGCCGGTGCCCGGCCCAGCCGCCCGCCCACCGCAGGGACTGCGCCAGATGCGGGTCGCCCTCCCCGTAGACGAAGGCGAGCCGGCCGATCCGCACATCGAGACCGTGCTCGCGGTGCAGCGCCAGCAGACCGCGCTCCGCCTCGGACTTCGAGGCGGGGTAGGCGCCCCACATCGGGGAGCCGGGCAGCGGCTCGTCGTCCTCCACCGCGGGGCGGCCGCGCCCCGCGCCGTACACCAGGTTCGTGCTGACCTGGACGAAGCGGCCGGCGCCCGCCTCGACGGCGCCCCGGCCCAGCTCCAGGGCGGCGTCACGGTTGACCGCCCAGGCCTCCTCGTCCGGCACACCGCGGAAGGCCGCCGCGATGTTCAGCACCGTGTCCACCCCGGCCAGCGCCTTGCGCACCGCCTCCGGGTCCCGCAGCTCGCCGACCGCGACCTGCGCCCCGAGCGCGGCGGCGGGTGCGCCGCGCTCCTCGTCCCGTACCAGCACCCGGACGGCGTCGCCGGGCGCTGTCCGCGCCAGCAGCCGGGGGACGAACCGCCGTCCGACCTCGCCCGTCGCACCCGTCACCAGAGTCAGCATGTCCCGCTCCTCGCATCTGCCGTGTCGGCCGTGCCGGCGGATCGTGCCCGCCGTGCCCCAGCGTGCGGCGGAACGCCGTGCGGCGGGAGAGACCCGTCGATCCGGGGATCAGCAGTCCCTGGATACCGTCCGGCCGCGGCCGCATGCTGGAGGGGTGGACAGAACCGAACTCGCCGACTTCCTGCGCCGCAGCCGCGCGCGCCTCAGCCCCGCGGACGTGGGCCTCACCGGGGGCGCCCGCCGCCGTACCCCGGGGCTGCGCCGCGAGGAGGTGGCGCAGCTGGCGGGGATGTCCGCCGACTACTACGCGCGCCTGGAGCAGGCCCGCGGCCCGCGGCCGTCCCGGCAGATGCTGGCCGCGCTGGCCCGCGCGCTGCGGCTGACGGAGGACGAGCGCGACCATCTGTTCCATCTGGCGGGGGAGGAGCCCTCGCCCGCCCACCGGCGGGGCGACCCGGCGTACGACCGCGAGGGCGCCGCCCATGTCAGGCCCGCGCTGCTGCTGATCCTGGACCGCCTGCACGACACCCCGGCGCAGGTGATGAGCGACTTCGGCGACGTACTGGCGCAGAACGCGCTGGCCGCCGCGCTGGTCGGCGATGTGTTCTCCGGCCCGCCGGGGCAGCGCAACATCGTCCGCCGGATGTTCACCGACCCCGCGGCGCGCGAGCTGTTCCCGGCCGAGGACCGGGACGGGCTCGCGCGCGGCCAGGTGGCGAATCTGCGGGCGGTGCTCGCGGCCCGGCCCGACGACCCCCGGCCGGCCGCCCTGGTGGCGGAACTGCGCGCCTCCAGCGCTGAGTTCGCGCGGCTGTGGGAAGCCCACGAGGTGGCCGTCCGGCGCTCCTCGTCCAAGCGGTTCCAGCATCCCGTGGTGGGGTTGCTGGAGCTGGACTGCGAGGTGCTGCTGAGCACCGAGCACGACCAGCGGCTGATCGTCTACTCGGCGCGGCCGGGCACCGACTCCTACGAGCGGCTGCGGCTGCTGCGCGTGGTCGGGCTGCAGGACCTCACGCCGAGCGGCCTCGGCTGACCGCTACGGCGCTCCAGCTCACCGCGACCTCACCGGGACCTCACCGCGACCTCACCGGGACAGCCGCTTGCGGACCTTGCGCTTGACCATTCCGGCGAGGCCGCGCCAGTTGGTGACGATCAGTTCCGCCTGGCTCTCCGGGTCGCGGGAGAGCCAGACCAGCATCGGGCGGAGGCCGGAGACGAACCGCCGGCGGCCGCCCGCGCCCGCCGGGAGCCTCGTTCCGGGGAAGCGGACGGGGAAGTCCTCGGACCGCTCGCCGTAACTCAGCCGGAGCAGTATTTTCCAGGCTCCGGGCCGCCGGACCTCGGTGCCGAGATGCGCGACGTCGAAGACGGTCCTGAAGGTCAGCGCCGACTCGTCGCCGCCCGGATCCGTGGTGGGCACGACGACCTCGTGCCCGTCGCCCACCCGCTGGAGCACGAAGTGGTGTTCCAGTTTCCCGGGGCGGCTGGCGGCCCGCAGCCGGGTGCGCAGGGTGGCCGTGAACCGCCGGTTGTCGGGCAGCCAGGCCATCTCGGTGATGTCCGCCCAATCGGACTGCTCGAACCGGGCGAGGGCGATGAGTTCATCCAGCTGACCGCCGCGGAGCAATTGGCCGCGGGTCTGGTGGAGCGGGGAGAGCGGGGCGAGGACCTCCTCAGGGATGAAGTCCTCGAGGAGTTCGGAAGCCAGCCGCACATAGGCCTTCTGCTGATCCTCCGGCCAACGCGGGAAATTACGGCCGAACTTGCCGAGAATCTCCACCTGGCCCCAGCGCAGGAGCAGGCTGTTGCGCCGGGCGCCCGGTTCGGTCTTCTCGACCACCGTCTCCAGGACCTTGCGGATGCCCGCGTAGAAGACCTCGGGATCGGGCCCCTGCTGGGTGAGATGGGGGAATCCGTCCCGCATCATCAGGTAGTAGCAGTCGTAGTCCGCGACCACCGAGATCGCCCGGGCGGCGAAATAGGCGGGCACGATGAAGATCTGCTCCTCGGCCAGCCGGACACCCTCCGCGAAGCGCAGTCCGTGCTCGGCCACCAGCGAGCGGCGGAACAGCTTGTGCGCGGTCAGGCTCCAGACCGCCTTGGTGCTGTAGATGTCGCCCCGCTCGACGTTCTGCTTGAACGGTCCTGCGGCCGCGGTCCTGCCGACCCCGCGGATACGTCCGAGCACGACATCGGATTCGTCGCGGCGGGCCGCCCCGACCAGACGCTCGAGCGCCTCGGTGCCCAGATAGTCGTCGGGATCGGCGAAGAAGAGGAACTCTCCGGTGGCGGCGTCGATGGCGCGGTTGCGCGGGCCGCCGGGAGCGCCCGAATTCTCCTGGTGCAGAACCCGGATCTCCGGATGCCGGGCGGCCCAGCTGTCGAGCAGCTCACCACTGCCGTCCGTCGATCCGTCATTGACGGCCACGACCTCGATACGGTCGATTCCGATCGTCTGGTTGACCACGGATTCCAGACATTCATCCAGAAAGTCGACGGCGTTGTAGACCGGAATGATGACGCTTACCCATTTCTCGGGCACGGTCGCGGTCGCCTCCTTGGTAATGGCCGCAGCAAAGAGAGGGGGAGTTCTGATCCGGTCGGCGATGTGGGGCACTCCGGCGCCGAGGAAGGGCAATCTAGCGTAAGCCCGGGGTGGAGGAACCTCCGCCCGGCGGTTGGTGCCCGCCCGGTGGACCTCCGCGGTAATTGATGTCATCCATGGCTTTTCTCCCCCTTCTGTTCTCATCCGTGAATCGTGTGCGGGGCGTTGTCAAGCGAGAAGGGCTGTCCTACGCTCACACGGTCGTCAGCGTGAACACAATTCATGTATGTGATTGGAGTCTTTGATGAGCGGAAGACGTTGGGGCCGGGGAGCGCTGCTCGCCACCGTGGCCGGGCTCGCCGCCCTGCTCGTGCCCATGGCATCGCCGGCGTCCGCGGCGCCCGCGCCGGCGTACACCCGGGCCGCGCCGAAGGCACCGCGGACCGTCGTGCTGGACGGTGAGCAACTGCGGCGGACGAAGGCGCGCCTGGCGAAGGGCGACCCCGCGCTGCGGCGGGCCGTCGCCGACCTGCGGACGCAGGCCGACGGCTGGCTGAGGCAGGGGCCCTGGACCGTCACCGACAAGGACCGCACGCCGCCCGGTGGAGACAAGCACGACTACCTCAGCCAGGCCCCGTACTGGTGGGCGAGCCAGCCCAGGACGGCGGACAACCCGATGGGATGCCCGTACGTCCAGAAGGACGGGCAGCGGAATCCCGAAGTTGACGAACTCACCGACCACGACGAGCGCGGTGAGGTGTTCGCGTCCGCCTACACCCTCAGCCTCGCCTGGTACTACACCGGCGACCCGGCCTACTCGCGGCACGCGGCCGAGATCCTGCGCACCTGGTTCACCGATCCGGCCACCCGCATGAACCCGAACCTGGACCACGCGCAGATCATCCCGTGCAAGTACGACGGCCGGGCGATCGGCATCATCGACTTCTCCCAGGGCTTCACCAGCGTCCTCGACGCGACCGCGATCCTCGACACCGGAGCCCCCGGCTGGACCAAGGGCGACAGCGGCGGGATGCGCACCTGGTACGAGGGCTTCCGCGGCTGGCTCGGCGGCGCCTTCGGCAAGGAGGAGGCGGCGGCCGCCAACAACCACGGCACCTTCTTCGACATGCAGCTGGCCGCACTCCAGCTCGCCACCGGTCACGACAACCTGGCCCGGCAGACGGTGCTGAAGGCCGGGGCCGGGCGGATCGACCCGCAGATCGCCGCCGACGGCAGCCAGCCGGGCGAGATCTCCCGCACCCGCAGCTGGCACTACTCCACCTTCAACCTGGTGGCGTTCACCCGGCTCGCGGCGATCGGCCGGCACGTCGGCGTGAACCTGTGGTCCTACCGGGGTCCGGCCGGGCAGCGGCTCTCCGCCGCGGTCGACTACCTGCTGCCCGCCGCGACCGGCAAGGCGCCCTGGCCGCACCCGGAACTGGACTTCCGGGCCTACGCGGCGAGCGACATCGTCCATGCCGCCGCCGACGCCGGGGACCCGAAGGCCCGCGCGGCGGTGCCCTCGCTCCAGGCCCCGCCCGGCGGCGATCTGTGGGCGCTGCGCCCCGCGGCCGAGCAACTGGACTCGATCACCGGCTGAGCCCCCGCTCATCCGCCGGACGGGGCGGCGACGGCCCGTCCGGCGGCCGGGCGCAGCACCCCCGCGCCCACCACGAGTCCCGCCGCGAGCAGCGTCACGAGGCCGAACGACGCCGTCAGGGAACTGGCGTTGGCGATGACCCCGATGGCGGCCGGGGCCACCAGCCCCGAGGTGTACGTCACGGTCGCGACACCGGCGATGGCCTGGCTGGGCACCGGGCCGGCGTGCCCGGCCGCGGCGAAGCAGAGCGGTACGACCACCGCGATGCCCACGCCGAGCAGCGCGAAGCCGGTGATGGCCAGCGGCTGCGCGTCGGCCGCGACCACCAACAGCCCGCCCACGACGGCGAGCAGACCGCCGGCCCGCACCGTCCGCACCGGGCCGAGCCGCCGGACCACCGCGTCCCCGGCGAGCCGGGTCGCGGCCATGGTGCAGGCGAAGGCCGTGTAACTGGCCGCGGCGACACCGGCCGAGGCGCCGGTGACATCGCGGAGGTAGACCGCGCACCAGTCCATGCTCGCGCCCTCCGCGAAGACCGCGCAGAAGCCGATCGCCCCGATGACCAGGGCGGAGCGCGGCGGCAGGGCGAACCGCGGCGGCGCCTCCGCCTCCAGCTCCGGGTGGATGTCGGGTGCGCCGGCGCAGGCGACGTAGCCGAGCGGTACCAGCACCACGGCCATGACCGCCAGATGCAGCCGGGCGTCGACGCCGCCGTGTGCGGCGGCCACGCCGATCGCCGAGCCGGCCAGGGTGCCGGCGCTCCACATGCCGTGCAGCCCCGACATGATCGACTTTCCCTTGCGCTGTTCGACGTCGACGCCCAGCGCGTTCATCGCCACGTCGGCCATGCCGGACGTGGCGCCGTAGACGAAGAGCAGGCCGCAGAGCCAGACCAGCCCGGGGGCCGCGGCGGGCAGCGCCAGCGCCGCGCACCACAGGGCCAACAGGCCGCGCAGCGCCGCCCGGGAGCCGAACCGGTGCATGATCCGTCCGGCCAGCGGCATCGCCAGCGACGCGCCGACGGCCGGGAAGACCAGCGCCAGGCCGAGCTGGCCGGCGCTGAGGTCCAGTTGGTCCTTGATCCAGGGAATCCGGGTGGCGAAGTTGCCGGTGACGGAGCCGTGCACGGCGAACACCGTCGCGATGGCTATGTGGGCCCGGCGGAGCCCCGGTTCGGCCTTCCGCGTCACTGCACTTGTCATGGCGCGTAAACTATCAGGGAGCCTGCCTGATAGAAATGGCTTTTCGGATGCCTGTTCCACGGCCCGTGTCTGGAAGGATCCCGGCATGACCGCCACCCGCGCGCACACCGGCCCCGTGCTCCCCGGCCCCACCGCCTCGCCGCGCACGGCCCGTGTCATCAACGACCGGCTGGCGCTGGGGCTGCTGCAGAGCGAGGGGCCGCTGACCGCCGCCCAGTTGAAGAACCTCACCGGGCTGTCCCGGCCCAGCGTCGCGGACCTGGTCGAGCGGCTCCAGGACGCCGGGCTGATCGAGGTCGTGGGCACGTCGGGGGACGACCGCCGCGGTCCCAACGCCCGGCTCTACGCGATCGTCGCCGACCGCGCGTACATCGCCGGAGTGGACATCCGCACCTACAGCATCGGCATCACCGTCGCCGATCTGCTCGGCCGCACCGTCGGCACCGCGGCCATGCCCGTCGGCCCGACCGACGACCCGCGGGAGGTGACACGGCGCGGCACCGCACTGCTGGAACGGACCGCCCGCGAGGCGGGCGCGGCAGCGCTGCACACCGTCGCCTTCGGGGCGCCCGGCCTCGTCGACCCCGCCACCGGCCAGCTCCGCGCCACCGGCGCGCTGCCCGCCTGGCACGGCGACCTGGTCACCGAGGTACGCGGCCGGCTCGGCATCCCGGTCCTGCTGGAGAACGAGTGCAACCTGGCCGCGATCGCGGAACAGCGCGTCGGCGCGGCCCTCGGCCAGCACACCTTCGTCCTGCTGTGGCTCGGCGCGGGAGTCGGGGCGGCCGTCGTCCTCGACGGACAGCTGCGGCGCGGCGCCTCGGGCGGTACCGGCGAGATCGGCTTCCTGCCGGTGCCCGGCACCTCGCGGCTGCCGTCCGTCACCGACTGCGAGGGCGGCTTCCACTCACTGGCCGGCTCCGCCGCGGTCTGCGCGCTCGCGCGCCGGCACGGCTTCCCCGACCCGGGCGACGGCGTCGACACGGCCGAGGCCGCCGTCCGCTGGGCCCGCGGACCCGGGCCGGGGGAGCGGAACGCAGTGTTCCTGGACGAGCTCGCCGACCGGATCTCGATCGGCACCGCGGCGGTCTGCGCGGTGCTCGACCCCGGCTGCGTGGTGCTGGCCGGAGAGATCGGCCGGGCGGGCGGCGACGCGCTGGCCGGGAGGGTCGCGGAGCGGCTCCCGCTGATGTCGCCGCTGAGCACCGACGTACGGGCCGGCACGGTCACCGGCAGCGCGGTGCTGCGCGGCGCCGTGCTCTCCGCCATGGACGCCGCCCAGGAGGACCTGTTCGTCCCCGCACCGTGACCCGCACCCCGGTTGCCCCCGTGGAACCCCCTCCCGGACTGTATTCCGGACCCTCTCGTGAGTCAGAGCACAGTCGCCTCTCTACCGGTGCTGTGATCGGACGTGGCAGACTGAGAGACGTATCAGTGACGTTTGCGCACTCCGGGGTCGGTGTAATTCCGAACCGGCGGTTACAGTCCGCGACCCGTCCGCAGCCAGCGGGCGGTTGACCAGGTGAAACTCCTGGACCGACGGTGAAAGTCCGGATGGGAGGCAGTGCGCGGCGGGCTATCACCGGTGCGCCGCTGCTGTCGGCTCGTCCTTCGGGCGAACCGTTTACCGGCCTCGGCGTCTCCTGGTGCATCGTCCGCTTCCTGTCCTTCGTGACAGCCCCGGAGTCCGTGCCCTATGAGGCAGGAGGACCCGGTGGCCCCAGCAGTTCCGGCCCACATCGCGGCAATGCGCCGAGCCATCGAGCTCGCCGCCCGCGGGCTCGGCTCCACCAGCCCCAACCCCGTCGTCGGCTGCGTCGTCCTGGACGCCGCGGGCCGCACCGTCGGTGAGGGCTGGCACCAGCGGGCCGGCGGCCCGCACGCCGAGGTCCACGCGCTGCGCGCGGCGGGCGAGTCGGCCCGCGGCGGCACCGCGCTGGTCACCCTCGAACCCTGCGACCACACCGGCCGGACCGGCCCCTGCTCCCAGGCCCTCATCGAGGCCGGCATCGCGCGTGTCGTCTACGCGGTCGCCGACCCGAACCCCGACGCCACGGGCGGCGCCGCGACCCTGCGCGCCGCCGGGGTCGACGTCGAGGGCGGACTGCTCGCCGCCGAGGCCGCCCGCGGCAACGAGGTGTGGCTGACCACCCTCGCCCGCCGCCGCCCGTTCGTGCTGTGGAAGTACGCGAGCACCCTCGACGGCCGGATCGCCGCCGCCGACGGCACCAGCCGCTGGATCACCTCCGCGGAGTCCCGCGCCGACGTCCACCGGCTGCGCGCCGAGGCCGACGCCGTCGTCGCCGGCTCCGGCACCCTGCGCGCCGACGACCCGCACCTCGCGGTGCGCGGCCGGGACGGCGCCACCCAGCCGCTGCGGGTCGTCGTCGACACCGCCGCCACCGTCAAACCCGGCGCCAGAGTGCTCGACGACGCCGCGCCCACCCTGATCGCGGTCGCCCAGGACACCGGAACCGCGCACCTGGACGGCCTCGCCGAGACCGTCCGGCTGCCCCGCGCGGCCGCCGGCCCAGGACTGGACATCCCCGCCCTGCTCACCGCCCTGTACGAGCGCGGGGTCCGCTCCGTGCTCCTGGAGGGCGGCCCCACCCTGGCCGGCGCCTTCGTGGCCGCGGGCGCCGTCGACAAGGTCGTCGGCTATCTCGCACCCGTCCTGCTCGGCGCCGGACCCGCCGCGCTGGCCGACGCCGGAATCACCACCATCACGCAGGCGTTGCGGCTCGATGTGACCGAGACGGTACGCATCGGTCCCGACCTCCGCATCACCGCTTATCCCCACGCCGAGGAGAACTGAGTGTTCACCGGAATCGTCGAAGAACTGGGCGAGATCACCGCAGTCGAGGAGCTGGGCGACGCGTCCCGCTTCCGGGTGCGCGGCCCTGTCGTCACCGAAGGCGCCAAGCACGGCGACTCGATCGCCGTCAACGGCGTCTGTCTCACCGTCGTGGACTTCGGGGACGGCGAGTTCACCGCCGACGTGATGGCCGAGACCCTCAGCCGCTCCAGCCTCGGCGCGCTCGCCGCCGGCTCCCGCGTCAACCTGGAGCGCCCGATGGCGCTCGGCGGCCGGCTCGGCGGCCACCTCGTCCAGGGCCATGTGGACGGCACCGGCACCATCGTCGAGCGCAAGCCCGCCGAGCACTGGGAGATCGTCAAGGTCTCGCTGCCCGCCGAGCTGACCCGCTACGTCGTCGAGAAGGGCTCGATCACCGTCGACGGCATCAGCCTCACCGTGGTCGACGCGGGCCCCGACTACTTCACCATCAGCCTCATCCCGACCACCCTCGCGCTCACCACGCTCGGCTTCAAGCAGCCCGGCGACCCGGTCAACCTCGAGGTGGACGTACTCGCCAAGTACGTCGAGCGGCTGCTCGGTGCGAACCGGACGGAGGCCACGCCATGAGTGCGCTCGACTGGCTCAACAGCGAGGCGTTCACCGCGTTCGACCAGCACATCCTCTGGTCGGACATGGCGGGGAACCTGCTCGGCCTGGGCGCCCTGGCGCTCGGCTGGCGGCGTTCGATGCTGACCTGGCCGGTACAGCTGCTCTCCGGCCTCGTGCTGGTCGCCGCCTACGCCTCCGCGCACCTCAGCGGCGGCATCGGCAAGCAGATCGTGGTCGTCACCGTCGCGGTGTGGGGCTGGGCGCAGTGGCGGCGCGGCGGCGCCACGAAGGGCCGGCTGGCCATCCGGTTCGCCACCTGGACCGAGCGGGCCTGGCTGGTGGCCGGCACCGCCGCGGGCACCGTCGCCCTGGCACTGCTCTTCACCGCCTACCCGAAGCTGTCCTGGGACCCGTGGCCCGACGCGTACATCTTCGTCGGCACGCTGACCGCCATGGTCGCCCAGGCCCGCGGCTGGGTGGAGTTCTGGTTCGCGTGGCTCGCCGTCGACGTGGTCGGCGTCCCCCTCGCCTTCAACAACGGGCTGGCCTTCTCGGGCCTGGTCTATGTCATCTACTTCGTCCTGGTCGTCCTCGGTCTGCGCGCCTGGTGGCTGCAGACCCGGACGGACAGGGCGCCGAGCGGGACCGTCCCGGATGGAGCCACAGCATGACCGCGCTGCAGAGTTGGTACGCCGACCACGACGGTGATCTCGCGCTCGACCCGGTCGAACGGGCCATCGCCGACATCGCCGCCGGCCGTCCCGTCGTCGTCGTCGACGACGAGGACCGTGAGAACGAGGGCGATCTCATCATCGCCGCCGAGAAGGCCACCCCTGAGCTGGTCGCCTTCATGATGAGCGAGTGCCGCGGGCTGATCTGCGTGCCGATGGAGGTCCCGGAGCTCGACCGGCTGGAACTGCCGCAGATGGTCGAGGCCAACACCGAGTCGATGAAGACCGCGTTCACCGTCTCGGTCGACGCGAGCGCCGCGCACGGCGTGACCACCGGCATCTCCGCCGCCGACCGGGCCACGACCATCCGGATGCTCGCCGACCCCACCTCCGTCGCGGGCGACTTCGTACGCCCCGGCCATGTCTTCCCGCTGCGCGCCCGCGCGGGCGGCGTCCTGGTCCGCAACGGCCACACCGAGGCCGGTGTCGACCTGGCGCGGCTGGCGGGACTGCGGCCGGCCGCGGCCATCGTGGAGATCGCCCGTGAGGACGGCACCATGGCCCGGCTCCCCGAGCTGGTGCCGTTCGCCCGCAAGCACGGCCTGTCGATCATCTCCATAGAGGATCTGATCGCCTACCGCCGGGCGTCCGAGCCCACCGTGCGCCGCGAGGCCGCGACCCGGCTGCCCACCGCCTTCGGCGACTTCCGGGCGTACGGCTACCGCAGCACCACCGACGGCATCGAGCACATCGCGCTCATCGCCGGCGACCTCGACGCGGACGGCGCCCTCGCCGACGGCGACGACGTCGTGGTGCGGGTGCACTCCGAATGCCTCACCGGCGACGTCTTCGGCTCGCAGCGCTGTGACTGCGGACCGCAGCTCCAGGCGTCGCTCGAAAGGGTGGCTTCCGAAGGCCGCGGTGTCGTCGTCTATCTGCGGGGCCACGAGGGCCGCGGCATCGGCCTGCTGTCGAAGCTGCGCGCGTACGAGCTCCAGGAGCGCGGCCGCGACACCCTGGACGCCAACCTGGAACTGGGCCTGCCCGCCGACGCCCGCGACTACGGCGCCGCCGCGCAGATGCTCGCCGACCTCGGGGTGCGGTCGGTGCGGCTGCTGACGAACAACCCGGAGAAGGTCGACGCGCTCACCCGCCACGGCCTGAAGGTCCTCGCCCGCGAGCCGATGGCCGTCGTGGCGGGGGAGCACAATCTGCGGTACCTGCGCACCAAGCGGGACCGGATGGGCCACGACCTGCCGTGGCTCGACCCGGTCGTGACCAGCCCCTGCGGCAACCAGTAGCCGTCGGAACACCAGCAGCACGACCCCGTACGACCCGCACCACCCCGTACGACCCGTACGACCCGTACGACGAGCACCGGAACTGAGGAGAGACGTGAGCGGTAAGGGCGCCCCCGAGCTGACCGTGAAGAACTGCGGTGACCTGCGCGTGGCAGTGATCGCGGCCCAGTGGCACGTCCAGGTCATGGACGGCCTGGTCGAGGGCGCGCTGCGCGCCCTGGCCGAGCTGGGCATCGACGAGCCGACCGTCCTGCGGGTGCCCGGCAGCTTCGAGCTGCCGGTCGTCGCCAAGGTGCTGGCGGGCCGCGGCTACGACGCGATCGTCGCCCTCGGCGTGATCATCCGCGGTGGCACCCCGCACTTCGAGTACGTCAGCCACGGTGTCACCGCCGGCCTCACCCAGGTCAGCGTGGACACCGGGGTGCCCGTCGGCTTCGGCGTGCTGACCTGCGACACCGAGGAGCAGGCGCTGGACCGGGCCGGCCTGCCCGGGTCGAACGAGGACAAGGGCCACGAAGCGGTCACCGCCGCGGTGGCCACCGCGACCATCCTGCGTTCAGTATCCGAACCCTGGCGCTGAGCGTCCGGCACTTCCGCGTAGGGTGTGAGCCACCATGGCCAAGAAGACATTCGAGGAGCTCTTCACCGAGCTCCAGCACAAGGCCGCCACCGGCGACCCCAGTACCTCCCGCACCGCCGAGCTGGTGGGCAGCGGTGTGCATGCGATCGGCAAGAAGGTGGTCGAAGAGGCCGCCGAGGTGTGGATGGCCGCCGAGTACGAGGGCGCCGACCGCACCGCCGAGGAGATCTCCCAGCTGCTCTACCACCTGCAGGTGATGATGGTCGCCCGGGGCATCTCCCTGGACGACGTCTACGCTCATCTCTGAGCCGGCACCCGCACGCACCGCCGCTCGCGTCCCGAACACCCCGAACCGCAAAGGAAGCTGCCCTCATGCTGCGCATCGCCGTTCCCAACAAGGGTTCACTCTCCGGGCCTGCGTCGGCGATGCTCCATGAGGCCGGCTACCGGCAGCGCAAGGAGTCCAAGGAGCTCGTCCTCGTCGACAGCGACAACGAGGTGGAGTTCTTCTACCTGCGGCCGCGCGACATCGCGATCTACGTCAGCTCCGGCCGGCTCGACATCGGCATCACCGGCCGTGACCTGCTGCTGGACTCGGGCGCGGACGCCGAGGAGATCCTCCAGCTCGGCTTCGCCCGCTCCACGTTCCGCTACGCCGCGGAGCCGGGTACGGCGGAGTCGGTCAAGGACCTCGGGGGCATGACGGTCGCCACCTCCTACGAGGGCGTCGTCGAGAAGCACCTCGCCGACAACGGCATCGCCGCCTCCGTCGTGCACCTGGACGGCGCCGTCGAGACCGCCATCCAGCTGGGCGTCGCCCAGGTCATCGCGGACGTCGTCGAGACCGGTACCTCGCTGCGCAACGCGGGGCTGGCGGTCTTCGGCGAGCCGATCATGGAGTCCGAGGCGGTCGTCATCAGGCGCACCGGCGTGGAGGGCGAGGACCCCAAGGTCGCGCAGTTCCTGCGCCGGCTGCAGGGCGTCCTGGTCGCCCGCCGCTACGTGATGATGGACTACGACATCCGCGTGGAGCAGGTCGAGCGGGCCGTGGCCCTCACCCCGGGCCTGGAGTCGCCGACCGTCTCGCCGCTGCACCACGAGGGCTGGGTCGCCGTCCGCGCCATGGTCCCCAGCCGCGACGCCCAGCGGATCATGGACGAGCTGTACGAGCTCGGCGCCCGGGCGATCCTCACCACCGGCATCCACGCCGCCCGCCTGTGATGTCCGGCAAACCCGGCCCGTCCGCCGCGGCGGTCCCGCCCGAGCTGCCCGTCACCTTCCGTCCGGTCCGCACCCGCGTGGTGCTGCTGACGGTCGGGGCGGGTCTGCTCGTCGTGCTCACCGTCGTCGCCCTGATGATGCCCAGCGGCGGGGCGCAGCCCTGGGGCCCGGGGGACCGGGCCACCATGATCATCACCGGCCTGCTGATCTTCGCCCTGCTGGCGGTGCTCAGCCGGCCCAAGGTGGTCGCGGACGACGACGGGATCACCGTGGTGAACCTGGTCGCCAGCCGCCGGCTGGAATGGGCCGAGGTCGTCAAGGTCAATCTGCGGACCGGCGACCCGTGGGTCTATCTCGACCTCACCGACGGCACCAGCCTGGCCGCGATGGGCATCCAGCCCGGTGGCGGCCGGGACCAGGCGGTCCGCGCCGCCCGCCAGTTGCGGGCGCTGGCCGAAGCGCGCGGCACAGGGCAGCCCGGCACCAGGTAGGGCTGCCGACCGAGCCCCGCTCTTGATTACTCTGGAGTCGGGCAGTGCTTCCGCAGACTGCCCGCGGGGCCCCACCGACCCAAGGAGTGACACCCAAACGACGATGTCCAAATCGTCTGGTAGTACCTGCGCCGCCCCTCCCTCCAGCGGAGTTCCCGTAACTTCCGGAGCGGCGGCATGAGCACCTCGTTGTTGCTGCTGTGTGCGGCATTCGTCCTGATCCTCGCCAACGGCTTCTTCGTCGCCGCCGAATTCGGTCTCGTGACCGTCGACCGGCCGGCCGCGGAACGCGCCGCCGCCGAGGGCGACCGCCGGGCCCGGAGCGTGGTGGCCGCGCTGCGGAAGCTGTCGTTCCAGCTCTCCGGCACCCAGCTCGGCATCACCATCACCTCGCTGGTGGTCGGCATGCTCGCCGAACCGGCGCTGGCCCAGCTGCTCACCGGCCCGCTCACCTCGGCCGGACTGCCCGAGCGCGCCGCCCCCGGGGTCGGCGTCGTCATCGGCATGATGCTCGCCTCGGCCGTCCAGATGGTCGTCGGCGAGCTCGTCCCCAAGAACTGGGCGGTCTCCCGCCCGCTGCAGGTGGCCCGGTTCGTGGCCGGCCCGCAGCGGGTGTTCTCCACCGCCTTCCGGCCGGTCATCGAAGTGCTCAACCGGATCGCCAACCGGCTGGTGCGGATGCTCGGCGTCGAGCCCGCCGACGAGCTGGCCTCGGCCCGCACCCCCAGCGAACTGGTCTCCCTCGCCCGGCACTCGGCGCAGGCCGGCACCCTGGAGCAGGACACCGCCGACCTGTTCGTCCGTACCCTGTCGCTCGGCGACCTGACGGCCGCCAACGTGATGACGCCACGGGTACGGGTCAGCGCGCTGGAGGACACCGCCACCGCCGCGGACGTCCTCAACCTCACCCGGGCCACCGGCCTGTCCCGCTTCCCGGTCTACCGGGAGCGGCTGGACGACATCATCGGGATGGTCCACCTCAAGAACGCCCTCGCCGTCGCCGCCCCGCTGCGCGACCGCACCCCGGTGGGCCGGATCTCGGTCTCGCCGCTGCTGGTCCCGGAGACGCTGGCGGGACGGCAGCTGCTGCAACTGCTGCGCAGCCAGCAGCCGATCGCCGTCGTCGTCGACGAGTACGGCGGCACGGCCGGTGTCGTGACCCTGGAGGACATCATCGAGGAACTCGTCGGCGAGGTGCGCGACGAGCACGACGCCGTGGACCTGCCGGAACTGGCGCAGGCCGCGGCCGAGGACGGCCTGCCGGCCTGGGACGCCGACGGCGGCTGCCGGGTGGACACGCTCGCCCGGATCGGGCTGCAGGCCCCGGAGGGCCCGTACGAGACGGTCGCCGGGCTCGTCGCCGACCTGCTGGCGCGGATCCCCGAACCCGGTGACACCGCGGTGCTGCCCGACTGGGAGCTGCGGGTCCGGGAGGTCTCCCACCACCGGGCGGAACGGGTGCGCATCGTGCGCACCGGCACCGGCGCCGGCACCCAGGACGACCAGGGGGCCGCCCGATGAGCGTCCTCCAGCTGCTCTTCGCCGTCCTGCTGGTGCTCGCCAACGGCTTCTTCGTCGGCGCGGAGTTCGCCCTGGTCTCGGTACGCCGCAGCCAGATCGAACCGCTCGCCGCGGAACACCGGCGGGCCCGTACCGTCCTGCACGGGCTGGAGAACCTGCCGCGCATGATGGCGGCGGCCCAGTTCGGCATCACCGTCTGCTCGCTCACCCTGGGCGCGGTGGCCGAGCCGACCATCTCCCATCTGCTGGAACCGCTCTTCGAGGCCGCGCAGATGCCCGAGGGGCTGGCGCACGCGGTCGGGTACGTCATGGCGCTCGCGGTGGTGGTCTCGCTGCACCTGGTGATCGGCGAGATGGTGCCGAAGAACCTGGCGATGGCCGCCCCGGAGAAGACCGCGCTGTGGCTCAGCCCCGGACTCGTGGCCTTCGCCCGGGTGTTCCGGCCGGTGATCACGGTACTGGGCAGCTGCGCGCGGCTGATCCTGAAGCTGTTCCGGGTCGAGCCCAAGGACGAGGTCGACTCCGTCTTCACCAGCGAGGAGCTGACGGTGCTCGTCGAGGACGCCCGGCGGGCCGGGCTGCTCGACCACGACGAGCAGGAACGCCTGGAGGACGCCCTGGAGCTGGGCACCCGCCCGGTCATCGAGGTGCTGCTGCGCCCCGCCGAGCTGATCACGGTGGATCCGTCGGTGACCCCGCGCCAGGTCGAGGAACTCACGGTGCACACCGGGTACTCACGGTTCCCGGTGGCCGGCCCCGACGGCGCCTATCTCGGCTATCTGCACGTCAAGGACGTCCTGGACGTCGAGGACGGCAGCCACCCGGTGCCGCAGCGGCTCTGGCGCCCGATGGCGACGCTCCGCGCCGACCTGCCGCTGGACGACGCGCTCACCCAGATGCGGCGCGCGGCGTCGCACCTCGCGGCGGTCGCGGACGCCGAGGGCCGCCCGATCGGCCTGGTCGCGCTGGAGGACGTCCTGGAGATGCTGGTCGGCGAGGTCCGCGACCCGGCGCACCGCGAGCTGCCGACGATCGCCGGACGGACCTGACGCCTGTCGCCTGCCGCCGTGGCGGACCGGTCTACTCGGCCGGTTCGCCCGGCGGCACCCCCGGGCCGCGTCCCGACAGCACCTCGCCGTAGGCCTGCATGAGGTCGGGGAGCCGCAGCGTCGACAGATCGTCGCGGTTGGGCGAGCCGGGGTAGTCCGACAGCCGCAGATCGCGGTAGGCACAGCTCTTCTCGTACAGGGTGCGCAGCAGCCGGCCGTTGCCCAGTTCGTCTATCCAGCCCTGGTCGACGACATGGGCGCTGATGGCCCGCAGTTCCTCCAGTGCCTCCTCGTCCCAGTGGTCGCCGTTGTCCGCGGCGAGGACCTCGCCGATCCTGGTCAGCTCCAGCGGCCGGTAGCTGGGGAAGTCGACCCGGGTGGTGAAGCGGGAGCTGAGCCCGGGGTTCACCGCCAGCAGCCGGTCCATGCCCTCCGGGTAGCCGGCGAGGATCACCACCAGGCGGTCGCGGTTGTCCTCGGCGCGCTTGAGGAGCACCTGGAGCGCCTCGTCGCCGTAGGCGTCGCCCTTGGAATAGCCGGAGTTGGACAGGGCGTACGCCTCGTCCACGAAGAGCACCCCGCCGAGCGCGGAATCGATCAGCTCGTTGGCCTTGACCGCGGTCTGCCCCAGGAACTCGCCCACCAGGTCGGACCGCTGGGCCTCGACGAGATGATCGCCGCCGAGCAGCCCGAGCGCGTAGAAGACCCGGCCGAGTATCCGGGCCACGGTGGTCTTGCCGGTGCCGGAGGGGCCGGAGAAGACGAAGTGACGCTTGGGGGGCTGCACGGGCAGCCCCTGGCCGGCCCGCAGCCGGGCCATCCGCAGCTGCGCCGACAGCGCCCGCACCTGCCGCTTCACCGGCTCCAGGCCGACCATGCGGTCCAGTTCGGCGAGCGCCTGGCCGAGCAGCATCGGGTCCGGCGCTGTCATCGACAGTGGCGGCGGCAGCGCCATGGACGCCACCCCGGCCTTCTCCCGTACATCGTCGTCCGGCGGGCCGAGCGTCAGCGCGGGCTCCTCCAGTTCGGTGCCGGGGCCGCGGCCGTCCATCGGCTCACCGGTCAACAGGGCGGAGTCCGGGCCGTCCAGCACATCGGGGGAGGCCTGGCCGAGGCCGGACAGCGAGACGGCCGCCAGACCGGCACCCGCGCCCTCGTCGAGCCCGTCGGACTCGTTGATCGCCGCCAGCCGGGCGGCGGTGTCCATGAACGCCGGGTCCACCCGGTGCACGGCCCGGTACAGCGGCAGCGCCGCGGCGGTGCGGCCGGTGCCCTCGTAGGCGCGGGCCAGCCAGTACCGCAGCTCCTTGCGCTGCGGCTGCTCGCTGCGGCAGCGCATCAGCGCGGCGGCCAGCAGCGGTTCGGCCTGCCCGCACAGCTCCAGCCGGACGCGGGCCATCCCGCCGAACAGACCCGCCTCGATGCCGAGCACCGGATCGCCCAGCAGCGGCTCGGTGTTGCGGACCAACTGCTCCCAGTCCTTGACCAGATAGGCCCGGCAGGCGTGCAGGAAGCGGACCTGCCGGTCGGTGTCGACGGGCGGGCACTCGGCCAGCGCCCGGTCCAGCTCGGCGACATGCCGGCCGTCCAGCCAGTGCGAGGCGTGCGCGAGCAGCAGATCGCGGTCCGACTCCAGCACCGGCTGCACCCACCAGCCGAGCCAGTACCAGGAGTTGATCGACCGGCGGTGCGCCCTTCGCTCCTCGCCGAAGCGGTCCCGGTGGCGGTACATCTGGAGCAGCGCCGTCGAGGTGTCCGCGCGCAGCGCGTGCAGGCCAAGCCAGGCGTCCGCCATGCCCGGATCGAGCCGCACGGCGGCCCGGAACTCCTCCTCGGCCTGCGCGTACGCCCCGACGGTGTAGGCGTCCACGGCGCGCAGCCAGGCGAGGCCGGCGGGGGCGCCCGAGCGCTCTGTCCCGAAGTCCATCAGGTCCCCACCAACCGTTCCCCCGCGGCTTGCTGCGTACCCCGTCCCAACCCTGAGGACCGGGACGGGAGTTGGCGCAGGGGAGTGTTGCCCCCGCCTGCCACCGCACCCCGTTCGCATCGTACCTGCGATGACGGCGGTGCCGTAGAGCGGCGCAGCGGTCCCCTCGGGCCCGCGCCGTTCGACGCACGGACTCCAGGTGGTGACAGTGGGTGAGGGAAAAAGGGCCCGACGGGCCCGCTGGACCGGGCCGGGACGCAGCGAAGCCCCCGGTCACGGGGGAACAACCGGGGGCTTCGGATCATGGGAGCGGCCCGCACTGACCGCTTATTGAGAACGTAATTCCTGTACACCCCCCCGGTCAAGCCGCTCCGGAGGGCTCCGTGGGGGCCATCGGGAAGTGGCAGCGCACCGGCGGTAATCGGTCACCGTCCGTGAGGGATCATGGTGTTCGGGAGCGCCTCCCGGGCCCCGGAAGCATCGTGTATCCCTCTGGTCTCAGCAGTACCAGATGGTCCGCGAAGGGCTGTGAGGGATCGGACACGAAGTGCGCGTCCTGCGCCCGCATCCAGGAGGACCAGAACGCGCCCATCTCCGGGCCGTCCCGCAGCTGTCCGCGGTCCCTGGCCGTCTCACGGGAGACCTCGAGCCACAGCAGGTGCGACAGCAGCGGTCGGAGGGCGGCCCGTCCGCTCCCGACGCCCTCCAGGAGGACGACGGGTGCCGGGGGTACCGCACGGACGCCGTCGAAGCGCCGCCGCGTCCAGTCGTAGACCCCGTGCCGGGCGGTCCGGCCGGCCGCCAGCGGCTCCAGGACCTGCTCCCGCAACCGCCCGGTCCACGCGAACAGTTCGTCATGGGTGGCCAGATCGTCCAGATGGACGACGGGCGCCCCGCCGAGCGCGCCGGCGAGCCGGGCGGCGTACGTGGTCTTGCCGGAGCCGGCGTGCCCGTCCACGGCGACGATCCGGACCGGGCCGCACGACGGCGGCAGCTCCCGCAGATGCGCGGCGAACTCCGCGAGCGGGTCACTCGGGGCGGGGGCGGCTTGATCGTTCATCGGGCCCAGCGTAGCGAGCCCCGGGCACGGCGCGGCCGGGGCCGCGACGCGTCCTGCCGGCCGCCCTCCGCCGGACACCAGGGGCGTCTACCGTGTGACGCGTGACCGACTCCTCAGCTTCCGCCGCCGACTCCGCCGGGCTGTATCCGGCCGAGCGCCTCGAACTCGCCCGCAAGGCCGCCGCCGGCGCGGGTCTGGACGCCCTGCTCATCTCGCCGGGCGCCGATCTGCGCTATCTCACCGGCTATCAGGCGCTGCCGCTGGAGCGGCTCACCTGCCTGGTGGTGCCCACCGAGGGCGACGCGTTCCTCGTCGTCCCCGCCCTGGAGCGGCCGGCCGCGCTGGCCTCGCCCGTCGGCGGCCTCGGCATCGACATCACCGGCTTCGCCGAGACCGACAACGCCTACGAGCTGATCGCCGGCCGGCTGCCGGCCGGCGTCCGCCGGGTCGCCGTCGACAACCACATGTGGGCCGAGAAGCTGCTCGCCTTCACCGCCGCGCTGCCGCGGGCCGAGGCGGTGCTGGCCGGCGAGGTGCTGCAGGAGCTGCGGATGCGCAAGAGCCCGGCCGAGGTGGCGGCGCTGCGGCGGGCCGGGGCCGCGATCGACCGGGTGCACCGCAGGATGGGCGAGTGGCTGCGGCCCGGCCGCACCGAACGCGAGATCGCCCGCGACATCGCGGACGCGATCCTCGCGACGGACCATGTCACCGTGGACTTCGTCATCGTCGCCTCGGGACCCAACGGCGCGAGCCCGCACCACGAGGTCTCCGACCGGGTCGTCAGGACCGGCGATCCCGTCGTGGTCGACATCGGCGGCACCACCGAGGACGGCTACTGCTCCGACTCGACACGCACCTACGCCGTCGGCGAGCCGCACCCCGACTTCCGGGAGCTGTACGACGTGCTGCAGCGCGCCCAGCACGCGCAGGTCGAGGCGGTGCGCCCGGGGATCACCGCCGAGGCGCTGGACGCGGTCGGCCGCGACATCATCGCCGGCGCCGGGTACGGCGAGCACTTCATCCACCGCACGGGGCACGGCATCGGCCTGGAGACGCACGAGGAGCCGTACATCGTAGCGGGCAGCGAGCGCCCGCTGGAGCCGGGCATGGCCTTCTCCATCGAACCCGGCATCTACCTCCCCGGCCGGTTCGGCGCCCGCATCGAGGACATCGCGGTCTGCACCGAGAACTCCGGCGAGCGGCTGAACCTGACGGGCCGTGACCTCGTGGTCCTGCCGGGATAGCGCCAGTGGTCTGATCCAATGTTGGTCGGTGGCACGCGCCGGAAACCCTGGCAGAAAGGCCGGAGGAGCCGCGATAGTAAGGCGCATCCGCCGCGTGCCCGCCGACACGGCAGGACCGACTCCGTCGTTCACAGCGAGGGGAACACCGCCATGACCAGACCCGCTCCGCGGCGCACCGTCCTGGCCGCCGCGCTCGCCGCGGTGGCCGCCACCGCGGCCGCTCCCGCGACCCGGGCGGCCGCCGCCCCGCGAGCCGCCGGGAGACCGGGAGACGCGGTGGCCGCGGACCGGGGCGCCCCCGCCCACGGCACCCCGGCCGACAGCGCGCCGGTGGACTACACCGGCTGGACCTCGTACACCGACTGGCGGTGCGGCGAACGCGGCGGCACCCGCCCGGTGCCCGGGGTACGGCCCGGCCTGGTCATCGACCGGCCCAGCGGCTCGCTGGACTACACCGACCCGCACACCGGCACCACCTCCACCTGGGACTCCGCCACCTGGACCTCCCCGGTGCACACCCTGCGGCACCCCGCGAGCGAACTGATCTCCTCGTGGAACGCCCGTACCCCGGCCGGCACCTGGCTGCAGGTCGAGCTGCTCGGCACCTACACCGACGGCACCGCCACCCCCGCCTACGTGATGGGCCGCTGGGCCTCCGGCGACGGTGACATCAAGCGCACCTCGGTCGACGACCAGACCGACGGCAGGAGCAGCATCTGGACCGACACCTTCTCCATCGACGACGCGGCGGCCGGACCGCTGCTCGCCTCGTACCGGCTGCGGGTGACCCTTTACCGCAAGCCCGGCAGCCGGCTCACCCCGACGCTCTGGCGGCTGGGCGCGATGGCCTCCACCATCCCCGACCGCTTCACCGTCCCGGCCTCGGTCCCCGGCGCGGGCGCCGGGATCGAACTCCCGGTGCCGCGCTACTCGCAGAACATCCACAAGGGCCAGTACCCGGAGTACGACAACGGCGGCGAGGCCTGGTGCAGCCCGACCTCGTCGGAGATGGTCATCGAGTACTGGGGCCGCAAGCCCTCGGCGGCCGACCTCGCGTGGGTGAACCCGGCCTTCGCCGATCCGCAGGTCGACCACGCGGCCCGCTTCACGTACGACAACCAGTACCAGGGCTGCGGCAACTGGCCGTTCAACGCCGCCTATGCCGCCACCTACCCTGACCTGCAGGGCGTCATCACCCGTCTGCACTCGCTGAACGACGTCGAACGGCTGATCCGCGCCGGCATCCCGGTGATAACGTCCCAGTCCTTCCTCGCCACCGAGCTGGACGGCGCCGGCTACGGCACCTCCGGCCACCTGATGTGCATCGCCGGCTTCACCGCGGAGGGCGACGTGGTGGCCAACGACCCGGCCAGCGCCGGCGACGACGTGGTGCGCAACGTCTACCGGCGGGCCCAGTTCGAGACGATCTGGCTGCGGACCAAGCGCTACAACGCCTCGGGCAACGTCAGCAGTGGGACCGGCGGCGTCTGCTACCTCTACTGGCCGGCCCACCCGAGCCCCGGACAGCGCCGCGCGCTGGCCGCCGTCGGCATCCGCTGATCACGGACGGGTCTCCTCCGGCAGTGCCGGCGGGGGACCCGTCCCGCCGGGTCCCCTCCGATGCGGCCGGCCGCGGTGACTACCTCTCGTGCTCCGATCCGAACGGCACGGGCCCGTTCCCGGTCACCTCGGCACGTCCCGTCTCCGGAAATACCTTGGTGATGACGCACTCTCCCTGCCGCCCGTTAGGCAGCCGCAGGTCCAGCGTCTTGCCGCGCACCGCCCACGGGCTCGGGCCCGCGCCGGTGTGGAGGCTGCCGTGCCAGGCCGAAAGGCGGCCCTTTTCCTGAATCGCGTACAGATCGGCCTCGACCGCGGTTCCGGTCCCGTCGGCGATCACTGTTGCCCAGCCCCGATAGGTGTTTCCCATGGGGCCAGGATCCGCCGCCGGACCCACAATTGCGACCCGACCTGGACGGGGGGAAGGCCGAAGGCGTCGGCCAGGGCGTCCAGGGAGGCCAGGAGCAGCGTCGACGGGCTGTGGCCCATGCCGCTGAACTGGGACGATACTTCGATACTGACCGATCCGTGCAGCTGGGACCAGGTGAGCACGGCGCCGGCGAGAGCCGTGCCCCTGCCGGCCGCCGAGGCCGCCGAGGCCGCCGAGGGCGCCGAGGGCGGCGGGTCCCAGGGCCCGGTGTGCTCCGCGAACCATCCGGCCACCGCGGGATCCCGCTCGGCCCAGGCCTCCAGCTGGCCCACCAGCGTCTCCATGGCCGGTTCCGGCCGTCCCTGGACGAAGACCTTCATGAAGGGGCCGAGCGCCGCGCGGGCGCGCAGCAGGGTGTCGGGCGGGGCGGTGTAGCCGGGCACCGGGGTGCCCGCGATCAGCAGGTAGCGGTGCGGGTCGGCGACGGCCCAGGCCCGGAACGACCCGGCCAGCGCATGCAGCCGGGCGCGCGGTGACGCGGCCTCGGAGCCGGCCGCGACGGCCTGCTCGATGGCTGTCGCCAGATCGTCGTAGGCGTCACGGATCAGGGCGCTGAGCAGATCGTCGCGGCTCGCGAAGTACCTCTCCTGGGGTTGCGTGACCCATCTTAGCAACTGTTATAGTGTGTAACGAAAGCGATTGACCGTAACAACCGGAAGAAGTGAAGGACATCATGGACATCGATCACGCGGCCCCGGCCATCGCCGACCTCACCGTCACCATCGACGCCCCGCTGGAGACGATCTGGCGGCTGCACACCGACATCGGCTCCTGGCCGCGCTGGAACCCCGGCATCACCAGCGCCCGCCTGACCACCGAACTGGAGGTGGGAGGGGTCTTCGAGTGGCAGACCGCCGGCCTCACGATCACCTCCACCATCGGCGAGCTCACCCCGATGGGCCGCATCGCCTGGGGCGGCCCGGCCCACGGCATCATCGGCATCCACGTCTGGACGTTCGAGCCGGGCGCCGGCGGCGTCGTGGTGCGGACCCGGGAGTCCTGGGACGGCGAACCCG